>JBKHDT010000014.1:0-44273 GCA_046541195.1 Halothiobacillaceae bacterium | reverse complement strand
CCGGCCTCCTGGCCCGGAGCGCTTCGAACCTCCAGAAACAACCGCAGGCGCTCGATACGATCGGCCAGAGCCGCATCATGCGACAACGCAAGGCTTTGCTCCAGCAATTTCAGAGCCGCCTCGTAGTCGCCTTCCAGGATGCGCGCCTGGCCGGCCGCACGCAGTTCGCCGGCACGCTGCACCGGGTCCGCCGGCTCTTCCAGTGCAAGCAGCGCAGCCAGTTCCCGCTCAAGGTCCTCAGGCGCCTCGATCAGCCCGGACTGCCCGGCCGAGTCGAGGCCCGAGGGCATGAAAGTCTGCACCTCGGTCGGCTGCATCTGCCAGCCCTGCCCGTCCGGACCGGGCCCAAACACCCGATTGACCGCTTCGCCCGCGCGCACCCGCAACAGGCGGCGCGTACCGGGCTGGCCGTCGTTCGGGGTGAACTGGATCGTGAAGACGGTGTCGGGAACCGGCTCCCCGGCATCGTGGCGCCAGTCATGGACGATTGCCGGCTGCGCGCCCCGATCCCGCGCCACAACCTCGCCACTCGCGTCCCGCAACGACAGTTCGCCCGGTTGTTCGGCACGGACCCGGATGGGCGTGATCGCCCGGTGGTCGCCAGGGGCGTCATCCGGATCGATCAGCAAATTATCAGGCCGCCGGAGGAAGTTTTCGGGCAGCAAGGTGGCGGTCGCTCCTTCGGCCGCTTCAGGCACGCTGGCGACAAAGGTCTGGATTGCGGCAAGCGCGACGGCAAGCAGCCAGAAGCGCCATGCAGGCAGGTGCCGGGCCTTCATGGGCGCTCCGTAATTGGTTGCTCAACCGGCAGGAACAGCTGGCCGATCGGATAGAAGGTGGAGAAATTCTCGTAGCGCAGCGGCTGGCCTTCCTCGGTGTAGGGCTCATCCGTGCCTCGACGGTAAAAGTCGATTTCGTAGAAGAGCAGCAGATTCAGGCCGACCGATTCACGCCCGTCACCCGGCTCGGGAGTCCACTCGAGCGTCACGGCGGCATTGTTGCCCGAGACCGGCTGTGTCTGCGCGAATCCGGTGGAGAGCGCCCACTCGCGCAGGCGAACCTGGGCATCGAGCGAGACCGCCCCCTGCGCATCGCGGAAGGTCACCGCAATCCGCGGCGGCATCGGCAGTGACACCGCCACGCGCACGGAAACCGGCTGGCCGGCACGAACCAGCCCATGGGCAAGCAGCTCCGGAATCTCGATCTGTCCGTCCGCCCCGGCCATTCCCGAGAAAGCCTTGGTCGTCCGCAACGCCTGGGCGACCGTGGCCTCGTCCGGCTCGATGCCCATGGCAGCAAACTGCTCGAGGATCTTTGCCCGCAACAGCGCATCGACCGATTGCTCCGGATCCATCAGGGCCTGCAACCGCTCCCAGGCGAGGGAGTCGGTGCGGATTTCGCCGACAATGCCATCGACACTTGGCGTGACCCGCATGATCGACTCGGGCAGCCGGACGGCCGGATCATTGGCCAGCGGGGTGGCCGTAGTCCAGTACACCCGGTTGCCGAACAGGTCGATTTCACGGGTTGCCTCCGATAATTCGGCGGGGGTTACGGTCACGGTCGTGAAGGCCTCGTCGAGCAGCATGCCGGATGCCAGATCGGCCAGGGCCACGGTCGCGGTCTGCTGCTGCGACTCGGTCGGTTCGTCCAGTTTGGCCAAAAGCTTCCAGCTCGGATCGTCGGTGATGCCGGCCTGGTCGCGGAACGTCCAGTAATAGTAATAGGCGCCTTCCGGGTCGAGGTTTTCCGTCACGGCATGAACCGGTTCGTAATCCCCGTCGATGAACTCGTAGGCCGGCTCGGCAAATGCGATCCGCTCCTCGGCCGTCTTGACCATCACCGCCTCCTCGACGGTACGCCGGACGGTACGCTGCAGAGGGGCGAAGTCACCGGGCAGGCCGGAGATGCGAACCAGGATTTGCGCCACCAGCGGGTAGACGTCCTGCTCGGCGGGCAACTGCCCCTTCCAGGTTTCCGGGTCCACCCGAGTCGCGCCGGGCAGGGATAGCTTGATCTGCGTGTCGATGGTCGGCTGCTGGCCGGTAATCGCGGTCAGTTCCCGTTCGATTCGGGAAACCGCCTCGTCCAGCCCACCGACCAGCCGGACCTCGATGTCGACCATGGCATCCGGCTCGGTCCCGTGCGGAATCGGGATCGGCGTCGGGGGCGTCGTCCGCAGGGACAGGTCCATCCACCACAACCGTTCGATCCGGGCAATGACCGCTTCGATCCGTTCCTGCAGGGCCAGTCGCTCGGCTTCGACCCGCGCCGCCTCTTCGCGGGCCAGGGCGATATTCTCCCGCGCTTCGCGGGTCAGGCTGGTCAGGGCCGAGCCACCCCGGTGGACCCCGTCGAGGGCACGCTCGCGATCGATGCCGGCAGCACGCAGGGCACGGAACAGCCGTGTTTTCATGTCGGCCTCGTCCGTTGCACTCCGATAGGCGAGCATGGCCTCCTCCAGTTCCCGCTCGCCCAGTGCCGTGACCATGCGCCCCGGGGCAGTCACGATATATTCACCGCCTTCATAGGCGGAGTGAGCCATGCCGACGCCCAGATCCTTGGTGTTCTCCCACAGGTACCAGTAGCCGCCATCGGGGCCCGGGCTCTCCTCGACGACCAGCACGGGGATGTCGATCGGGTGTCCTTCGGCACGCAGACGGGCGGCCCGGGCTTCAAGTACATCGATATTGCCGGCCTCCATGGAGGCTGCCACGTAACGACGCGCTTCCTCGGTCGTCATGCCGGCCTTGCGAAACTGCAGTGCCCACTGGTTGAGGTACGCCTCAAGATTGGTCTCGTTGGCCTTCTTGAGCTCCTGCTGGAGCTTGATGTAATCCGCCAGGCGCTGGCCGGACATTTCCGCGGTGCCCACGAGCGTGCCGACCGGCGACAGCGGCGGCAGATTGAGCGCCTCCCGCACGACCTGGCCAGCGGAGACCTTGCCTTCCATGTATTCCTCGAGGGTCTTGGCAGCCTTGCCGATGTCCGCGATATCCGTCACCACGCCATAGACCTCGTAGGCACGCGCCGCGCCGCTGGCCGCTTTCTGCCAGCTGGTCTGTGTGTCGGCACCGGGGGCCCGCCCTGCGTCGGCATCCGGCCGAGGCCGTGGTGTACCCTCTGCATCAGCAACGGGCGTCCGACCCGAATCGGCATCCGGCCCGGGACGAGGACGAGGCGCACCCTCCGCATCGGCAGCCGGGGTACGGCCCGAATCGGTATCGCTGCCCGGGCCGGGGCGGCTGTCGCCGTCCCCGCTGACGGATCGACCGCCATCCGGGTCTGCCGGTGTGCGCCCCCCGCCCGCATCGGTCTCGGCATGCACCCGGGAAGGCTCCAAACCGGACTGCTGGCGCAACTCGGCACTGGCTTCGGCCGAGGCCCGCATCTTGCTGCGCGAATCGATGATCTCGTTTCGGATACCTTGCTCGCGGGCCTGCAGGGACTTCTTGAGTGCCTCGCGGCGGGCACGCGTGTCCGGTCGATCACTCATGGCATCGACCTTGCGGATGTTTTCACGAATACGCTCGATCTCGGCCGTCCGCGTCTCGATTTCGGCTTGTGCGCGCCGGTAACTCTGCTGCTCGGCGCGGGTGAAGACCTCGTTCCCCACATCCCGGATGCGCCCGGCCTCGGCCGGGTCGGTGATGTCGATGCGCGCTTCCTTGATCGCCTGAAGCCGTTGCCGGAAGGCATCCGGCGAGCCCTCGATGCCGTGGCGCCGCATTATCGCGGCCAGCTCCGAGTCCGACACGTCCCCGATCTGCAGGGTTTTGGCGGTTCCCTTGGCCAGTGTCTGCATGCGCCCGGGATCATCCACCAGTTGCTGGCCACTGGACGACAGGCCGGGGGCAGCCTTCTTGAAATGATCCTGAACCTCGACGAAATCCGTGCCGACCTGCTTGGTGCCGGCCGCGCGATTGCGCATGCGTTCGGACAGGTAGACCTCGTGGTTGCGGGCATCCACCGCATCGCGAATCTCCGCGAACTGGCTGCCAGCCGGGGCCGCAAGACCGGTCTTGTGAACCGTCACCTCAAAATCGCCGCCCAGTTCGCGGGTGCCGATCTCAAGCGTGCCGGGCGTTTCGCGCACCGGCACGTGGTCCATGCCCGCGTCGATCAGCGTCTGCCTGAGCGCCTCGACGCTACGCACGCCGCCCTGGGCATCCAGGTCGCCGCGCATGCCGCGATGGGCAGGGTCATCGATGGACGTGCCAAGCGAGGCCTCGATCCGCTGGCGCGTGGCACTGGCGCTCTTGCCGGCGCGCGCGTTCGCTTCGGTGATCAGAACATCCTGGACCTGTTGACGCTGCCGGGCGAGATTCTGGGACTCGGCGCGATGGCGCCGGACCTCGCGCTGCTGGAGAAAGTCCTTCTGGTTGCGGCTCAGGCTGGATGATTCAATTTCGCGGATTCGGGCATCATGCCGGTCCACTTCGGCCTGCCATGCGGCCTGGACCTGCCCGTACTGATTCCCGACCGCCACCAGTTCCTGCTGGGTCAGGATGCCCTGGGGGGCCGGGTCGGCAGGCACCGAAACCGGCAAAAGCAAGGTCAGGCCCACGGACAGCATGACGAGCGGCAGAAATCTGTTCAAGGCCGGGATACCCGTGATTGACGAACTGTTCGGATGAGGCGCCCCGGTCCGGGCCCGGAATCGCCAAAGGGCTGTCGGACCTGTTCAACCCCGGCAAGGGACGATCGTCATCAGATCGGGGCACCCGATCATGTATAGGCGATCACGCTTGGCCCTGCCTGAAAATTTTCGCGGCCAGTGCAATGCATGGCCCGCTTCAACCAAAACAGCCAACGACCTGCCAGCCGGATGCCTGCTCCCTGCCCTCGCGGGCCAGTGGCCGATGGAACCACAGCAGGGCATGACCGGCGCCGAGTCCACGACGATACAGGCCGGGACGGGCCTGGTCGGACCACCAGCCGGTTTCGATGAATTCGTCCGCCAACGGATGGCCGACGGGCGGCTGAAGCGCAAGACGGTCCTCGCAGAGCCAAAGCGGACGGGGTGCCCTGGTCGGCAGGGAAACCTCCGGGGCGCTCCAGGGCGTCGAGACATCCACGAGCATCGTATCCGGGCCGGGGCGCGGGTCGGACGTGGCATGGACCCGACAGACTGCCCGCACGCCCAGCCGCGCGCCCAGACGGTCGAGCAACCCGTCCAGTCCTTCGGCCAATCCGGCACCCGAGTCGAACAGGTCGCCGCTGGCCAGTGCCAAAGGTTCGATCTGCTCGGCCCGTATGACCACGGCCTCGACCGGCGCGGGCAATGCCAGCCGCTCGCCCTGCAACCGCAGGGCTTCAAGCAGGGCATCGGCCCGCCGCTGGCCCTGTCGCCACCCGACGGCCACCACCGTTTCCGGGTGATCCTCGTGCTCCAGACACCACTGCAGCCGGCAGATTTCGGCCTGACGGCCGCGCAGGTAGCCCTCCAGCGCCACCAGCAGGCGCCGGGTCGCCATCAGCAGGCCATCGACCGAGGCCGTCGGCCATTCGAGTGCCTGTCGCTGGACAAACCGTGACGGAGGCACATGATAATCGACCGGCCGCGCCTGCTTGCCGGTCAGTTCGTCCAGCGCCTGCAGCAACACCCGGCCATGACGGGCGGCCAGCTCCGCCCGAGGCTGGCGCAGACAGGCGGCCAGCGTCTCGATTCCGACCGATCGCAGGGCCGCCAGTGTCCTGGGCGGCGCACGCTCCAGGGCCTCGACGGGCAAGCGGCAAACGGCCGCCAGCCAGTCTCGAGGTCCGTAACAGGCCGGTACGCCAAGACCGGCCAGGGCCCAGGCAGCGGCAGCCACCGGCGCCCCGGCATGACGGCAAGAGGTACCCTGGTCGCGCAATCCGGCCAGCAGACGCTCCGTCTGACGGTCCACGGAGCCGAACAATGCCTGGCCGCCGCCCAGTTCCAGCAGCAGGCCCGGCGGGTCCTCGTGCTTGACGATCCGGCTACTGAACTGGCCTGCCCAGAGTGCAAGCTGCTCCAGCCGTTCCGACTCGGCCCGCGGGTCCCGGGTGAGGATCCGCCAGTTTGTCTCCTCGTCGATCCTTGCCCGGGCCGCGCTCCAGGACATGCCGGGCGTGATACCCAGATCCATCGCGACGCGGTTGGCAGACCAGACGCGCGCGTGGGCACCGGCCCCGGCCAGCACCAATGCCGGGGCCGCATCCCCGGGGGTTTCCAGGGCCTCCAGGGCCAGCGCCCCGAAACGCAGGGCCAGCCAGTATTCCCTACCGGATACGTTCATGAGAGCTTGCCCTCGACAAACAACTGTATAAAATTACAGTTACCCATTCCAAGCCCTGAGTCAACACCATGACGGAACGTCCCCTGACCGCCCGACAGGCCGAGATCCTCGACTTCATCCGCCAGCGCGTCGAACAGGCAGGCATGCCCCCGACGCGCCAGGAAATCTGCGACGCGCTGGGCTTTCGCTCGATCAACGCGGCGGTCACGCACCTGCGCGCCCTGGAACGGAAAGGCGCGATCACGCTGCAATCCGGCACCTCCCGGGGCATCCAGCTGGCCGGTTACGGAGAACGGCCCGCACGGGACGGGCTGGCGGTCATTGGCCGGGTGGCCGCGGGCAGTCCCGTTCTGGCCGAGGAACACCAGGAAAGCCGGCTCGACATCACGCCGGACCTGTTTCGCCCCAGCGCGGACTACCTGCTGCGCGTGCGCGGCATGAGCATGCGAGACGCCGGGATTCTCGACGGGGATCTGGTCGCCGTCCACCGCTGCCAGACGGCCCGCAATGGACAGATCGTGGTGGCACGCCTCGAGAACGAGGTCACCGTCAAGCGCTTTTGGCGCGAAGGCCGCTTCGTTCGCCTGATCGCCGAAAACCCCGACATCCCGGATATCGAACTGGACCTGGCCCGGCAGGAACTGTTCGTCGAGGGCGTGGTGGTGGGCGTCCTGCGCCTGGGCGCGGAGCATGTCTGAGTCCACCGCCCGCAAACACGATTCCCCGACGCTCCGGCAACTGCTGGAACAGGGCGCGGTCTGGCAAGGTGCTCGCCCGACCTGCGATGGTCCCCGGCTTTCTTCGGGTCTGATGGCGCTCGACCGGCTGCTCGAAGGAGGCTGGCCGGCCACCGGCCTGGTCGAGGTGCTGCACGAGCGCCAGGGTCAGGGCGAGGTCGAGTTGCTGCTGCCACTGCTCGGCAGGCAAAGCCGGGAAGGATTGCCGGTTTTCGTCGTCTCGCCCCCGGGCAGGCCCTGCGCCACCGGCTGGCAACAGGGCGGCGTGGCGCTCGAAAGACTCTGGTTCCTGCTGACCTCGCGCCCCGAGGAAAGCCTCTGGGCACTTGAGCAGCTGGCAAGCCATCCGCAACCGCTGCTGGCCCTCGCCTGGGTCAACCAGGCCAGCTTCGCCCAGCTGCGCCGGTTGCAACTGGCGGCCACGGAAACGGGCAAGCTGCTGTTCCTGCTGCGCGACACACGAAAGGGCAGCCAGCCCTCTCCCGCCCGGCTGCGCCTGGCCGTGTCCCGTGACGATCAGGGACGGATACAGCCACGCATCCTGCGCCACCGGACAGGCCAGGGGGGAAGCAACCCCTGGCGACGAGCCGGCTGAAGCCGACTCAGTCTCCGGCGCGCGCCTGCACCAGCACGATGCCCGCGCGCTCGAACAGCGGCGGCTCGTGCGCAAAATCCTCCAGCAGGTCACGACGTGTCAGGGCATACTCGCCCGGCCTGGGCTGGCGCCGGTCGACCAGATGGCCGCTGTACACGCTGAAACTGGGCGTGTTCAGCCCGTACATGACAAAGTCACCCTCCAGCCCTGAGGCAACCCGGCCGGCATCACGAATCGGCCCCTGCTGCAATCCGCCGACAATGGGCAGCAACTGACCGTTGACGACCAGGGTAAAGGCCAGCGCGACCGGCACCATCAGCTGCGGCACGCGGATGCCGCGCATAAACAGCGCCGCGACTGACAGCAGGATGACCACGCCGAGAAACAGGTACCAGCCGGGCCCGAACCAGGCCAGGTGATCCGCCAGCAATTCCCGCACGTAAGGCGGGTTGATCTCGTCGCGGAAAATCTCAACCAGCCAGGGCAGCGCCAGAAGCAAGACAAAGGCCAGCAATGCCGGCAACAGGTACCAGACGCGTCGCCGCGCCTCCGGCAGGACCAGCGCCATCAGAATGATCAGTCCGGTCAGGCCGTAGTTCAGGTAATGCGGCAGCTTGGTCCCGGAAAAACTGAAAAACACCAGCACGAACCCGAACCAGATCCACAAAAAGCGCGGCAATGGATCACTTTTGGCTCCGAGATCCCGGCGCAGTCTCGAAAGCGCCAGAAACACCAGCGCGGTGAATGGCAGCACTGCCAGCAGGGTCGTGACCGGGTAGAACCACCAGCCACCGGAATGACCGTGAATCGGCTCGGAAAACCGCTGCAGGTTGTGCCGGAAGAAAAACCCGTCGATGAACGCCTGTCCCTCGCGCAGGTACTGCAGCACGTACCAGGGCAGCGCGATGACCAGAAACAGGCCGATACCCAGCGGGTCAAGCACGGCGCGAAACCAGCGACGCCAGGCGCCCTGCCAGACATAGAACAGCAGGGAAACCACCGCCGGAATGACCACCGCCACCGGCCCCTTGGCCAGAAACCCCAGTCCCATGGCCGCGAATGCCAGCAACACCCAGCGGCGCCGGTCCTCGACGTAATGCAGATAGGTGGCAAACAGCGCCGCGGTCATGAACAGGATCAGCGTTGCATCGGCGATCGCCGCCTTGCCGACCACGGTCACCTGCAGGCTGGTGGCCAGGATAAAGGCCGCCCAGAAGGCAGGCTCGCGGCCACGCACACGGGCCACGAAGCCCCAGACCAGCAGCACCCAGCCGGTGGCGGCCAGCGCCGAAGGCAGACGCAGCGCGAATTCGTTGAAGCCAAACACCCCCACCGAGGCTGCCTGCAGCCAGTAGATCAGGATCGGCTTGTCGAACCGCGGTTCTCCGTTCAGATACGGCGAGATGAAGTCCCCGCGCAGGAACATCTCACGGGTTGACTGCGTGAATGCCCCCTCGTCGAGGTCGAACAGCGGGATGCTGCCGATATGCAGGTAGAAACCGATGCCGATGGCCAGCGCCAGCAGCATCCATTGAACGCGTTCACTCATGAGAAAACCGTGTTGAAATTGCCTGAAATCACCCGAAAAGCCCCGTCGCACGGCGGTTTCCGGCAATCCACAGGGAGGTGCCCGACCGGATCGACGGGCGCAAGCCGGCATGGCCGACCGGATGCCGGGAAGATGCAGGCAGCCTGTTCATGGCGCAGGCATCAACCGCATGGCAGAAGTCGGTTCCGGACCCTCTGCACGAAGTCCTCCGCGGATTGGTGCAGCCACGCACGGTCAGGGCCCAACCCGGCCCGTGCCGCGCGATTGACCGGCCTGCGCCCTGGCGCACCAGGGTATCCATGCCCTGCCGGGGAAGGTCTGTCTTCTGTCGCACTTGATGTCTTCCCGAACCGGCGCCTCGTCCATTCGCGGCTTCAGGCAGCCGGGGCCACGGAGGACAGCAGCCGACGGGTGTACTCGTGCTCCGGCTGCGCGAAAATCTGCTGCGTCGGGCCGCTTTCCACCACCCGCCCCTCGTAGAGCACCATCACCCGATGCGCCACGGCCCGGACCACCGCGAGGTCATGCGTGATGAACAGGTAGCTCATGCCATGCTCCCGCTGCAGCCGGTTCAACAACTCCAGGACCTGTCGCTGCACCGTGGCATCCAGTGCGCTGGTCGGCTCGTCCAGGATGACGATCCTCGGCCTGAGAATGACCGCACGGGCAATGGCGATCCGCTGGCGCTGTCCGCCGGAGAACTCGTGCGGATAGCGGTTCATGGCCGTGGCATCCAGACCCACATCCTCCAGTGCCTCGACGATCCGCGCGCGCCGCTCGGCCGGCTTCAGGTCCGGCTCGTGCACCGAAAGCCCCTCCCCCACGATGGCGCCCACGGTCATCCGGGGCGAAAGCGCCGAGAACGGGTCCTGAAAAACCACCTGCAGATGGCGCCGCAAGGGACGCAGGCGCCTTTGCCCCAGCTGTTCGATCGCCTGGCCTTCCAGCCGCACCGAACCCTGCGCACCAACCAGCCGCAGCAGCGCCAGCGCCAGGGTGCTCTTGCCCGAACCGGATTCACCGACGATTCCCAGCGTCTCGCCCGGCTGCAGGCAAAAGCACACGCCATCGAGCGCGGTGAACAGCGTCGAAGACCTCAAGAACCCCTTCGGCTTGCCGTAGGTGACCGCCAGCGAGTCGACCGCCAGCGGCGGCGGATCGACCGGCACGGGCGGGGTCGCGTCTGCCAGCGGGGTCGGTCGGGCCGAAAGCAACATGCGCGTGTAGTCATCTTGCGGCGCATCGAATACCGTGCGCACCGGGCCCTGCTCGACCACCTCCCCGGCACGCATGACGACCACCCGGTCCGCGTGGTTTTCCACCAGCGACAGGTCATGGGTGATCAGCAGCAACGACATGCCGAAGTCTTGCTGCAGTTCGGTCAGCAGCGCCATGATCTGTCCCTGGAGGGTCACGTCCAGGGCGGTGGTCGGTTCGTCCGCGATCAGCAGTCGGGGCCGGCAGGCCAGCGCCATGGCGATCATGGCCCGCTGACGCTGCCCGCCGGAGAGCTGATGGGGGAAGAACCCGGCCCGACGGGCCGGATCCGGTATTCCGGTGCGATCAAGCAGCTCGATCGCCCGCTGGTGGGCCTGCCGGGCCGAGAGTCCCTCGTGGAGGATCAGGGACTCGGCCACCTGTTTCCAGATCGGCTGCAGCGGGTTGAGCGCCGTCATGGGTTCCTGGAAGATCATGGCAATCTCCCGCCCGCGCAGGGCCCGCATCTGCCGCTCGGAGCATTTCAGCAGGTCGACCTCGCCGTAGAGGATCTGCCCGCCGGGGTAGACCACCTGATCGTCTTCGAGCAGACGCAGTATCGAGAGCGCGGTGACGGTCTTGCCGGAACCCGACTCGCCGACCAGGGCCACGCGCTCCCCCGCGCCGACCGAGAAAGTCACCCGGCGCAGGGCCGCGTTCTGATCACGCCATTGCATGTCCAGCGTCTTTACGCGCAGCAGGGGCTCGGGGATATTTTCCGACACGGGACGGGTCGTACCTTTGAAACCGAACACAGGAGCGTGACAGATTATGCCGTTACCGACCCCGGGGCAATCCCCGCGCCGCAGGGCATGCCATCAGCCTCGACAGGCGCTTTTGGCCGCAGTCCTCGCCACTTCGCTGCTTGCAGCCGCCCTGCCCCTGGCTGCGACAGAAGACGACGCCCAGGACGACTGGGCGGCCTTCGACGAGTGGGCGGACCAGATCGAAAAGGCCCAGAACGTCAGTCTCGGTGAGTTGCGATTCATCGAGCCGCCCGAGGAGGACGTGCATCACCACGAAAATCACATCCGGCTCGATGCCCAAAGCCTTGAAACCGGCTGGGCCAGCATGCGCCAGTGTCACTATCATCTTGATGAAATCGGCCGGGCGCAGGTGCTCTACCGGGAGGGCCGCATCCGGGACATCCGGGTCACCGAATCGCAAGGCATCGACAAAGCCTATCCGGAGGGCCATTCGGTGCAGCTCGAAGGGGTCGGGCAGGACGCCACGCTCTGCGTCGAGGCCCGGACACTGGCCATGGAGCCGGTGCAGGATGCCGGCGAGGGCCCCCGGCGGTATGTCATGCGCAGTGGTCCGTTCATGCGCAAGTTTCTCGACGGCTACTACCCGATGCAGGTCACGCTCACGGTTGACTGGCCGGCGGACATGCTCGAATTCGACGGGATCGAGCCGGCAGCGACCGAGGGGTTCTCGGTTCAGTCCCGGGCCGGCCACGTCGAGGTCAACAGCCATTTCGAGGGCAGATTGCGCACGGCCATGCGATTCAGCGCGACCGACGGCTCGGCGGGGTCCTCCGGGCGCTGAGGCGGATCCGGCCGGCTCCGGCTCTGTCTTGGACCGGGCGGCATTTGGTCATGCCGGAATCTCCGGGCATCTGCCGTTGCGGAAACTCTGCGCGAATGCTTCAGATTGCCGATCGGGGCGCCGATGACATTCGTGCAAAGCGCCCCGAGGCAGCGCCCGGCCTTTTGACCGCCGCCGATGAAGCCGATAGCATTCAAAGGACATGGCCCGCAGCACTCACGCGATCATGGCTGTGTGCATCGCCATGCGGGCTGAAAACCGGGACATCGCCGGCCGCGCGGTTGCCGGCTTGCCGGGCATCCGGCCCCGTCAGGCAACCCGTGGCCAAAGGCTGATTGTTGTCGGCAGCCAGGAATCGGGATGGCGGAAGCGGCCGTTCGGGTTTGCTCCTGCCAATCCAACGGACTGAAAACAGGCACAGATTAGGGTGGTCACTCGATGACGGATGGATCTTTGCCAAACGGCGTGATGTTCAATGCCTATCCCGACAGCATCGGGACCCGGCTTGCCGACACCGTTGCCTTGTTGCAGCGTCCCGAGTTCGAGGACGTCTTCTCGCTGTTTTACATCCTCCCGACCTTCTTCCAGAGCGATCTGGATCGCGGGTTCTCGATCAGCCAGTACGACCTGAACGAAGAGCTGGTGTCGAAGGCGGATCTTGAGGCCCTCGACGCGCTCGGCATCATGCTCAAGTTCGACCTGGTGCTCAACCACCTTTCGGTGCGCAGCCCCCAGTTCATCGACCTGCTGGCCAAGGGCGAACAATCCCCCTACTGCGACTTCTTCATCGACTGGAACAAGTTCTGGGAAGGCGAAGGCGAGATGTGCGAAGCAGGCTATGTGGTGCCCTACGATCACCACCTCGACAAGCTGTTCATGCGCAAGCCGGGGCTGCCGATCCTCTTTGTGCGCTTTCCCGACGGCTCCGAACGGCCCTACTGGAATACCTTCTACCAGGAGATCCACTACCGTGAGCTGGAGGCCTGCGACCTGAGGCACCTGCGCATACTCAGGCCCGACGAAGTGCAGCTGATCCTCACCCGGATCAATGCCAAGATCGCCGCCGGAGAGGACTTTCGCGAAGTGGATCTGGGCGACTACCAGGACTACCTGGGACCGATCATCGACGTGATCGAGTCCAAGCGGCGATACCTGGGGCAGATGGACCTCAATGCCGAATCGGCAACGGTCTGGGCCTTCTACGAGGAAACGCTCAAGCGGCTGGCCGATTTCGGCGCAAAGCTGATCCGCCTGGACGCCTTCGCCTACCTGCACAAGAAGCCGGGCATGAGCAATTTCTTCAACACGCCCGGCACCTGGGAATACCTCGCCCGTCTCAAGTCCATCGCCGGCCGCCTTGGCCTGACACTCCTGCCCGAGATCCATGCCCAGTACGGCCAGCACCTGCACAACGCCGTATCGGATGCCGGCTATCCGATTTACGACTTCTTCCTGCCCGGGCTGCTGCTGGATGCACTGGACAGCGGACGCAACACCTATCTGCTGCGCTGGATCGACGAGATCCAGACCCGGGGCATCCGCACCATCAACATGCTCGGTTGCCACGACGGCATTCCGGTGCTTGATCTCGACGGATTCACCCGCGAGGACGGCTACCGGCCCGGACTAATGGACCCGCAAGACATCAATGCGGTCATCGACCGGACACTGGAGCGCGGCGGTCGCGTGAAAAACCTCTATGGCAAGGAGGGCAAGAAGATCGCCTACTATCAGGTCAACGCGACCTACTTCAGTGCCCTGGGTGAAGACGAGCAGAAGCTGCGCCTGGCACGCGCCATCCAGCTGTTCATGCCCGGCATCCCCCAGGTCTGGTACCTGGATCTGTTTGCGGGCCGCAACGACTATGCCGCGGCCGATCGGGGCGGTGTCGCCAGCCACAAGGAAATCAACCGCACCACGTTGACCACCGAGATGGTGGAAGAGGGGTTGCGCCGCCCGGTGGTGCGCGACCAGCTGGACATGATGCGCCTGCGCAATACGGTGGCGGCGTTCAACGGCAGCCTGCAGGTCGCGCGCACGCCCGAGCACAAGCTTGAAATGACCTGGTCTTGCGACGATGAGCAGATCACCCTCACAGCCGACCTGCGGCATCACGGGTTCAGCATCTGTCATCGTCCGGCCGGGGAAAACGCCCGGGTCTACCGCTATCCCGGCACGGCCAGCGCGCAAAAAGAGGGAAGCACGGACACCCGCCTCGGGGAAGCCATCGGCTGAATCCACAACAGAATGCAGCTGGATTCGACGGGGCCGTCCTGCCCCGGTTCGCGCCGGGACGCGTCAACCCGATCGTCGCCTCTTCCGGCCAAACCCATGCAAAGCCAAAACCACGCGGAAATCATCATGAAGATCCTCGCAACCGACCTCGATCGCACCCTGCTGCCCAACGGCTCCTGGCCAGCGGATGAGGAGGCCATCCCGCTGTTCAACGAGTGGACCGCCAGGCAAGGCTTGCTGGTCATCTACGTCACCGGACGCAACCTCGACCTGACCGAACAGGCAATCCGCGGATACGGTGTGCGCTATCCCGATATTCTCTGCGGCGATGTCGGCACCACCATCCGGATCCGCAACCATGAAAAGGGCGAGTGGTCACTGGACGAAGGCTGGATCGAACACGTCCACGCCATGAGCCCGCGTTGGGACAACCAGGCCATTCGCGAAGCACTGGACGATATCGATGGCCTGCGCGAACAGGAAATCCAGCACCAGAACGAGTTCAAGCAGAGTTACTACGTCGATCACGAGCACCGCGACACCATCATGGCGGAAGTGGAGCTCCGCGTCGGAGGCAAACACGACGAGGTGCTCGTCTACAGTTACGACTCCGGCAACGGCAACGGGCTGCTCGATGTCCTTCCGGCCAGTGCGACCAAGCAGACCGCGCTCGAATATGTCGCGAAAGTGAAAGGCTCCATCCAGGACACCGTGTTCTGCGGGGACAGCGGCAACGATGTCTTTGCACTGACCGCGGGCTTTCTGGGGGTCATGGTCCGCAACGCCGACGAGCAGTTGGTCCGGCAGGTCACCGAGGCGCGCCGGAAGAACCCGGACATCCGGGTCTACCAGGCACAGGGGGGCTTTCGAGGGCTCAACGGCTACTATGTCAGTGGCGTCCTTGAAGGTGCGTACCACTACGGACTGCTGGAAGACTCCACCGCACCCGGCGAATGAACAAAACCGGCGTGCTGCGGCCGGGATGCACACGCCCCACCCGCCGGTTGCCGATCAGTCGCCCCTTCTTGCGTGATCGTCAACCCTGAGCCCGGCCCTGGGAAAGGTCCGCCTGCCACTCGTACAGGGCCTGGACCCGGTTGCCCCGTTCGGAAATCTGGACATCCCGGCACAGCGAGCGAATCAGCTGCAAGCCCCGACCACAGTAGCTGTCATTCGACAGATTGCAGCCGATCGGCCGCCCGTCGGGCCCGACGGGTTGTCCGGTCCCGTCATGGTAATAACCGGGTCCGGAGTCTTCCACGGTGACCGAAAGCTGTCCAACCGGCCCACTGAACCGGCAGGCGATTTCGAGCTGGATGCTCCCCTTCTGGAGAGACTCGAGCTTGCGCTCCCGGCGCCGATAATATTCCTCGAACCCTTCCGGACTGCCCTTCAGGCCACTGTCCAGGTTCAGGAGCCCATGATCGATGGCGTTGTTGAACAGCTCGGAAATCAGAATGTGCAGGCGCTGGTGATGCTGATCCAGTCCCGGCAGACCGGCCAGTGCATCGAGCACCACCGGCACCGGGTCACTGCGCCGCAGGAACATTGCGCCAAAGCTGACCTGCCAGTACCAGTACAGCCCGTCGGCCTCCGGCCAGCCGAGGCAGCCATCCCGGTATTCCGGCACTTCCGGGGCCACTGACGGAACCGGTTGCGGCTGACAGCGCAACTGCAACAGTGTCACGTCATCGTCGTGATTCGCCTCCCCGACGTGATCCGATACCGCCCGGATCAGTCGATCGAACCCGTCTTCGCCCTGCGCTGCGCTTTGCCGCAGCACCGTGCGCAGCCTTTTTTGCCCGAAGGACTCACCGCGGGCATTTCTCGCCTCGATGACACCATCGGAGACTGCGTACAGCAATGCCCCTTCCTCCACGCGGCAAGTGACGCCGGCGCAGACCACGTCATCCAGATCCGGCAGTATCCCCATCGCCAGATTGACCGAGGGAAAGGTATCGGTCGTCGAATCGTTGCTGACCAGCACCAGGTCCGGCTGCCCGCCGTTCCACACATGCAGGTTCTGGTAGACGCTGTCGTACTCGATCACGGCAGCGGCCAAAAACATCCCGACCGGAACGGTGTCGTGTACCAGGCGATTGATCTGCCTTACCAGGGTTGCAAAGGGCGCGCCCCGCCGGGACAACTCGTAGAACAGACGCGAAACCGGCATCGTCCCGATGGCTGCCGACAGCCCGTGCCCCGTGAAGTCCCCGAGCAACAGATGCATCCGGCCACCGGGTGCGGGGGAAGCGAGCAGAAAGTCGCCGTTGAAGATCTGGCTCGGCTGGAGGAGGTAACGAAGATTGGGACAGGCGCCATCCGGACACCCCGGGCGGACGATCCGCTGGAAGACCCGCTCGGCCAGCCGGTATTCCTGCCTCAGGCGCTCGCGATGGGCGATCAACCGATCGCGCTGTTGGCGAATCGTCTGGGTTTGCACCCGGTTGCGCAGGGCGGCGTTGACCTTGGCTTCCAGGATCACCGCGTTGAACGGCTTGGTCAGAAAATCGTCACCGCCGGCCTCCAGGCAGCGGGCCAGGTCTGATTCGTTCGTGACGGCCGTCACGAAGATGACGGGCACGAAGTCATCCCCGGACGCCGCCTTGATCCGGCTGGCAGTCTCGTAGCCGTCCATCACGGGCATCCGGATATCGAGAAAGACGATGTCCGGTCGCTCGCGCTCGAAGATCTCGACAGCGACCGCGCCGTTCTGGGCTTCAAAAATCCGGTGCCCGTCCTCCTCCAGCAGGTCGGCCAGCAACAGCCGGTTGACCGGCTTGTCATCAACCACCAGGCAGGTCAGCGGCTCGGAGGACAGCTCACTCGATGATGAAGAGCTTATTGAAATTGGCAATTTCCAGCACCTTGCTCAATTCATCGCTCGGCTTGGAGAGCACGATTTTCGGACTCGTAGTCGAAAAATGATCTCGCAGAAGCAAGAGCATGCCCAGTCCCGAGCTGTCCATGTATTCCGTGCCTTCAAGATCCACGCGGACCAGCGCGGGCTGCACGTCCTCTTTTTCATACGCCTGACGAAACTGCTTCTGGACCTTGAAGTCCAGGCGTCCACGAACCGTGATCGTGAGCAGCTTGGCCTGAGCGTCGTATTGACTGCTGATACTCATTTTTTTCTGATTAACTCCCTGCTGAGATTCTGCTCGTGCCCGCCGCACGCCACACAGGCAGCAGGCCACCGAAAAGAGAAAACGTTATGACCGATATCAAGCCTTACCTTACACGTATCGCCCCGCGCGCCGGAACCCAACTGCTCAGAAAAGCTCCACATCACCCTCGTTCATCGAGCTCTGCCCCACCGGCCGATGCTCGACTTCCTTCAACTCCTGGCGCAGCGATTCGAGACGCTCCCGCGCCGCATCCACCTGCTCGGGGGTCCGGCCATTCTCGATCAGAGGCAACTGACGAAGCTCCGCGGCGAAACGCTCCATGAAGTCGATCCGCATGGCGGCCCGGTCAAGAACCTGCCCGGTAATATCCTCGAACTGCAACGCCCGCACGGCCACCCCGACATTCTCGTGAACCCGATCAACGATCCGGGACACCTCTTCAAGCCCGTTGGAGACACTCAGGTTCAGGTCCTGAGCCTCCTGCATCATCTCCTCGATATGCCCCTTGGCGGTGATCGAGCGACTCATGTCCTGCGAGGCCATGTCGCTGACCACCTGGTGCGTCTCGCCGAAGATTTCCTGTGCCTGCTGGATCAGGGTCCGGATCTGGTTGTTGAACTGTGCCGAGTCCTGGGAAAGCTTGCGCACCTCGTCGGCCACGACCGCGAACCCCCGCCCGGCCTCGCCCGCGCGGGAAGCCTCGATCGCCGCGTTGAGCGCCAGAAGATTGGTCTGGCTGGCAATCCGGTTGGCGTCGTCAAGCAAGCCGAAGATCTTCTCCATGTAGGTCGCCACGTCGTCGATCCGGTGGGCGACCGTCATGCTGTGCTTGCTCAGCTTCACCAGCAATTCGACGTTATCGCCCAGCACCTTGCTGTTTTCGTTGATGAAGCGGGTCATGTTCGCGCCACCGGACGCCTCCGGCCCCTGCACTTCCCCGGCCAGCTGGCCGGTCAGCTTGAGTACCAGGTTCTGCTGGGCATCCACCTCGCTGCTCAGCCCGTTAAAGCTGGTATAGAGGCCGCCGACCGCGTCCCCCACCAGCGTCCGCGCCTGCGTCACCAGATCCTTGAGTTCGACAACCTCGCCCTGCACCAGCTCGTCGATGTCCTTGACGATTGCCCACAGCGCCTTGTCCGACTGCCGGTTCAATCCCGCCTGTTCCTGGAAGGCCTGCATTTTTTTCAGCTGTGTGTCGGGCATCAGGGTGATGGTCAGTATCCAGGCGACCAGCACGATCGACATGCCGACCCAGCCCGGAAAGACCCCGGTCGGCAGAATCACCATCAACAACCACACCCCCGCGGTGACCACCAGGGCCGGCCAGGCATCCTGCAGCCGCATGCTGACTTGTGAAAACCCGGGGAGTCGTTCTTTGAGTTTCAGCATTCAATTCTCTCCTGCGGATCGTTCACACCCGGTTGCTGCGTTTGCCGAGCGAGTCGAGATAACCGAGCACCCTGGCAGTCATCTGATCCAGCGGCACGATGTCATCCACGGCCCCAAGCTTGATGGCCTCCTTGGGCATGCCGAAGACCACGCAGCTCTTTTCATCCTGCGCGAAGGTCCGCGCCCCCGCCCGCCGCATCTGAAGCATCCCGTCGGCGCCATCCTTGCCCATGCCGGTCAAGATCACGCCGATGGCGTTCTTGCCGGCCACCTGCGCCGCGCTGCGAAACAGCACGTCCACCGAAGGGCGGTGCCGGCTGACCAGCGGGCCGTCATCAAGCGCGGTAACGTAGTTCGCCCCACTGCGACGCAGCAGCAGGTGCGAATGCCCCGGTGCCACGTAGGCATGACCGGGCAAGACACGCTCGTTGTCCACGGCCTCCTTGACGCGAATCCGGCACAGCCCGTCAAGCCGCTGCGCAAACGACTGGGTAAACACCGGCGGCATGTGCTGGGTAATCAGTATGCCCGGCGCATCCGGCGGCATGCCGACCAGAACCTCGCGAATGGCTTCGGTACCTCCGGTGGACGCCCCGATGATGATCAGCTTTTCCGTAGAGGCCAGCCGATTGCCAAGCCGAGTCATCACCGGCGCCGCCGGTTTGTGCACCTCCTCCCGGTTGTACCGCCTCACCCGGGCCGCGGCGGCGACGCGAATCTTCTCGGCAATGGTGTCCGAATAGTCGCGCATCCCGTCGGTAATCCCGACCTTGGGCTTGGTGACATAGTCGATCGCCCCCAGTTCCAGGGCCTGGAAGGTCACGTCCGAGTCGCGCTCCGTCAACGACGAAACCATGACGACGGGC
Organism: Halothiobacillaceae bacterium; assembly: GCA_046541195.1. Lineage (GTDB taxonomy): Bacteria > Pseudomonadota > Gammaproteobacteria > Halothiobacillales > Halothiobacillaceae > JBKHDT01. The sequence goes on along the minus strand of JBKHDT010000014.1, from coordinate 24,706 downwards.
ATCGGACGCAACCGCATGAGCTTTTCCAGAAAGCTGATTCCGTCCATGCGGGGCATCTCGACATCGAGCGTCAAAACGTCCGGGTCGAGTTCCTTGATCATCTGCCGGGCCACGATCGGATCCGGCGCCACGCCGACCACCTCCAGGTCCGGATGGCTGTTGATAATCTCCGTGAGCAGACGGCGGATCAGCGCCGAATCGTCCACTACCAAAACGCGGATGGTCATGAATGCTTCCTGTTTCTGCACAAGCCGCCAAACTCCGGGTGCTCCCGATCCCGAAGGGTGTGCCTCGATCGCTCAAGGAAAAAGGGACAGGTCATGAAAACAGTTCCACTTCGCCCTCCACCTTGACGTCCGAAAGTCTCTGGCGGTACGTGATTTCCCGTTCGATAATCGTGTCATTGTGCAGTGAACGCAACTTCCGGACCAACACGCGCCCGGAGGACGGGAAAAAATAGACCTTCCGCGGATAATTATCCAGAAGATCCTTGGCCACTACCGGAATCTGCTCGGTGGCCAGATAGTCCACCACAAAGCGGGCGTTGCGCTCGCCGACCGGATTGCTGCGAAATCCGGGCAGCACGTTTCCCGCCCCGAAAACCTTTGCCTCCAGGTGGCTGCGCCGGGCGCCCATCTTGAGCAGCTGGTTGATGAGGATTTCCATCGCGTAATCGCCGTAACGCATCGACGAGCTCAGCGGGTCGTCCTGCTCGCGCTTGTTGTCCGGCAGCATGAAGTGATTGAGGCCGCCGATGCCCCGCTGGCGGTCACGAATGCAGGCGGCCACACAGGATCCGAGCACGGTAACCAGGACCATCTCCCTGCCGGTGACATAGTACTCGCCCGGCAGAATCTTGACGGCGTCCATGTCCAGCTGACGGTCATAGTACAGGTTCGGCGCGAGGACCTCCTCGAAGTCGGACACGCTCATCGCGTCACCGGTGAATACACGGTCTTGCCCTTGAGACGGAACAGGTCGGCTGCGTGGGCAAGACTCTCGGAGTGCCCCACGAAGAGCAACCCATCAGGATGCATCAGGGGCCTGAGCCGGGACAGGAGCCGATACTGCGTCGGTTTATCGAAATAGATCATCACGTTACGACAGAACACCTCGTCGAAAGGCCCCTTGACCGGCCAGTTCTGGCCGAGCAGGTTGAAACTGCGAAAAGTCACCAGCGCCCGGACCTCGGGCCGAACCCGGACCATGCCCTCGTGCTGGCCCTTGCCCCGGAGAAAGAACCGCTTCAGATCCCTGTCCGGTATCCGGGCGACCCGGTCCGCAGAGTAGACCCCGGCCTCCGCCGACCGCACGACGTTCGTGTCCAGGTCAGTCGCCAGGATGCGCACCGGCGGGCGGAAGGACTCGAAGGCATCGATCAGCGTCATGGCCATCGAGTAGGGTTCCTCCCCTGTCGAGCACGCGGCCGACCAGAGCAGCAACGGGGAACGTCCCGCCCTGCGCTGGGCGATCGCGTGCTCGGCCAGTACCGGAAAATGATGCGCTTCCCGGAAAAACGAGGTCAGGTTGGTCGTCAAGGCATTGACGAAATGCTGCCACTCCTCGGCATCCTCGTGCAGGCGCTCCAGGTAATCCTCGAACCGCTCCAGCCCGGTGATCCGCAACCGGCGCGCAATCCGGCTGTACACCATGTCCCGCTTGCCCGGATTAAGGGATATTCCGGCGTGCGTGTAGATGAGCTCGCGAATCTTGTCGAAGTCGCGGCTTGTGAAATGAAACTCGCGATCCCCCATCTCATCGCGACTCGTTCATGCCGACCCACCCGCGAGCCCCCAACGCCCGACCGACCGCCTGCCGCCCGAAGTCACCGCGGACAATGGCTATCCTGGTCCGGGCCCGGTGCCCGGCGCAACGGAAACGCGGCATGCAGTCGGGCCGCAGGCGCACGCTCAGAACTCTTCCCACTCGTCCTCTTCTCCATTGCGTTTTTGAGCGATGCCCTTGTCGCCACCCCGCCCCGGTCGGGCCGTTTTGGCCTTTCTGGCGCTGGCCGGGGCAACTGCAGGCCGCCTGGCACCACCCAGTCGCGGCGCCTCGTGCGTCACCACCGAATCGTCCACCTTGAAGAAACTCACCGCACGCGCCAAACCCTCGGACTGCTCTTCAAGCGACTCGGCCGCCGCCGCAGCCTCCTCCACCAACGCCGCATTCTGCTGCGTCACCTCGTCCATCTGCGTCACCGCCTGGTTCACCTGCTCGATCCCCTGGCTCTGCTCGTCCGACGCCGCAGAAATCTCCGCCATCAGATCCGTCACCCGACGAACCTCGTTGACAATGTCCCCCATGATCCCGCCAGCTTCCTCAACCAGCTTGCTGCCATGCGCAACAATCTCGCCGTCCGCCGTGATCAACGCCTGGATCTCCTTGGCCGCCGCCGCCGAACGCTGCGCCAGATTCCGAACCTCGCCAGCCACCACCGCAAATCCACGACCCTGCTCGCCAGCACGCGCCGCCTCTACCGCCGCATTCAGCGCCAGAATGTTCGTCTGGAACGCAATCCCGTCGATCACGCTGATAATGCCGCTGATCTTCTCGGAACTCTCGGTCAGCTCGTGCATCTTGGACACGGCCTGACGTACCTTGCTGCCACCCTCTGCGGCTACCTCGCTGGCACTCGATGCCAGCTGGTTGGCCTGACGCGCATTCTCGGCATTCTGCTTCACCGTGCTGGTCAGCTCCTCCATGCTCGAGGCAGTCTGCTCCAGACTCGAGGCCTGCTCCTCGGTGCGCTGCGACAGGTCCGTGTTGCCCGAGGAAATCTCCTTCGCCGCAGTGTTGATGGTATCGACCGATTCCTTGATCTGACCAATCAGGGACTTGAGCTTGTCCACCGTGTCATTGGTGTCCTGCTGCAACTGCCCGAAGGTGCCCCGGTAGTCGCCGGTCACCCGCTCGTTGAGATTGCCGCGCGCCACTTCGCCCAGCACCCGCGAAACCTCGTTCAGACCCGTCTGGGTCACGTCCATCAGCTGGTTGATGCCCTTGCCAAGCTTGTGGAAGAACCCTTCCTTGCCCTCCAGATCAATCCGCTGACCCAGATCACCATTCACGGCACCGGAAACCAGCGTGTTGATTTCCTTCTCAACCGCCACTTCCTCCGTGCGGTCAGTCCACTGAACCGCCGTGCCCAGACGCTCGCCTTCATCATTGAAGATCGCACTGGCCACCAGCGCGTAGGTCCGCCCACCCACCATGATCTCGCTGCTGTGATTGCCCCGCAACGCCTCCAGCATCTGGCGCTGGTGCGCCGGGTCCTTGTGGAACAGGTCAATGTTCGATCCCAGCAAACGCTCCGGATCAAAGTTCGGCAAATCACGGCGAATGTCCTTGGCACCACGACGGAACATCTGATGAACCGCTTCGTTGATGTAGATAATGTCATGATTGGCATCCGCCACCATCACGTTCGCCGTCACCGAATCCAGCGCATTCCTGATCCGCTGGTTCTCGTTGCCCACCCGACGCGTCTCGGTAATGTCCGCCTTCAGCTTGGCCTGCATGTCGGCCAGGGCCTTCAGAGCCTTGCCGACCTCATCCCGGCGCCCGGTGTCGATATCCTGATCGTAATCACCCGAACCGATCGCGCCGAAGTGTTCAAGCAACCGGACCAGCGGACGGGACATCGACAGGTAGATCGCCAGAGACAGCACCAGGACCAGGACCACCCCGATCACGGACACCGTCACGATGCTCCGCACCTCGGTGCCAGCCATTTCCACGGCCCGATTGGCCTGACGATCGGCCTGATCGATCGTCCGATCCACTTCCGCGACCAGCAGTTCGCCCATTCGCTCGGAGATCGGAATCATCCGGTCGATGGTTGCCTCGTAGTCCTTCATTAACCGCTGAAATTCATCCTCGCGGGGCGCGCTTCCCTCAGCGTAGAGCATGGGCATGGACGAGGACGTGTTCTCGTCTTCGTCCGGGGCGTTGTCCTCACCGGCCGGAGCATTTTTCTCGCCAGCGGCAACCTGCTCATCGATCTGCCTGTCCAGCTCGACGTAGATTTCTCGCCAGTCGCGATAGGCCTCCTCGAGCTCGGCGAAGCCCACACTTGCCGTTTCATCCCGGTCGATGTCCTTCATGACCGACCAGCTCTGATCGACGACCGACCAGGACTCCGCCCGCTGCCGCTGGATCTCGCGCAAGCCCAGCACCCGCGTTTCTGGATCCACCTGGGTGAGTACGTCGATCGTCTGCGCGCGAATCGACATCCGCTCGGTATTGAGCGCATTGACGGCGACCAGCGCCGGGATGTGGACGTCCCGGACCTCCACCGAATCATCACTCCAGTGGGTCAAACCCTTGTACGACTCGAAACTGACCGCGGTCAGGGCGATCGTGACGATTACGCCGAGCACGGCCAGCTTGACCGTGATCGAAAAATTATCGAACCAACGCATGAGCGAATGCTCCCGTATCCCTTAAATCGTAAACCCCGTTTCGAAGAGACGAACCGGGTCGGTCAATCATCCCCGTTCGCCTTCCTCGCGGACTGCCTCGACCAGCCCCATGTCCTCGCTGGTCATGAGCTTCTCGATATCCACCATGATCACCATCCGCTCGTCGAGCGTGGCGAGGCCGTTGATGTAGCGGGTGTCGAGCACCGAACCGAATTCGGGAGCCTGTCTGATCTGTTCGTCCTTGATCGCGACCACATCCGATACCCCGTCGACAACCATTCCGATCACCCGCCCGCCGATGTTCATGATGATCACCACGGTCATGTCATCGTATTCCGGCTCCCCGAGTTCGAACTTGATCCGCATGTCGATGATCGGGACGATCACCCCGCGCATGTTGATCACGCCCTTGATGAAGGGCGGCGAGTTCGCGATCCGCGTCACCGCCTCGTACCCGCGAATTTCCTGAACATTGAGAATGTCCATCCCGTACTCCTCCTCGCCAAGCGTGAAGGTCAGGTATTCCCGGGCCGAGCCGGTTGCCAGCTCCATGTCGTCTTCGTGCTGTTCGTTCATCGGATCACCTCAAGTTTTGCTGACTTTCTGTGAAGCGCCACCAAACCCTTCAGCGACGCACACGTCGAAACCGCGCCCGACAGTTGCAGACCGCCTGAAGGGATCCGCTCGTCCGCGGCCGCCGACGCGCGTCGCGGATCTCGCCGCGGGGTGTCGTCATCACCGGGGCGCCTCAATCGGAGCGGTCGTCCGCGGATGGCGCGCCATCCTGGTTCAGGCGCACCAGCTCATCCACGTCGAGAATCAGCGCGACACGACCATCCCCCATAATCGTTGCACCCGAGACCCCCCGCACTTTGCGGTAGTTTTCCTCGAGGCTCTTGATCACCACCTGGTGCTGGGCCACCAGTTCATCGACCAGGACCGCCGCCCGGCCCTCGGTGGATTCCACGATCACCACGATCCCCTCGCGCGGGTCGGTGTAGCGCGCATCCACGTGAAATACCTGGTGCAGGGCCACCAGAGGCAGGTACTCGCCGCGCACATGCACCACGCGCCCCTTGCCGGTCACCGTCTTGAGCTGCTCGGGCTGCGGCTGCAGGGATTCGAGAATCGCGGTCAGCGGAACGATAAAGATCTCATCGCCCACGCGAATCGACATCCCATCGAGAATGGCGAGGGTCAGCGGCAACCGGATGAGGATCCGGGTCCCCTCGCCCTGCTTCGATTCGATCTCGATGCGCCCATTCATGGACTCGATGTTGCGCCGGACCACATCCATGCCGACACCGCGCCCGGAAATATCGGTGACTTTCTCGGCCGTGGAGAAACCCGCCGCGAAGATCAGCTGCCAGACCTCCTTGTCCGGCGCGCTATCCGTAATCGCCAGACCACGCTCGGCCGCCTTGGCCAGGAGCTTTTCCCGGCTGAGTCCCGCGCCGTCGTCGGAGATCTCGATCACGATATTGCCGCCCTGGTGGCTAGCCCGCAGGATGATCTCGCCCTTCTCGGGCTTGCCGGCCGCAATTCGCTTCTCGGGCGGCTCGATGCCATGATCAATGCTGTTGCGCACCAGGTGATTGAGCGGATCGGCCAGCTTTTCGATCAGACCCTTGTCCAGTTCCGTGTCCTCTCCGATCAGCTTGAGCTCGACCTTTTTGTTCAGGGAACTGGCGGTATCGCGCACGACGCGCGGAAACCGGCTGAACACGAAGCTGATCGGCATCATGCGGATCGACATGACCGCCTGCTGGAGGTCCCGAGAGTTGCGCTCCAGATTCGACAGCCCGTCAAAGATCCGCTCGTGCATGACCGGATCCAGGTCGCTGGCCGACTCTGCGAGCATCGCATGGGTAATGACGAGCTCTCCGACCAGGTTGATCAGCGAGTCAACCTTCTCGACGCTGACGCGAATCGAAGAGTCCGACGCGGCGTTCTTGCGCGCGGGGGCCGCCCCCTTGCCGCCACCAGCGGCCGGTTTCTTCGTGCCGCTCCCCGGATCGCCGCCCTTCGCGCCCTGCTGGCCTGATCCCGTCCCGGGTTCATCCCGCCCAGCACGCTGCGCAGCCTCGGCGACTGCCTTGACCTGATCAGAGCCCGGCGCGTCCTCGAAAAAGCCGAAGCCTTCATCTTCCGGCTCGGCCTCGACCGGACGAACGCCAGGCGCTCCCTTGAACAGGCCGTAGCCCCGGCGGGCATCCTCGAGCGCCTCGTGGCCTGGCGCATCATCAAAGAAGCCGTAGCCACGCTGCTCGTCCAGCGCGTGTTCACTGCCCGGCGCGTCATCGAAGAACCCGAATCCCTCGTCCTCTTTCTCAGGCTCGGGTTCTTCCTCGATGTGGACCTGGTCTGCATCAAGCACGAAGGCGAAGCTGTCGCTGATGACTTCCGCCCCGGCCGTCGTGACCAGCCGCAAGCGGTGCACGTGCGGCGCACCGCTGTCCAGAACCTCCAGCTGACCGAGCTCGCGCAGGTCGTCGTACAACGCGACGCGGGTTTCCTCATCCGGCCCGTGCTCGTCGGACTCGAAGGTAATCAGCCAGTGGTGGACCGGGCTGGGCGGGGCTTCTGGCTCTGGCTGCTGCGGTTCGGGCGATGCCGAAGGCACGGATTCTGCGTCCTCCGAAAAATCGCCGGCCGATTCCGCGCCCCCGGCGGACAGCCTTTCCAGGGTGGCGCACACCGCCTCGACTTCATCGGGGTCCACCGCCTGATCGTCACCCTGATGGGCAGCGAGCTGCGACTTGAGCACGTCACCGGCCCTGAGAAAGGCATCGATCATCTCGTCCGTGGGGGGAAACTCCTCCTTGCGCAGCTTGTCGAGCAGGGTCTCAAGCACATGGGTCACCTGGGCCATGTCCGTGAAACCGAAGGTGCCCGCGCCCCCCTTGATCGAATGCGCCGCCCGGAAGATCGCGTTGAGTTCCTCCAGGTCCGGGGCGTTCACGTCGACGTTGAGCAACAGGCCCTCCATATTCGCCAGGTGCTCTGCCGCCTCGTCGAAGAACACCTGATAGAACTGGCTCATATCCATGCTCATCGTGCTTCCCCCGGCATTCTGTTACCGATTGCAATCAACCGATCACCTTCTTGACCACATCCAGCAGTTTCTGCGGATCGAACGGCTTGACCAGCCAGCCGGTCGCCCCGGCTGCCCGGCCCTGGCTTTTCATGGCCTCGCTGGACTCGGTGGTCAGCATCAGGATGGGCGTGTTCCTGTACTGCGGGAGACCGCGGAGCTGCTTGATCAGGGTCAGGCCGTCCATTCGCGGCATGTTCTGGTCCGTGAAGATCACGTCAAAACTGCCCGACTTAGCCTTGTCCAGGCCGTCCTGGCCATCGACGGCTTCAGAAACCGTGTGCCCGGCCCCCTTCAAAGTGTGCGATACCATCTGTCGAATCGACGCGGAATCATCAACCGTCAAAATCTTCGCCATTTTCCATCTACCTCAAGGACTATGAACCGGGAGAATAGCCGTCACGGCAATTCTCCGTAAATCTTTCCGACCCCAAAGAACCGCCGATCCGTCAGCCAAGCATGATGCAACGGCTCGACAGGGGGTCACAACCCCGCGAGCCGGTTGCCCACAGCGGCAGGCAACCGGCTCGCGGCGGGGACAGGTCATTTCAGAACTCTTCCCAGTCATCCGCGTCATGACCCGACTGGCCATGCGACGAGGCGCGACCGGCCGAGGAAGCCTTGTCCGGGGCGCGGGCCGGCTTGCCACCGTGACGGGCCCCGCCTGCCGGTCGGGCCGTTTTGGCCTTTCTGGCGCTGGCCGGGGCAACTGCAGGCCGCCTGGCACCACCCAGTCGCGGCGCCTCGTGCGTCACCACCGAATCGTCCACCTTGAAGAAACTCACCGCACGCGCCAAACCCTCGGACTGCTCTTCAAGCGACTCGGCCGCCGCCGCAGCCTCCTCCACCAACGCCGCATTCTGCTGCGTCACCTCGTCCATCTGCGTCACCGCCTGGTTCACCTGCTCGATCCCCTGGCTCTGCTCGTCCGACGCCGCAGAAATCTCCGCCATCAGATCCGTCACCCGACGAACCTCGTTGACAATGTCCCCCATGATCCCGCCAGCTTCCTCAACCAGCTTGCTGCCATGCGCAACAATCTCGCCGTCCGCCGTGATCAACGCCTGGATCTCCTTGGCCGCCGCCGCCGAACGCTGCGCCAGATTCCGAACCTCGCCAGCCACCACCGCAAATCCACGACCCTGCTCGCCAGCACGCGCCGCCTCTACCGCCGCATTCAGCGCCAGAATGTTCGTCTGGAACGCAATCCCGTCGATCACGCTGATAATGCCGCTGATCTTCTCGGAACTCTCGGTCAGCTCGTGCATCTTGGACACGGCCTGACGTACCTTGCTGCCACCCTCTGCGGCTACCTCGCTGGCACTCGATGCCAGCTGGTTGGCCTGACGCGCATTCTCGGCATTCTGCTTCACCGTGCTGGTCAGCTCCTCCATGCTCGAGGCAGTCTGCTCCAGACTCGAGGCCTGCTCCTCGGTGCGCTGCGACAGGTCCGTGTTGCCCGAGGAAATCTCCTTCGCCGCAGTGTTGATGGTATCGACCGATTCCTTGATCTGACCAATCAGGGACTTGAGCTTGTCCACCGTGTCATTGGTGTCCTGCTGCAACTGCCCGAAGGTGCCCCGGTAGTCGCCGGTCACCCGCTCGTTGAGATTGCCGCGCGCCACTTCGCCCAGCACCCGCGAAACCTCGTTCAGACCCGTCTGGGTCACGTCCATCAGCTGGTTGATGCCCTTGCCAAGCTTGTGGAAGAACCCTTCCTTGCCCTCCAGATCAATCCGCTGACCCAGATCACCATTCACGGCACCGGAAACCAGCGTGTTGATTTCCTTCTCAACCGCCACTTCCTCCGTGCGGTCAGTCCACTGAACCGCCGTGCCCAGACGCTCGCCTTCATCATTGAAGATCGCACTGGCCACCAGCGCGTAGGTCCGCCCACCCACCATGATCTCGCTGCTGTGATTGCCCCGCAACGCCTCCAGCATCTGGCGCTGGTGCGCCGGGTCCTTGTGGAACAGGTCAATGTTCGATCCCAGCAAACGCTCCGGATCAAAGTTCGGCAAATCACGGCGAATGTCCTTGGCACCACGACGGAACATCTGATGAACCGCTTCGTTGATGTAGATAATGTCATGATTGGCATCCGCCACCATCACGTTCGCCGTCACCGAATCCAGCGCATTCCTGATCCGCTGGTTCTCGTTGCCCACCCGACGCGTCTCGGTAATGTCCGCCTTCAGCTTGGCCTGCATGTCGGCCAGGGCGTGAAGCACCTTGCCAACCTCGTCGTTGGCGGTGATCTTGATCTCGTTGTCCAGATGGCCTTCGGCAATCCGGCTGAAGTAACGGATGGTCCGATCAAGCGGCACCACGATGGCACGAACCAGCAAAAAGCCCAGGATCAGTGCAACGAGCGCGCCCAGGGCAATGGCGGCAATGGTGATGGTTCGGGAGCTGACATAATCGGCAAGCTGTACCGCGTATTCGCGTTCGGCCACCTCAAGCTGCAGTTCCTTCAGTGCATCGGCCACCCCATTGGCGCTCCGGAAGCCCGGCACGGTGGTGCGCACCATGTGGATATTGGCTTCTTCGTAGCGCCCGTCCTCGTAGAGCTCAACCGCCGGCAGGATTCCTTCGCGCACAAACGCACCGCGCAGTCGCTCGAATTCCTCGGCCAGTTGCGCCTCTTCCCGCGTCAGTTTCGTCTTCATGTACGCAGACCAGATATCGGTAATCTCCTGAATGTTCTCGCGAATCTGGTCGGTATGCAGGGTGATCGGGTGATCGTGCAGCCGGCTTTCTTCCATGCGCGGATCGTGCATCGCGGCCAATTGCAGCTGGATCACGTTTTCGGCCATGAGCCGGTCAATCTGGGCAATCTGGCCCGTCGGGACCAGGCGATCCTCGTAGACGCGCTGGAGCCCGTCATTCGACTCGGACTTGCCCTTGAGTCCCATGATCCCGATGCCGACGAGCAGCGCCACGAGCAGGCCGATCACAAAGATCAGCCTGGCCTTGATCGTGATGGATTTCATTCAAAGCATCCCCTGTTCCTAAAGTATCGATCTCACGCAAGTCCCGACCGTGGGTGAGCTGTCCGGTCCTCGCCCTTGGTCACTTGATTTCAGGCCCGGACCGCCACGACCGAGTGATCTTGCAAAGTTTGTGTGCGAATTGCTTGCAGTGCATGACATCTGATGAAAAACACGCCCTGGCGAATTTCACCTGTCGCCAGGGCGCAACAGCTGCACACGCGCAGACGAGCCGCATGATGATCCACATACTTGCATAGGCAAATTGAATCACGAGGTTAGCATGCTGCTGGTCCAACCGTTTACATGACACGGCAACAATTGCGCGCGCAGCGTTGCAATCATGCACCATGCTCAGGGTCTTTCATGTCCGTGCGGCCGTGACGGGCCACAAGACCGGTTCGGCCATTCGGAAACATGAGGAACGCTCAGGTAAAAAAAAATACTGCACGTAGCCCGCTGTAGCCTCGTGCAGCGAGACCCGGGCCGAGTGCATATCGGCCGAGGTATTGCGATTCAATGCAATGGCTTGCGCCATCGGGACGTCGAAGGCCTTTACCAGCACTGCCGGATTCGGAGCATGGATGGCTCAAGGGCCGAAGACCAAGAACGCCCTCCCGGGCATCCATGCGCTGCTCGGCAAGGCCTGCAATCGTGCAGACCTACCCTCAGGAATAACAGGAGGCGCCGAGCGCAAGGGAAGGCAGGAAGATCTCTGACCGCGGACAGAGATCGTTTCGGCAGTCGAAGCACAACCTGTCCAATCAACATGGCAGGAAGCCCCTCGGTCGGGTTTGTCTGGCAGGGCGCAACCAGCCCGCCCGAGGAAATTGACCGACCAAGGGCCGGTCAGGACGTGCGGGTTCAGCTTGACTGTAAAAGCCAACATGGCCAAAAGACGGCGCAGGCATCCCGGCCACGACAGGGAAACCAAAGAATCCCACAAGTCAGGTGCTCGGGGGTGCACGCCAGAAGGGGCGCCGCGGACCACCGTGAGGCGAGCAGCCAATGCGCCGGGTCAGATCTTTCCACAGGCCTGGTCCGCAACATGTGAGGCATTGACGCCCTGCGCGACGCCTTCCTTGCAACCGGCTTCGATCAACGCCCCGGCGGCGGCACAGACAATCGAGGCCGATCCCTCGGTCTCCACATCCAGAGAGGCATTGCATTCAACCTCGAATTCCTCGACCGCGACCGTGCAGCTCTGCCCCATGACCGAGGAAACCAGCTTCTTGAGCGTAAACTCACAGGCCTTCTTGACGACCGCATTATTGACCTTGTCCGCCTGTTTCTTGACCCAGTGCGTGACCTTGTGCCACCAGCTATCGACCACGAAACTCACATTCAGGTACTGGCCTTCAGCCGGCATCTCGAAACCTGGCAGGGTTTCATCGACCATGACCAGCAGGCGCCCGTTGTCATACACGATGTCCCGGGCCGCAAATATGGTGTTGAAACCAGCCCCGGTGTCCGCCACTGTCCCCGAGAACGTCGTGTTCGGCTCGTCGATCAGAAAATCCGAAGCATTGTAGAAATCGGCAAAGGCGGCGGGGCCACCATCATAAGCCTCGGCCATTCTGAAGGGCCGATCGGAGAACTCGTTGACGACAGCAGACGGATCCAGCTCGAAATGCGGGCCGATCACCAGGCCGTCGGCGGTCACCCCGCCGCTGCGAAACACCGCCGAAGGCGCATTGATCAAATACAGCAGCTCAATGGCCCCAGCCGGCTTCATTTCCACCAGTTGGTAGGTGGCATCCGCCCGCGCGTACAGGGTCAGATCGAACGACTCCTCGCCCACCGTTACCCCGCGAATGGTGCTGTACCCCTGGTCCAGAAAAAACCGCGCCCGGGTCATGTCCGTTTCCAGAGTCGCCGGCATCGCCGAAACCATCTGGAAACGCGGCGCGACCATGGTACCCGGGATCATCTGCATCACCACATCTACACCATGCACACCAATGGACTGCTCGTTCACGAAAATCTGCACCTGCGGAATGCTGAGCACTCCATCGGGACCCAGGCTGGGCCTGTCGGCGTATACCGACTGCGAGAAAAACAATACCCCCAACACCAAAAGCAGCGACGGAAGAAAGGAAGGACGGGATTTCATCATGCGGCACTCCTAGAGATCATTTTTCGGAAAACTGCACGAAGTACGCCAAACCGACCATGTTGTGACGAAGGGTCGGCTTCGCACCCGAGACAGATTCCACGCTTCAAAAGCCGCGCCATTGGACATGAGGGCGCAGCTACCCCCGGGATCTGAATCACTCGTGCAGAGTATTTGAATTAGACCATCCAGAGGAAAAAAGGAACCCCGGCCTCGGACCGGGGGTGATCCTCGCGCTACGCAATTGGCGAAATGCGCCAACGTTCGGAGGAACTCAGGGATGGATATAGGCCCAACCCTCAAGCTGGCGGGTCGCCAGCCCTGCGACGCCGCTGGGGATGATGTCGCTGTCCTGCACGTCATAAAGATCGCGCTTGAGGTCGATATTGCGACCGACCAGCGTGTTGTTGCAGACCTTGAACGCCACACCCTGCGTCTTGAGCGAATCGATGCTGGCCTGGATCTGCTCGTCCTGGCGGGCATGCATCAGTAGATCCAGCCCGGGGCCGTGCATGATCACCTCTGCCTGCATGTTTTCCGGTCCCAGCGCGTTGAGGTGGTTCTGGATGTTGCGCAGGAACACCTTGTGATAGAGGACATCCGGTCCGTTCATGTGGTACACGACCTTGTGATCCACGACTTCCTCGGCATGGGCCGACAGGGTGGACAGAGCCACTGCCAGAATGGCGATGGTCAGCAGTTTGCGCATGGATGGCACTCCTCGATTAACGAATAGACGACGGCGGACGGGATCATCGACAAACCCGATAATTCCCGACCCCGGAAGTCAAGATAACCTCAGCCCGTGCGGGATGGCCAATCGCGATTTCGGATTACCCGATAGCATCCGCAAATCAAGGAAGATCATTAATTTCTGAATCGGCCTGAACGCGGGCCACGCGGCTGCGATCACGGGTCGTCCGGGTATGCCGCCACCAACATCACCCGTCAGCCCCATCCGTGCGGAGGCCGGTCGCAGGGTGCTTTGAGCCTGTCTCCCTGTCGCCGGCGCGGGCGGCTTGCAGGCATCGTCCGAGGCCGGGCAGCGGCCCACAAGGCTCATCCGTGATGCTCGTCCAGTCGCGCGCAGAGCAGATCGCGGAGTCGAACCACGCCGAGGATGCAGCCGGCCTGATCGAGTACCGGTATGTCCTCGATCCGCCGCTCCATGAACAGGTGCAGCAGGTCGCTGATCCGCTCGTCCCTGCCGATCTTGAGGACGTGGGTGTCCATGTAGTCCTCTACCGGTCCACGCGCGAACGACACCCGATCGACCAACTGCCGACGGCTGTGGGTCGGCCGCTCGGGTGCCAGCAGCAGACCGGCGAGCTGACGCAGCCCGAGATGCCCCAGCGGATGCCCCTGTGCATCCACCACATACAAATCCCGCGCGCCGGGATCGGCGAGCATCGCCCGCGCCGCTTCCTCAAGGGAGGTGCCCGGCGTCACCGTCACCGGCTCAAGTGGATGTCTTTCCAGCCATTTTCCAGCCAGCATGTTGCCCCCCTACGCCCGAGCCCGCCTCACCGGCTCTTCAGTGCCCATTCCGGAACCCCCTGCCAAGTTCCCCGGCACGGTGCAGCCCGTACCGAGCCGCCAGCGCCCCGAGAGACTCGGTGAGGATGGTACTGGCCGTGACCACGTTGACCACCAACGCACCAACCTCCTCGAAACCCGGCGCGCCGGCCACCATCAGTGCCATGCCGATGGCCACGCCGCCCTGGGGCAGCATGCCCAGGCCAACGTGATTGGCAATCACCGGCCCGGCACCGACTGCCCGCGCCCCGAAGAACCCGCCAACCATCTGACCGGCCGCCCGGACTGCGAAGAAGCCGAGAATCAGCCAGAGGTTGTCCATCACCTGTTCAAGCGAGAAGTGAAGGCCTGCCAGCGCGAAGAACAGCACGAACAGCAGTTCCTCGAGCTGCTCGACTGGTTCGAATACCCGGTCGGCCCGCGGCCCCCCGGCCCACCGCGCCACGAATCCGAAGGTCATCGCAGCAAGCAGTGGAGAAAAGTGCGCCGCCTCTGCAAGACCAACCAGCAGCACAATGGCACCCACCAGCAGGACCATCCGCAATTCGTGCTCGTGCAGGCGCCGCAACAGTCGTTCGGCCAGCCAGCCGGCACCAGCCCCCGTCCCCAGGGCACCCGTGATTTCCCATACCGCAAGCGGCAGCGCCTCGGCCAGGGTGGCCGAACCCACCAGAGCCAACGCCAGCGAAAACAGTACGATCCCGAGCGCATCATCCAGCGCCACCATGCCCAGCAAGGTGGTCGTCAAGGGGCCGGAGGCCCGATACTGGTGGACAACGGCAATCAGGGTGGCCGGCGCGGTGATCGTCCCGATGGCCGCCAGCACGACTGCCAGCTGCAGGTTGGCCCGTGCTTCCGAGAGGGGGGCAAGGATGAGAAACAGCGCGAAAATGGCCACAAAGGCGCCCAGCACCTTGCCCAGCGTGGCGCCGGTAATGGTGGTGCCGAGTCGGCGCAACTGGTCGACCGTCGCAGACCCGCCCACCAGAAACGCAATGGCGCCCAGGGCCACGGCCACCATCGGCTCGATCGCCCCTTCCAGGTCCAGGGACAGCAAACCACCGAGCAGCGACGGCGAAAACGCGATTCCCACCAGCAGGTAGCCGAGCACCCGGGGCATGCCCAGCAGGCTTGATCCGAACGTGCCGGCCAGCAGCCCCAGTACCAGCAGCAGCCCCAGCAGCAGGATGTCCAAGTCAACGTTCTCCCGGCGGTCGTCTCATGCACGGCCCGGGCGGCGCGCCCGGCGCGACGGTCAGCCCGGAGGCCAGCTCATCGCCCGGCCGCCCAGAACGTGCAGGTGCAGGTGGTAGACCTCCTGCCCGCCGTGTTCACGACAATTGAATACCGTGCGATAGCCCTGCTCCGACACCCCCTCATCCCGGGCAATCTGCGCGGCAACCAGGAACATTCGCCCGATCAGCGGGGCATCCTCCAAAAGCAGATCATCCAGCGTAGGGATCGGCTTCTTCGGGATGACCAGCACATGCAGTGGTGCCTGCGGGTTGATGTCCCGAAACGCCAGAATCTCGTCATCCTCAAAGACGATGTCAGCGGGAATTTCCCGACGGATGATCCTGGAAAAAATGGTCTCGCTCATGGTGACAGTCTCTCCCGATTTGGACTGAACAAAGCATGACGGCCCGGGCCGGCGAAGGCAAGGACCGGCGCAGGGCCAGCCCGCAAGCCAGGCCACCGGACGGCGCCATGACCACCGCTGCCGGCGCAGATCGGAAGCTGTCGATTCACTGCATGCCCCCGGATGCAACCTAACGGATGCTCCGTGGCGCGCGCGTACGGGCGCCAATGCCAGGTTTCACGGGTCGGGAAGTCGCCGGATGCGCGCCATGCCCGCCGAGAATTCATGCCTATCCGCTTGGGAGCAGGTGGCTTTACCAGTTTGCACTTGGCGTTTGCACTTAGCGAAAATCCCGGGAATCAAAATGAAGTTTATCAATCAACTCACTGATATCCTTTACATGGCCGGCCACCAGATTGGCCACACCCGAGGCGACCTGCCACTGTCCGCGCACCTGCAGCAACCGGCCATTGCTCACCGGACGGCGAAAGCGCGCAACCCGCGTCGGCCACACAATCACATTTACTGAACCGGTCTCATCCTCCAGAGTCAGGAACACCGTCCCCTTGGCCGATCCGGGTCGCTGCCGGGTCGTGACCAGGCCGGCATAGGTGACATGGGCGCCGTCTCGCGTCCGGGCCAGGGTAGCGGCGGTATGCACGCGCTCGCCAGCCAGCCGGTGGCGCAACAGGGCCAGCGGATGCCGGCCGAGTGTCAGACCCAGCCCTTCGTAATCCGCGTGCAGGTCATCGATCTCTGCCGGCGGTGCCAGCTCGGGCGGGTTCTCTGTCGCTTCGGCGCCACAGAGCAGTCCAGGCAACGAGACTGCACCCTGGGCCTCCCAAAGTGCCCGCCGGCGATGCTGGGCCAGCGAAGCAAAGGCCCCCGCCCTGGCAAGGGCGGCCATGCGTGCCTGATCCAGCCCGCAGCGCCGCGCCACGTCCGGCACGCTGTCGAACGGCTTGCCCCGTATCCGGCAGGAAACCAGCTGCTCGGCCGCATGGCGCCCCAGGCCTCGGACGGCGCCGAGTCCCAACCGCAGCGCAAGCGTTCCGGCCCGCTGACCCGGCTCCAGCGTCGCCTCCACCTCGCTGTGATTGACGCAGACCGGCCGTACCTCGACCCCGTGGCGCCGGGCGTCCTGCACCAGCTGCGCCGGCCCGTAGAATCCCATCGGCTGGCTGTTGAGCAGGGCGCAGTAGAACGCAGCCGGCTCGTGGCACTTGATCCAGGCCGAGGCATAGGCCAGCAAGGCGAAACTGGCCGAGTGCGACTCGGGAAACCCGTATTCCCCGAAACCGAGGATCTGCTGGAAGATACGCTCGGCATAATCCGGGGCGTAGCCACGGGCTACCATGCCCCGGAATAGGCGTTGACGGAACGGTTCCAGCTGCCCCTTGCGCTTCCAGGCGCCCAAGGCGCGACGCAACTGGTCCGCCTCCCCGGCGGTAAACCCGCCAGCCACCATCGCCAGCTCGATGACCTGCTCCTGAAAAATCGGCACGCCCAGGGTCCGTTTCAGCACCCGCGCCACCTCCGGGCTGGGATATTCGACCGGCTCCAGGCCGTCGCGCCGACGCAGGTAGGGATGAACCATCTGTCCCTGGATCGGGCCCGGGCGCACCAGGGCGATCTCGATGACCAGATCATGGAAGCAGCGCGGCCGCAGGCGCGGCAACATGCTCATCTGTGCCCGGGACTCGATCTGGAACACCCCGACCGTGTCGGCGCGCTGGATCATCGCCCAGGTGGCCGGATCTTCCCGGGGAATCTGCCACAGGGCCATGGATTCGCCCCGGTGCTGCCCGATCAGCGCCAGGGCGCGACGCAGGGCCGTGAGCATCCCCAGTGCCAGCACGTCGACTTTCATCAGACCCATCGCGGCCAGGTCGTCCTTGTCCCACTGGATCACGCTGCGCCCGGCCATCGAGGCCGGCTCTACCGGCACCAGATCCACCAGCCGATCACGGGCGATCACGAAGCCCCCCACGTGCTGCGACAGGTGCCTTGGAAAGCCGCACAACGTGCGCGCCAGCTCCAGCCACAACCGCACCTGCCGACCTTGCGCCGCAAGTCCGATCTGTTCCAGGCGTTCGGCAGGGACTTCGCGCTCCCACCAGGACAGGTTGTCGGCCAGGCGGTCGATCGCGGTGGCGTCGATGCCCAGCGCCCGCCCGACGTCGCGCAACGCCGAACGCCGGCGATAGGTGATGACCGAGGCGGTCAGCGCCGCCCGGTCTCGCCCGTAACGTTCAAAAAGATACTGGATGACCTCCTCGCGCCGCTCGTGTTCGAAGTCCACGTCGATATCCGGCGGCTCGCCGCGCTCTTTCGAGATGAACCGTTCAAACAGCATCGAGGATTCCGCCGGATTCACGGCCGTGATGCCCAGCGCGTAGCACACCGCCGAGTTCGCCGCCGAACCGCGGCCCTGACACAGGATGCCCCGCGCACGGGCAAAGCGCACCAGGTCATGGACGGTCAGAAAATACGCCGCGTAACCCAGCTCGGCGATCACCGCCAGCTCGTGCGCCACCTGCGCCCGGACCTGCTCCGGCACACCCTGCGGCCAGCGCTCCGCCATTCCCTGCTCGGTCAGCGCCCGCAGGTGCTCGTCGCCACACTTGCCGGGGGGAATATCGTCTTGCGGGTACTGATATTTCACTTCATCCAGCGAAAAACCACAGCGCCCGGCGATCTCCAGTGTCTGTTGCATCCAGGCTTCGGGAAACAGCGCCGCCAGATCCGCGATCGGTCGCAGGTGCCGACGGGCGTTGGGCATCAGCCAGGCACCCGCCTCCTGGACGGTAGTGCGATGCCGGATGGCGGTCATCACATCCAGCAGGGGCTTTCGTCCCGGCTCGTGCATCCGGACCCCGCCGACCGCCGTCACCGGCCAGCGCCCGGATTGTGCCAGCGCCGCTGCCCGCGCCTGCCGCCGCGCATCCAGGCCGTCCTGCCAGGCTGGACAACCCAGCCAGAACCGGCCCGGGAAGCATGCGGCAATCATGGCCGGCTCCCCGGCAACGGGCTCGTCGACCAGCCAGATCGCCAGCAGCCCCGGGTCCAGCCCGACCAGATCCGCGCGCTCCAGGCGGTAGTCCCCCTTGCGCGCCCGGCCGCGCGCCCGGGTGATCAGCCGGCACAACGCCGCGTAGCCGTCTGCGTTTGCCGCCAGCAGGACCAGCCGGTCCCCTTCCGACAGGCAAACGTAACTGCCCACGATCAGCCGCGGCGGCGAGCCGCCTGCCTCCGACTCCGCGCGACAGGCCGCATGTGCCTTGACCACTCCGGCCACCGAACATTCGTCAGTGATTGCCAGCGCCCGGTAGCCCAGCCCGGAGGCACGCGTGACCAGCTCTTCCGGATGTGCTGCCGCCTCCAGAAAGCTGTAACAGGTCTGACAGAAAAGCTCGGCCCAGTCCATGCCGAATACTGTAAATAAATACAGCATCACGGGCAACGACCGGATCATGCCGGACAACCTTCCGATTCACGACTTGATTCGGCCCGACCAAGCGTTACACTCGGATAAGCGCAACGGGCCCACAAGTGCCCGCAGGCACTGGGGTCGCACCCCGGCCCTTGCCGCCAGCACATACACGAATCACACGCGAGAGGACACGATCCCGATGGACGTCATGGACCGCATTCACCAGTACGTCACCGACAACCCGGTGCTGATCTTCATGAAGGGCACGCCCCAGTTTCCCACCTGCGGTTTTTCCAGCCGAACGGCCGAAGCCATGAAGGCCTGCGACGTACCCTTCGGCTACGTCAATGTCCTCGCCGACCCGGAAATATTCGAGAACCTGCCGCGCTACAAGGACTGGCCCACCTTCCCGCAGGTCTATGTCAACGGCGAGCTGATCGGTGGACACGATATCGTGATGGAGCTCTACCAGCGCGGCGAACTCAAGCCCATTCTGGAACAGGCTGTCCGGCAAGCCGAAGACAGCGAACAGGCCAGCCCGAAGTAACCTCCCCAAGGCAGTGACCGACAGCCACGCGCCGCAGCGCGGCGACACCGGCCGAGCAAGAGTCTGGGAGTCAGGATGACCGGGCTGGTCGCGGCGAGCGCTTCAATCGCGCGGTACGGACTTGGTGTGCGTCGCCCGGTGCATCGCTGCACGCAGCCGTGAATGACGTCGCGCGAAGATTCCCGCCCAAAGATTGCCCCGGAGGATGCGCACGACGGGCGCCGCGCCCCGGGGCACCATCAAGCCACGCTCGTAAAGCCACGCTCGGACCCAACCGCCGTTTGCACCCGGCCCCGGCAAGCGACAAGCCGAAGGCCGGGTCACTGTCCCAGCACTCACGCACAAGCTGCCAGCGCCGGGGCATCCGGCGCCACCGGATTTTGCACCCAGCATGCTGACACGGGCTGGAATCCGGGCGGTGACATGCCGTCCGAAACGCCGAACCGCCTTCTCGTCCTCGATCTGGACTGGCATCACGAGGTCCAGGGCGGCGCAGCACTCAAGAAGCGGGCAACTCAGCGCCGGTCGCAGACCGGTCGAATGACCGCGGGAAGATCATCAAAGGCTTCCGTGCAACACCTTGGGGCTTGAGTCAGCGGCCATGCCGGGCACAGGCCGTGCGCAGTTGCGCCATCGCCTGATCGATAATTCGGGTCGGGGTGGCCAGGTTGATCCGCATGTACCCCCGGCCCGGTTCGCCGAAGATAATGCCCTGGCTCAGTCCCAGCCCCGCCTCATCGACAAAGAAGCGTTGCAGGGCCCGGTCCCCGGGATCCGAAGCCGCGTCCGACAGGCCCAGCCCGCGGCAATCGAGCCACAAAAGATAGGTCGCCTCGGGGATCATCGGCTTGATCGGCAAGTCCCGAACCGCCTCGATCACCCGGTCACGGTTGCCGGCAATGTACTGCATCAGCTCGCCCGGCCAGTGCGCACCCCGCGTGTAGGCGGCCTTCAACGCCGTCAGGCCGAATACCGAGCCCTCGCCCAGGTGCATGCCCCGCCGCGCGCGGTCGAAGCGCTTGCGAACCTCGGCATCGGGAATCACCGCGTAGCCGCCGCCGATCCCGGCAGTATTGAAGGTCTTGCCCGGCGCGGTAACCGTGAACCAGCGACAGCCAGCTGCATCGGCCACCTCGGCGAACGGCGTGTGCCGGACGCCCGGGTAGGTCAGATCCATGTGGATCTCGTCGCTGATCACCATCACGTCATGCCGGGCGCAGATCGCCGCCACCTGAGCCAGCTCATCCGCGTTCCAGGCCCGGCCGCCCGGGTTGTGCGGGTTGCAGAGCAGCAGCATCTCGGCATCGCGGGCCTGGGCTTCGAGTGCCGCAAGATCCATGACGTAGCGTGCACCACCACCGGGCGCCGCCTGCTCGACCAGCGGGTTCTCGATCAGCGTGCGTTTCTGGTCACGCACTACCTGGAAGAACGGGAAATACACCGGCGGCTGGATGATCACGCCTGCCCCGGGGCGGGTGAAGGTGCGGATCGCCATCGCCATGGCCGGGACCACGCCGGGCACCGGCACGATGGTCTCCGGCTCGACGCGCCAGTCGTGCCGGCCGGCGAGCCAGCCGGTGATCGCGGCGAAATGCCCGGCATCCGGCTTGGCGTAGCCAAAGGCCCCGTCCGCCAGCCGCGCGGCGAGCGCCTCGGTGACGAACTCCGGTGCCGGGAAGTCCATGTCCGCCACCCACAGCGGGATAACGTCCTCGCGGCCGAAGATCTCGCCGCGCCGGTCGTATTTTTCGCAGCCTGAGCCGGGATACTGGGCCAGACGGGTGAAGTCGGTGTCCGTCATCGTCGTGCCCAGACCGTCACCTGACTGACCGTGTGCTGGTACTTGCGCGCCGTCTCGCGGATGACAAACGGAATATCGGCCGGCTCGCCCACCAGCTCGAAATTCGGCTCCAGGCGCTTGATCAGCGTGTCGAGCGTGCTCACGGGACGACCGCTCTCGTCGACATAGCCCCCAAGCCAGCGCGTGCGCGGCGTGGATTCTTCCTGCCACGTGTACGGCGAGGCCAGCACCAGCAGGCCGCCGGGATTGATGCGCCCGGCAATGTCGTCGAGGAACTTGCCCGGGTCGTAAAGCCGGTCGATCAGGTTGCCGGCCAGCACCAGGTCATAGCCGGTGAAGTGCGGCTTCATGTTGCAGGCGTCCTGTTGCCAGAACGCGATATTGTCGCGCGGCTCAAGCCCCAGCGCGGCGAGCGAGGCGGCGCGATCCTCGATCAGTTCGCCCTCGGTGGGCAGCGCGTAGGCGATCTGGCCCTCGTCGAGCATCGCCTGGGCGATCTGGATGAAGCGCGCCGAGAAATCCAGCCCGGTGACCGACTCGAAGTGCGGCGCGAGTTCAAAGGTCGCCCGCCCGGTGGCGCAGCCGATATCAAGCGCCGCACCGTGATTGCGCCCTTCCATCTGGCGCAGGGCGTACTCGGCCAGCGCCCGCGGGAAGTTGGCCACGCCGAAGTACGAGCGGCCGTAGTGGAAATCGCAGTACTGGGCGAGCAGCGCGTCGGTTTCATAGTAGCCGTCGTCCTTGCTTGCCGGCGGACGCACCGGCTCGCCCTCGACGTAGCGGAAACCGGCGTGCTGGAAGAAGTGCCGGCGGAAGGCGTAGCGCGCGTCGCGCGTGGCCTCGTTGCCGGTCGAGATCCACGAGCCGCCCTTGATCAGGTTGTGCCGGTTGTCGAAGGTCGGCACCGAGAAGTCGTCGTAGATCGGATGCGGTTCGAAGCCCTCGAAGGCGTCAATCGGCGTCTCGGTCCACTGCCAGACGTTGCCGATCACGTCATGGAAATCACCCTGGGCGAAGCGGTCCACCGGACAGGCCGAGGCCCAGTACTCGAGGTTGATGTTGCCCGGCGGGCGCTCGCCCCAGGCCGGCTCGTCCGGCACGCCGGCGACCTGGCGCAGGCGCTCGTACTCGGGCTCGGTGGGCAGGCGGATGGACTTGCCGGTCTGCTCGGACAACCAGTTGCAGAAGGCCTTGGCCTCGAGGTAATTGACGTCCACCGGCCAGTCCCACGGCATGTCGATCTCGTGGGTCAGGGCGCGATAGCCCCAGGCATCGCCCTGGGAATTCCCGCGCGGCACCCAGAAGACCGGATGGGCCGCGCCGCGATAGTCGAGCCAGCGACGCCCCTCCTCGGTCCACCACTCGGGGCGCGTGTAGCCGCCGGCCTCGACGAAGGCGAGGAACTCGGCGTTTGAGACCTGCATGCGGCTGGCTCGGAACGACTTGACGCGAGTCTCGAGCCGACCGTACTCGTTGTCCCAGCCATACAGCGGCGCATCGTGCGACTTGCCCTGCACCACGTTGCCGCCGGTCACCTCCAGCAGCTCGTTGACCGGCGCGCTGGCCGGATCGGCTGCGGCGGCATCGCAGATCGGCCAGGCGTCATGCGGTCGTACCCACTGAAGGTCAAGCTGACGGATCAGCACCGAGGAAGTCTCCAGGTGGATGCGCTCGTGCTCGATGCCCATGAAGATCGACCAGGTCGGGTGATCGTCCCAGCGTACGGGCGGGGTCCAGTCGAGTTCGGAAATCAACTGGTCGACCCGCTCGCGCACCTTGCGGCGATAGTCACGCACGCGCTCGACCGAGGGCCAGTCGTAGTGCGCGTCGTTGAGATCGTCCCAGCTCATCTCGTCGACCCCGATGGCGAACATGCCCTCCAGCGTCGGGTCGATGCGCGTGGTCGCCTTCGCGGTGACCAGCTTGTTGATGTAGAAGGTCGCCGTGTGACCGAAGTAGAAGATCAGCGGGTGGCGCAGCGGCTCGGGACGCTCGTAGAAGGCCTGGTCGTCGGCGAGCACCTCAAACAGCTTCTCGTAGATGTCCATCGTGCGATGAAAGTAGTCGCGTACCGCCTCGCGCTTGCTCTGGGCATCGGTCCCGGTCAGCAGGACCGAACGGCTCTTGAGTCTGGACAGCATGGGAATCCTCCGGTCAGAAACGTTTTCGACAATCTCGTCAGGACAGCGAGCAGCCGGCCATTCGTGCCGCGGTGCTCGCGCCCCCAGTCTGACCTGACTGTAAGACATTGCCTTCGGGATGCAAACCGGCGACCGTGCCGCAACCTGCCGGAAATCGCCCCGGGCGGGGGCTGCAGCCGCTGCATCCGCGCCGCCGGGATGACCGGCAAACCCCTCGTCCCGGACGTGCCGGCCCACAATGAACAGCCCCCTGCCACAACCACAACGCGCAAGATGTGCTACCGGGCCCGGACCCTCGGCAGCCCACGGCACCCCGGCCATGTCCAGCCCGTGCTCTCGGCACACCTTGCACCACGCCATCCGGGGCGTCGTGCCGCAGCCCTGGCCGGTACTGCGCAATCAACGGGCCTGCGCCTTCGCTGCGTCGCAGCCCTTTCCCGCTCCTGCCGGGCCTGATCCACGGAAGACCCACGGCGGCCGAGGACCCGGGGGCCATTCGGTGCATCCAGGCCCTGATCGGAAAAAAGCGCGTGGCGGCCCTGGCAACCGAGCCAGCGGCTAGTCAAAACACAAAGTCCATACGATATGCGCCTTGAGCGTTTTGCAGTGCCCTCGCGCGCGCAGCCCGATACACAGTTGCCTGTGAGAGACATACCGGTCATCCACGTTCACGGGATGACTGTGACCGTTCCCGGTTTTGCAAATGCAAATGGGGCAGCCGCTGTGGCACTGACGCACCTGAGCGGCGCCGACCGGCACGCCGAAGCCCGTGCAAGCATTTTTTTGCGTGATGCGGTAGCAGGAGCCATCTCCCACGCCATGACCATTGCCGGAATTCCTTGCTTTGAGCAAATAAGGCACATGGATCATAAGTGTCCCGCCCAGGCGCTCTCGTTGCATTCGAGATAAAACAGCATCGAGCCCACCGGCGCGACCACCACCCCCGCCGGGTCGAGGATGGTTTTCCTGGTTGGACCGGAAAGGGCGATCTCACCGAGTCCCTGGGTGGTTCCCCAGTCCCGGATATTCCTGGCTCGGGTAAGCTTGA
>JBKHDT010000013.1:0-44705 GCA_046541195.1 Halothiobacillaceae bacterium | reverse complement strand
GCCGGAGCACACCTCGGAGGATTTATTCAGGTGGTGTCTGGAGCCGGCCAGACCCGCGGGTCAATCAGCCGCCTGGATGCTCGCCGGCAATCACGACCTGGTCCTTGCCCCCCATCTTGCCCCGGTACATCGCCTGATCCGCGGCCTGCAGCAGGGCATCAAAGTGATCGACCTCCAGCGGCGGGGAGGCGGCCACGCCGATGCTCAGCGTCACCGGACGGTCCAGCCAGTCATACCGGAGTGCGCGAGTCCGTTCCAGGATGCGCGTGGACACGGCCTTGGCCTCCGCGCTGTCGGTCATCGGCAGCACGATCACGAATTCCTCGCCCCCGAAACGGGTCACCAGATCCCCGGGACGGGCTTCCTCCTGAAAGATGGCCGCGACATCCCGCAGGACGATGTCACCGCGGTCATGACCGAAGGTGTCATTCAGGGACTTGAAATTGTCGATGTCCGAGAGGACCA
Organism: Halothiobacillaceae bacterium; assembly: GCA_046541195.1. Lineage (GTDB taxonomy): Bacteria > Pseudomonadota > Gammaproteobacteria > Halothiobacillales > Halothiobacillaceae > JBKHDT01. The sequence goes on along the minus strand of JBKHDT010000013.1, from coordinate 44,240 downwards.
CGCAAAGCGGTTGTCCGGACGCCCGCGCCTGTCGCCAGATCGGCTCGATGCGCGTGTTCAAGAAACGCCGGTTGTGCAGGCCCGTCAATCCGTCGGTAACCGACAGCTCCGCGATCTGTCGATGCATGAAGGCATTGTCCAGCGCCATGGCGATCTGGTCTGACAGGTACTCGAAAAGCTGGTCGCTGTCCCGGTCGTATTCGGACGTGCTGCCCAGCAGCAGCACGCCCAGCAGGCTGTCCTGACTGACCAGCGGCAGGTAGACCGCCTGGCAAAGCGCAAGCTGCCCGAAGCCGGTGTCGACTGCCGGCAGGCCGTCCTCGCCGGCCGCGGACAGAGCCAGCCGGCGACGGGACTGGGCGCACTGGCCGACATAGCCTTCTCCGAGCGCGACGGGATTGGACTCGCTCCCCACGCCAAAGCGGGCATGAGGCATCAGGACCTGGCCTTCCTCCTCCCAGAGGTAGAGGATTCCGATCTGCGATTCGGTGACCCCGACGACGATTTCCAGTGTCTGGCCAAGCAGCTCGTCCATGTTCAGCGTGGACATGAACAGCTTGGTCACCTCGTTGTGCTTGCGAAACCGTGTTTCGCGCTTCTGCACATCCTCGGCCATCCGGTTGAAACCCGCCCCGAGCTGTTCGAGCTGATCACCCGTACAGAGGTGCACACGCGTGTCCAGTTCCCCCTCGCCGAAGCGGCGCATCCCGTCAAGCAGGCGCCTCAGGGGGCGTGATATGTCGTGATGCACGAAGAACACCGAAAGCAGGGCGATCGCGAGGGCCAGCAGCGCGGTCAGCACAATCGCCTGACCGAGCACGTCGAGCACCAGTCCCTGGAGGGGCTGGAGCCGCTCGCCGACCGCGAGCGCGGCAATCACGTTGCCACGGCTGTCGTGCAATGGAACGGCAGCGAGCAGCAACTTCTGGCCGTCGAGGGTGACCGGCCCGGAGAAGGGCCGATTCTGGTCAAGCGCCGCGCGCACCACCCCGGGAAGCGGGTCGCTCTGTCCCCAGATGCTTCGGGGCACGGAAGTCGTCGCATGCAACCGCATGGGCTTGCCGTTGATGCCGGCGAACACGCCCAGTTCACGGTCGAAATCCCCCAAAAAGCGGTTGCCCAGCGACGTGTCGCCGCTGAGCATGGCCACGGCAACCATCGCACCGAGCGGGCTGCCCCCCTCGTGCACCGGCTGAACCACGAACTGCACGAGGACCGGCACCCCCTCGGGAAGCTGCGCATGGCGTCCGCCCAGGATGGACTGAAACATTTCGGCAGGCAGCAGGGCATGTCCGCGCGTTGGGCGCCCGGTGTCCATGGCACGGGTCAGCGCGGTGGCGGGAATCCACAGGGAGGGGTCGTCGCCGGCCAGGAGATTGCGTCTGCTGTCGGTGACTGCCAGCACGACCGGCTCTTCCAGGCTGCGCGCGATCCGGTCAAGTCCGGCCACAAGCGGGATCGAGTCGCCAGACTTCATCCCGGCGAGAAATTCCGGGTCCTGCGCTTCGACCACGAGCGCCGTCTGCATGCGGGTCGCGTGGTCCTCAAGCAGGGTCTGCGCCCCCTGAAGCCGGATATCCAGCAGTTCAAGACGCTCTGCGGCAATTTTCTGCTCGAAGCCGTGATAGAGCAGAAAGGCCAGCAGGCCAACCGGTATCCAGAAAACGAAGGAGAGGGCCGCGAGTGTCTTGGTCCCCATGCCCAGGCGCAACCTGCGGTGAATCATGTGCTCGTGTTCTCCCACGGAAAGTACGGGATTATACGGACTGTCACTGCCCTGGACTCATGAGCGTCCCTTTTACCGGGGAAAAAAAACTGATGAGTGCCACGGCTCAACCCAGCCGCCGGTGCAGCCAAGCCACCGCGAGGACCAAAAGGGGCCAGGCCGCCAGGTTGCTGAGCGCCCTCATCAGGTACTGCCACTCGGTGATGGTTCCTTGCAGGCCGCCACGCATCCAGAGCGATATCATCAGGTAGACCAGCGTCAGACCGCAGATGTACAGCCCCTGCTGCATGATGCTGGTCGGCTTGAGCAGACGTTGAAGCGCCAGGGTCAGGGCTGCGGCAAGGGTGAAGAGCAGGGCATTGGAACCGAGCAGGGCGTGCGTCCCGATATCGAGCAGCAGGCCCATGCTCCAGGCAAGGACCAGGCCGACCCGCTCCGGGCGTTCAATGATCCAGAAAAGGACCACGAGCAGCAGCCATTGCGGCGCGTAGACACCGATCTCCCTGGGCAGCGGCGCCAGCGTGAGAATCAGCGCAGCGGCCAGAGACGCGACAATGGTCGGCCAGTCATTGCGCATCGGCGGCTTCCTCGGGGCCGGGCGCGACGGGCTCGTCCCCGCGGGTCCTGGGACTGACCGGTGGCGTGGTGGACTCGCGGAAGTCGCCGGTTTCGACCATTTCGTCCTGCGGCATGAGCACCAGAACCTCGCGCACCCGGTCGATGCGCGCAGCGGGTTCGGCAATCAGGGTAAAGAATGCCCGTCCGGCCTCGTTGCGGATTTCACGGACACGAGCGACCGGGTAGCCTGCCGGAAAGGCGCCGTCGAGCCCGGAGGAGACCAGCATGTCGCCCACGGAAACCTCCACGCGGTCGGGCACGTCACGCACAATCAGGTTCTGCGGGTCGCCACTGCCGGACAGGGTGGCTGTATGCCCGGTGTTGCCGATGGTGACGGACACCGCGTGATTGGCGGCATGCAGCATCAGCACCTCCGATCCGGCGTGGGTGCTGCGGACCACCTGGCCGACGAGGCCGAGATCATCCACCACCGGATGCCCGGGCTGCACGTCGTCACGCAGCCCCCGGTCGATCACGAACAGCGGACGCGTGGGATCGGCCGCGTTCGCGGTCTTGCGGGCGAGCAGGTAGTCCTGCTCAAGATCCGAGCTGCCACCGAGCAGGCGGGTGAGGCGCCGGTTTTCCATCGTGAGCGCATAGAAACGATGCATCTGGCCCTTGAGCAGAAAGTTTTCCTGCTCAAGGGCCCTCAGCCTTTCGACCAGTTCGGCCCGTTCCTGGCGATGAACGCGCCACTGCGACCAGACGGACAGCGGATTGCTGCCGCCTTGCTGGATTGCGAGCGTGAGGCTCGCCACCGGCTCGATCCATGAGTCGAGCGCGTCAGAACGTCGATCGGCAATCATCAGCGCGAAGGAGAGCAGTATGAGCACCAGCAGCGTGCCGAAACGCGGCCGGTCGGGCACGAAAAGCGCCAAGGCTCAGCCCCTCACTCGGTGGCGAACAGGGCGCTGCCACGCTCGTCGATCAGTTCCAGCACCTTGCCTCCCCCGCGTGCCACGCAGGTGAGCGGATCTTCAGACACCACCACCGGCAGACCGGTTTCTTCCATCAGCAACCGGTCGAGGTCGCGCAGCAGGGCGCCGCCGCCGGTCAGGACGATGCCCCGCTCGGCAATGTCCGCACCCAGTTCGGGTGGTGTCTGCTCCAGCGCGGTCCGCACCGCCTGGACGATCCCGAACAGCGGTTCCTGCAATGACTCGAGAATTTCGTTGCTGTTCAGGGTGAAGCTGCGCGGCACACCCTCGGCCAGGTTGCGCCCCTTGACCTCGATTTCCAGCAATTCCTTGCCCGGGTAGGCCGTGCCGATTTCCTTCTTGATCCGCTCCGCGGTTGCCTCGCCGATCAGCGTGCCGTAGTTGCGGCGCACGTACGAGATGATTGATTCATCGAACTTGTCACCCCCGATCCGTACCGACGAGGAATAAACGATTCCGTCCAGGGAGATGACGCCCACCTCCGACGTGCCGCCACCGATGTCCACCACCATGGAGCCGCGTGGTTCGTAGACGTTGATTCCCGCGCCGATGGCCGCGGCCATCGGTTCGTCGATCAGGTAGGCCTTGCGTGCGCCGGCGCCGATCACAGACTCCCGGATGGCCCGGCGTTCGACCTGGGTCGCGCCGACCGGAACACAGACCAGAACGCGCGGACTTGGCCGCAAAAAATGGCTGGCGTGCACCTTGCGGATGAAGTGCTGCAGCATCTTCTCGGTGATGTGGAAATCGGCGATCACCCCGTCGCGCAGGGGCCGGACCGCGGCGATCGACTTGGGTGTGCGCCCGACCATCAGCTTGGCTTCCAGGCCATAGGCCTGAATGGCGCGCTGACCGCCATCCTGCCGAATCGCGACCACGGAAGGTTCGTCCAGGACGATCCCCTTTCCATGGACGTAGATCAGCGTATTGGCGGTGCCCAGATCAATGGACAGATCCGTCGAGAAGATACCCCTGAGACCTTTGAACATGCGTATAAAACCGGTACTTGGCGTAAACGGGAACGTTTCGGGGCCCATGAGCCGCGAAACCGTGATGACGTCGGTCATTGAAGATGCGGGACTGCTGCCGGGCGTGCAACGCAGCGATCCGCCGGATCCACTCCACGGCCGGCTCCGGCCAGGATATTCCTGGGGCGAAAGATCTCCAGCAAACCGGGGGCGAAAAGCACGGTGCCGCCCGGTACCTGCAGGGCCCGAGTCGTCGCGAGCCGATTATAACCGCAGCGCGGCCGGTAATGATCTCCATGACGCGCGCCCCGAGCAAAAAAACTGTCGGCATCCGGTCACGGCATCGCCACCCAACCCGCGCCGAATGGCGACTGTAAGGTAGCAACGTGACGGTTTCGGGGCAAGTCGCGGCTGTGCTAGCCTTCACCGGGACGCAGCGGGAAGGACTCGCCTTCGGCTGGCTGCGCGTGCCCCGCGATGGTGCGCCTGGCGGTCACGGGCCCGGGGCGGGTCCTTCCGGTCTGCACGAACAGGCGGTGCTGGCAGTGTCGGGCAGGCGGGACGCCCACCCGCCGGTGACCTGCCCGAGAATTTGAGTGTCAGGCGTCGGCCGGCTAATCTTTCGCGCCCGGCGAAGCGGCTCGGGCGCGTCTTCGTTCGCATTAGGTTTTCACGGGGATCAATTCATGAGTCTGAACGAGTCGGACGTCGATCGCATCGCGCAACTGGCGCGGCTTGGCGTGGAGGGCGCGCAGCGAACCGCCTACAGCAGGGATCTGAGTCGGATACTCGATCTGGTCGAACAGATGGAGGGTGTGGACGTGCAGGCGGTCGAACCGATGGCGCACCCGCTGGACATGAAGCAGCGACTGCGTGCTGACGAAGTCACCGAGAGCGACCAGCGCAGCCAGTTCCAGTCTGTCGCCCCGGCGGTGGAGCAAGGCCTCTACCTGGTGCCCCGGGTCATCGAACGCGACTGACCGCGCAGGTTCCGGCAACCGCCTCAGGATGGCCGCGGCCCGTTTGCCAGGCCGGGGGAAGCCCGGCATCAGGCAGACGGGCCCGTGCCGGGCAGGGACGCCCAGGCGCGCCATGGCGCATCCGGTGGTGCATCATTAACAATCGCCGCGTTCTTCAAGACAGGGCGCCCCGGATCGTCGCCCGTGGTCGCCGGCGCTGGCATGGCGGCCCGCTTTCAGGCGAAAATGGCGGACTTTTGCCGCAGAAGTTCCTGGCGGGATCGCCCGAACGCAACCACGCAACGAGGATTGACGTTTCCGTGTCTCTTCATGAATCGACCCTGGCGCAGCTGCGCGCCGAACTGGATGCCCGCCGGATCTCGTCCCGGGAGCTGACCGAATACTTCCTCGATCGCATCGACCGGCTCGATGGCCAGCTCAACGCGTTCATCACCCTGACGCCGGAGCAGGCACTGAAGCAGGCTGAAGAGGCGGATCGGCGGATCGCGGCCGGGCAGGCGGCCCCGTTGACGGGCATTCCCTATGCCCACAAGGACATCTTCTGTACCCGGGGAGTCCGCACGACCTGCGCCTCCCGGATGCTGGCCGACTTCGTGGCCCCCTACGACGCGACGGTCCACGAACGCCTCGAGGCATCCGGTGCCGTGCTTCTGGGCAAGACCAACATGGACGAGTTCGCCATGGGATCGTCCAACGAAAACAGCCATTTCGGTGCGGTGCGCAACCCCTGGGACCCGGCTGCGGTTCCCGGGGGGTCGTCGGGTGGTTCGGCGGCGGCGGTGGCGGCGCGGATGACGCCGATCGCGACCGGCACCGACACCGGCGGCTCGATTCGCCAGCCGGCCGCCTTCTGCGGGATTACCGGCATCAAGCCCACCTACGGGCGCGTGTCGCGCTACGGCATGGTCGCCTATGCTTCAAGTCTTGACCAGGGCGGGGCCATGGCCACCAGTGCGGAGGATTGCGCCCTGCTGCTTGGCGCGATGGCCGGGTTCGATCCGCGCGACTCGACCAGCGTCGATCGTCCGGTGCCGGATTACCATGCCGATCTGGAGGGCGACCTGCGCAGGCTGCGCATCGGGCTGCCGAGGCAGTGGTTCACCGAAGACCTGGATGCGGCCATGGCCGAGGTGCTCCGGGCCGCAATCGAGGCCTACCGGGACCTGGGCGCCGAGGTTCGGGAAGTGGACCTGCCCAGCATGTCGCTGGCGATCCCGGCCTATTACGTTATTGCTCCGGCCGAGGCGTCATCCAACCTGTCCCGGTACGACGGGGTTCGCTTCGGTCACCGCTGCGATGCGCCGCGCGATCTTGCGGACCTGTATACCCGCTCCCGCTCGGAAGGCTTCGGCGAGGAAGTCAAACGCCGGATCCTGATCGGCACCTACGCCCTGTCCGAGGGATACTACGACGCCTACTATCTCAAGGCGCAGCGGATTCGGCGGCTGATCGCCGAGGATTTCAGCCGGGCGCTGGCCGACTGTGACGTCCTCATGGGGCCGGTGACGCCCACCCCGGCCTTCGACCTGGGCAGCAAGGTCGATGACCCGGTGCAGATGTATCTCGAGGACGTCTATACCCTCGGCGTCAACCTCGCCGGTCTGCCCGCGCTGTCGCTTCCGGTCGGCACGATCGGCGGGCGCCCGGTCGGTCTGCAGGTGGTGGGCCGCCATTTCGACGAGTCCCGGCTGCTGCGGGTGGCTCACGGTTATCAGCGCGAGACCGACTGGCATCGTCGGCTGCCGCCGGGCGCCGAGTGCTGATTCCACGCGGGATCGTCCCGAAGCCGAACCAGACAGGATACGAAAACATGCAATGGGAAGTCGTGATCGGGCTGGAAATTCACGCCCAGCTGGCCACACGCTCGAAAATCTTTTCCGGGGCCGCCACGGCCTTCGGGGCACCGCCCAACGCGCAGGCCTGCGCGGTCGATCTGGGCTTGCCGGGCGTGTTGCCGGTGCTCAATGCCGAGGCTGTGCGCATGGCCGCGAAGTTTGGCTTGGCGATCAATGCGCAGGTGGCCGGGCGCAGTGTCTTCGCCCGCAAGAACTACTTCTACCCGGATCTGCCCAAGGGGTACCAGATCAGTCAGTTCGAGCTGCCTATCGTCTGTGCGGGGCAGGTGGAAATCGCCGTCGATGGCAAAGACTCGAAGCGGATCGGCGTCACGCGCGCCCACCTCGAGGAAGACGCGGGCAAGAGCCTGCACGAGGACATTCAGGGCATGACCGGCATCGACCTGAACCGGGCCGGAACGCCGCTGCTCGAAATCGTTTCCGAACCGGATCTGCGCTCGGCCCGCGAGGCGGTCGAATATGCGAAGAAGATCCATGCCATCGTGCGATACCTGGAAATCTGTGACGGCAACATGCAGGAAGGCTCCTTCCGCATGGACGCGAACGTCTCGATCCGGCCGCACGGCCAGGAAGCGTTTGGCACCCGGACGGAGATCAAGAACGTCAATTCCTTCCGCTTCCTGGAAAAGGCGATCCTGTTCGAGGTCGAGCGCCAGATCGACGTGATCGAGGGCGGTGGCGAGGTCATCCAGGAGACGCGACTCTACGACCCGGACCGTGACGAGACACGTTCGATGCGGACCAAGGAGGAGGCGAACGACTACCGTTACTTCCCGGACCCCGACCTGCTGCCGGTGGTGATCGAACCGGAGTTTCTCGAGCGCATTCGCGCCGAATTGCCGGAACTCCCGGAGGCCAAGGCCGCGCGCTACCAGGCCGAGTACGGGCTCTCGGCCTACGATGCCGGTGTGCTGACCGCCACCCGCGAGATGGCCGGCTATTTCGAGGCCGTGGTCGCCCGGGCCGGTTCAGCGCACGCCAAGCTCTGCGCCAACTGGGTCATGGGCGATCTCGCCGCCCGGCTGAACCGTGACGAGGTTTCCATCGAGGACAGCCCGGTGACGCCGGAAGCGCTGGCCGGCCTGGTCGCGCGCATCGCGGACAACACGCTCTCGAACAAGCTCGGCAAGGAAGTCTTCGAGGCGATGTGCCAGGGGGACGGGGATGCGGATGCCATTATCGAGAAGCGGGGCCTCAGGCAGATCACCGACAGCAGTGCCATCGAGGCCATGATCGACGAGGTGATCCTGGCCAATCCGGACCAGGTGGCGCAGTATCGCGCCGGCAAGGACAAGCTGTTCGGATTCTTTGTCGGCCAGGTAATGAAAGCTGCCCGGGGCAAGGCCAATCCGGCACAGGTCAACGACCTGCTCCGGCAGAAACTGGCAGGGGAGTAAGCATGTCCGAACCGGCACCCCCGCAAGTCGGGGACGAAACGGATCAGCTGCTGCGGTTTGCGGTCGCGCCCGGGCATGTGCGCGGCGTGCATGTCTGCCTGGATGCCGGCTGGCGCCGGGTGATCGATCAGGCCCGATACCCGGCGCCGATCGCCGGGCTGCTGGGCGAGGCGCTTGCCGCCGCCTCGATGATGGTTGCCACGCTCAAGTTCGAAGGGCGCCTGGTCATGCAGCTTCGCGGCGACGGTCCGCTGAGCATGATGGTGGTGCAGGTGCGCAGTGATCGAAGCTACCGGGCGCTGGCCCGCTGGCAAGGCGAGGTGTCCGGTGCGCGGCTCGACGAGCTGACCGGACGTGGACAGCTCGTGCTGACGATCGAGCCGGATCGGGGCGAACGGTATCAGTCAGTGGTGCCGCTGGTCGGCGCCCGGCTGTCGGATGCGCTCGCCGCGTACTTCGAGCAGTCCGAGCAGCTGCCGACGCGGTTCGTCCTCGCAGCGGACAGACAGCGCGCCGCGGGGCTGATGGTCCAGCGGATGCCGGGCGAGGGCGGGTCGGCCGGGACAGGCGATGCCTCCGAGGACTGGGCCCGCGTCGAGGCGCTGGTAGAAACCATGACCGGCGGCGAACTGCTGAAGCATCCGGCGCAGACCATCCTGTACCGGCTCTTTCACGAGGAGCGCGTCGAAGCGCTCGAACGGGCGGAACTTCGGTTCCACTGCGGTTGTTCCCGGCAGCGGGTCGGTGAAATGATCCGGAGCCTCGGCCCCGATGAGGCCCGGGCCGCGCTTGAGGACCCACAAGCCGATCAGGTGGTTCGGGTCGACTGCGACTTTTGCGGCGAACGCTACGATTTCGATGCCATTGACGTGGCCCAGCTGTTCGCCACGACCGGGCAGGCGCCCGACGGATCGGAGCGCAACCAGTGAGTGACAGAAGCCGTTGTCAGGAACGCAGAGAGGCAGCGCCTTGAACGATCATCGTGATTATCTTCGGGGCCGATACCAGCTCGACCGGCTGCGGCGGCTCGAGGTGCTCGAAGAACGCTACGAGGAAATATCCCGCATCATCCTGGCGCGGCAGCACCCGGTCACGGGACTTCTGCCGGCGAGCACCGCGGTCAATGCGCATGGCGACTACACCGACGCCTGGGTGCGGGACAACGTCTACAGCGTGCTGGCGGTCTGGGGGCTCGGCCTGGCCTATCGTCGGGTCGATACCGGGACGGCCCGCGTCCACGAGCTCGAACAGAGCGTGGTGAAGCTCATGCGGGGCCTGATGTTCTGCATGATGCGTCAGGCGCACAAGGTCGAGCGGTTCAAGCACAGCACCAATCCCATCGACGCCCTGCATGCCAAGTTCGACACCGGCACCGGCCAGGAAGTGGTCGGTGACGAGGACTGGGGCCACCTGCAGCTGGACGCGACTTCCCTGTACCTGCTGATGCTGGCGCAGATGACCGCCTCCGGCCTGAAGATCGTGTTCAACCGGGACGAGGCGGACTTCATCCAGAATCTCGTCTGGTACATCTCGCGGGCCTACTGCACGCCGGATTACGGCATCTGGGAGCGCGGAAACAAGATCAATCACGGCCTGCGCGAGCTCAACGCCAGTTCCATCGGCATGGCGCTGGCGGCGCTCGAGGCCATGGATGACTTCGATGTCTACGGCGGTGCCGGAGACGAGACGACCCGCATTCGCGTACTGGCCGATGACATCGCCCGGACGGAGATGACCCTCAAGTCGATCCTGCCGCGTGAATCCGGCTCCAAGGAAGTCGATGCGGCGCTGCTTAGTGTCGTGGGCTTTCCGGCGTTTGCCATGCGCAATCCCGAGCGGATCGTCGAGGTCGAGCGAAACATCGTCGAGAAGCTGGAGGGGCGGTTTGGCTGCAAGCGGTTCCTGCGCGATGGGCACCAGACCGTGCTCGAGGACCCCTCCAAGCTTCACTACGAACCCGAGGAGCTGGAGCGGTTCGAGCACATCGAGTCGGAGTGGCCACTGTTCTTTACCTACCTGCTGCTCAACCGGCTATTCGCCGGTGACGAGGCCGGTGCCATCGGCTACCGGGAGAAGCTCGAGAAGCTGTTCGTCCACCGGGACGGCCTGCGGTTGCTGCCGGAGTTGTACTACGTGCCCGAGTCCGCGATCGAGCAGGAAAAGGCCGAGCCGGGCAGTTGCGAACGCATGCCCAACGAGAATCAGCCCCTGGTCTGGGCGCAGAGCCTGTTTACCTTGGGCGCCCTGATCCAGGACGGCCTGCTCGAACCCGAGGACCTTGATCCGCTGGCGCGGCACCGCGCGATCGGCCGGCGTGTCGAACGCCCCCTGAGCGTGGCAGTGCTCGCCGAGAGTCGCGCGGTCCAGTCCCGTCTGGAAGACGCGGGCATCCGCGTGGAAACGCTCGAGGAGATCCAGCCGATCGAGGTGCATCCGTCCTCAGCCCTGGTCGAGACGCTGGCCCAGCTGGGGGACAACCCGCGGCTGGGGCTGGAGGGTCGGCCCCGTCGGCGTGTCCGGGGGCTCACCACGGCGCGGGTATACGAGCACGAGGGACGCATCCTGCTGTTTCGGCCGCAGCTGACGGATACGGATGACTTCTACCTGTCGCAGGATACCGAGTTCCTGATTGCCCAGCTGCGGTCGAAATTCCGCTACATTCACCGCTACTGGCGCCGCCCGGGCAGGCCGCTGCTCACCTTGGTCGTGACCGAGCGGATGCTGCGCGAGCCGGGGCGGCGGGCGCTGATTGCCTTTCTGCGCGACGAGCTCTTCGCGGGCGAATCAGGCGGCATCCCGGTGCAGCACGACCGGGTCAGCCTGCTGGTAAGTCAGGCAAACATCCAGAAACTCTCCGTGCCGTTGGTGGTGCGTCCTTCGCTGGCCAGTTTCGTGGATCTGAGCCATCTGGACCGGATCGACATCTGCAGTACCCGGCCGCTGACCCTGGAGGAACTCAACCAGATCGAGGCGCTGAATGACGAGGCGCTGCTGATCGAACTGGACGAGACCCGCAACCTGTACCGCCGGCTGGAAATCCTTTCCCAGCTTGTCCAGCGACTGGGCCTGGATTACGAGTTCCAGCCGCCGCAGGAGGGACAGCCACGACGTACGCTGGAGGGCTGTCTGACCCGGGTCTTCCTGATGGCCCAGCGCGACCAGATCTGGGGGGTGATGCGTCGGGCGGCCGACCTGCTGGGCAAGGTCGACGCGCACCTGGAAATCTCCCTGATGGACCTGATCGTTCGGCAGAAGCGGCTGGCTGTCGGACGCTCGTACAGCGGCCGCGCGGTCATCACCGAGCCGTTGTCGAACGTGGAGATCGTCGAGCGCATCCGCGCGTTTTGCGGGCAGGACGAGCGCGAGCGAATCTTCAACCAGGAGCTGATCGTCCATCTGGGGTCGCTGATGCGTGCCAACCCCAACCTCTTTCACAACATCATCACCCTGCGCGTCGGGCCGCTGCTGCAAACCCTGATTGCCATGATGGCACGCGAGCGTCGTTGTGGCCCGTCGGAGGCGTTTGACCTTTTGATCGACCAGCCGCCGCATGAAATCAGCGAGCGTCTTCAGGTCGCGCTGAGCACCGGCAGCGAGGAGGGTCGTCGCGTGGCGGTCGAGGCGCTTCACCTGGCCGAACGTCCGGCCATGCTGGACACGGTGCGCTTCTCGGCGGGGAATGACCCGCAGCTGGACACGGACCAGACGCGCGACTGGCTGGCCTGGCGCACGCGCGAGGGTGCGGTCGGCCGGTTGTCCGACTCGTTCTACGCCAGTGTCTGGTCGCTGCTGCGGCATTGTCCGGCACTGGTGATCGGCGATCGCTACAATCGAAAGAACGTGCTGGAAAGCCAGCTTTACCTGGCGCAGAGCACGGCCGGGGAAATGAACTTCGCGCTGGAGGTCGAGCATCGCCTCAACCGGATCGTGGCCCCGGAGTACCGGCAGCTGGTGATCGAGTGTCTCGGGGCGCTGTTCCGGCTGTTCGAGACCAATCCAGAACTGAAGTTCGAAGATCCGCTGATCCTGGACGTGATCATCGGCCATGCGGTGCGCCTGGCCTGGTTCGACCGGCAGGGCAACCCGGCTGCCTACAACGAGCAACGGGACCTGGCCTGGGCGGCGTTCTACCAGTTGCCGCCGCATGCAGCCGCGCAGTGCTTCGTTGACGCCATCGAGTATCTGCTGCACCAGGGCGAGGACGAGGACATCAATCTTTCCGAGCTGGAGGCACAGCCATGATCCTGGCTGGAGACATCGGCGGAACCAAGACCCTGTTGTCCCTGTACCGGGCCACCGGCCAGGGGCTCGAGACCATCCGCAGCCGGCAGTTTGCCAGTTGCGACCAGAGTGATCTCGGGGCGATCATCGACGGTTTCCTGCAACCGGGAGACTCCGTGGAGGCAGCCGGGTTCGGCGTGGCCGGTCCCGTGGTCGACGGTGTTTGCAGAACCACCAACCTGCCCTGGGTGATCGACCAGGCTACGCTGTCCCGGCAGCTTGGAGGCGTGCCGGTCGCCCTGCTCAACGACCTGCAGGCCGCCGCGCTCGGCATGACGAGGCTGCCCGCATCCGACCTGGTCGATCTCAACCCCGGTGCCCAGGCGCGCACGGGAAACGTGGCCGTCATTGCCGCAGGGACCGGACTGGGCGAGGCCATTCTCTGCCGCGACGGCCACCGCCAGCACGCCATGGCGACCGAGGGCGGACACTGTGACTTTGCCCCCAACAGCCCGCTGGAAGATGACCTGCTGGGGTTTCTCCGTCACCGTTTCAGTGGCCATGTCAGCTACGAACGGATCCTTTCCGGGGATGGTTTTCGGCACCTGTACGACTTTCTGCGCGAGAGCGGTCAGGGCATCGAACGCGAGCCGGTACGCCGCGCGCTGCAGACCGAGCGTGATCCGAACGCGGTGATCACCCGCTTCGGGGTGCCGGGAGACGATCCGCTCTGCCACTCGGCCGTACAGCTCTTTGCCCGGATCTACGGGGCCGAGGCGGGCAACCTGGCGCTCAAGTGTCTGAGCGTCGGCGGGGTCTATGTCGGCGGGGCCATCGCCGGACACATCCTGCCGGTGTTGCGAAGCGGGGCGTTCATGAGCGGGTTCACCGACAAGGGACGCTTCTCGGCCCTGCTGAGCGCGATGCCGGTTCAGGTTGCGACCAATCCGCTGGTCCCGCTGCTTGGCGCCGCCTGGGCGGCCCGGGCGCTGAAGGACGATTTGAGCGAGGAGCAAACCGCATGAAGGATCCACGTCTGCAGGGACCCTACCTGGTCACGGACAACGGGCGAACGCCATCGGATCAGCTGGTCACGACGGTCGGGGCGGCCATCCGCGGCGGCGTGCGGATCGTCCAGTACCGGGACAAGTCCAATGATCATGCACGTCGGTTGCGCGAGGCGGCTGCACTGCGGGCGCTGACCAGCGAACGCGGGGTACTGTTTCTGGTCAATGACGATATCGCGCTGGCCGAACAGGTCGCGGCGGACGGAATACACCTGGGCATCAATGATGCCGGGGTCGAGGAAGGTCGGATTCGCCTAGGCAGTGACGCGGTGATCGGGGTGTCCTGCTACGACCGTTTCGACCTGGCCCAGAAGGCGGCATCGGATGGCGCCGACTACCTGGCCTTCGGTTCTTTTTTCGCGTCCCGCGTGAAACCCAATGCGCCACGCGCCAGTCTCGATCTGCTGCGTGAATCCCGGGACAAGCTGACGCTCCCGATCTGCGCCATCGGCGGCATCACTGCCGAGCAGGCCCCGTCTCTGGTTGCCGCGGGGGCCGACATGGTCGCGGTGATCTCGGCGATCTTCGGCGCCGAAGATGCCGAGGCGGCTGCCAGGGCCCTGACGGCCGCCTTCGAGGATCACCGGGGTTGAGCGGCAGGCTCCGGACAACGAAATTCATCTCATGCCAGGAGTGACAAGAATGACCACCCGTTCCCAGGAACTGTTCGAGCAAGCCCAGAAGCACATTCCCGGCGGGGTGAACTCGCCGGTGCGCGCGTTTCGCGCCGTCGGTGGCGAGCCGATCTTCGTCGAGCGGGCCGAGGGGGCCTGTTTCTGGGGCGCCGACGGGGAGCGCTACATCGACTACGTCGGGTCCTGGGGACCGATGATTCTCGGTCATGCGCATCGCGAGGTGATCTCGGCGGTCCAGTCAGCCGCGGAAAGGGGCCTGTCCTACGGGGCCCCCACGGTCAGCGAAACGCAGATGGCCGACCAGCTTTGTGCACTGGTCCCGTCGATGGACATGGTGCGCATGGTTTCGTCCGGCACCGAGGCGACCATGAGCGCGATCCGCCTGGCGCGGGGCTGCACCGGACGGGACAAGATCGTCAAGTTCGAGGGCAACTACCACGGGCATTCCGACTCGCTGCTGGTCAAGGCAGGCTCCGGGGCGCTGACCTTCGGCGTGCCCAGCTCGCCCGGTGTGCCGGCCGCACTGGCCGAACATACCCTGACGCTCGAATACAACAATCCCGAGCAGGTCCGCGAAACCTTCCAGGCGATGGGGGACCAGATTGCCTGCATCATCGTGGAGCCGGTAGCCGGCAACATGAACTGCATCCCGCCGGTCGAGGGATTCCTCGAAACCCTGCGTGCGGTCTGTGACGAGTACGGCGCGGTACTGATATTCGACGAGGTGATGACCGGCTTCCGGGTGGCGCTGGGCGGCGCGCAGGCGCTTTATGGCGTCACCCCTGACCTGACGGCCCTGGGCAAGGTGGTTGGCGGAGGCATGCCGGTTGGTGCCTTCGGGGGCAAGCGGGCGCTGATGTCCCAGATCTCTCCGCTCGGACCCGTCTACCAGGCCGGAACGCTCTCGGGCAACCCGGTGGCCATGGCTGCCGGGCTCAAGACTCTGGAACTGATCTCGGTGCCGGGCTTTTACGACGTGCTCGCCCGGCGGGTCGAGCATCTGTGCGCCGGCATCGTGGGCGCGGCCGAGGAGGCAGGTGTTCCCATGCGGGCTCAGTACGCTGGCGGCATGTTCGGGTTGTTCTTCACGGATCAGCCGCAGGTGCGCAACTTTGGCGAGGCAACTGCCTGCAATCTCGAACAGTTCAAGGCGTTCTTCCATGGGATGCTGGAAGAAGGGGTCTATCTGGCGCCCTCGGCCTACGAGGCCGGATTCGTCTCGATGGCCCACGGCGACGAGGATATCGAGCAGACCATCGAGGCGGCCGGCCGGGTACTCCGGCGTCTGGCCGGCTGACAAAACCGGCCCCGTCCGGCGCGGCACCGAAAATGCGGCACCGAAAATAATGCAAAACACTAGGGCCCCAGCGAACCGGGACCCTTGTCATTCGTCCTGATCCATTCGTCCTGATCCCGGGCGCGCCGTGCCCGGCGTTCAGTCCGGGGCGGGCAGCATGCCGCGCAACCGCTTGAGCGCAGCCGATTCGATCTGCCGGATCCGTTCGGCGGACACTCCATGTTCCGCCGCCAGTTCATGCAGGGTGGCCTTGGGTTCGGCCAGCCAGCGACGCTGCAGAATGGTCCGGCTGCGCCCGTCGAGGGCTTCCAGCGCCTTGCCGACCAGATCGAGCCGACGCTGCTCGTCGTCCTGCTCAATGCTGTCGACCGCGGTGTCCCGGCCATCGGTCAGGTACTGGGCAGGTGCCAGACGAGCGTTCTCGTCCTCGTCATCGCCGGATGCCTCGAAAGTGACATCCTGACCGTAGAGACGGGCTTCCATTTCCAGGACTTCCCGGGTCGGCACACCGAGCTCCTCGGCGATTGACTCGGCCTCCCTGCGGCCCATCCAGCCGATCCGGTCACGCAGCCCCTTCATCCGGAAAAACAGCTTGCGCTGGGCCTTGGTGGTCGCCACCTTGACGATCCGCCAGTTCCTGAGAATGAACTCGTGGATCTCGGAGCGAATCCAGTGCACGGCAAAGCTGACCAGGCGGACGTTCTGCTCCGGGTCGAAGCGCTTGACCGCCTTCATCAGCCCGACGTTGCCTTCCTGGATCAGGTCGAGCATCGCCAGTCCGTACCCCTGGTAGCTTCGGGCGATGTGGACCACGAACCGCAGGTGCGACAGGATCAGCGCCCTTGCGGCCCCGAGATCTTCCTGAAACCGGTAGCGGCGGGCCAGTGCCCGTTCCTCCTCGGCGTCGAGCAGCGGAATCCGGCGGACCTCGGTCAGGTACTGTTGCAGCGAATCACCGACGACGGGCCAGTTCATGGATTGCGACATGGTCTTGCTCATCCCTCGTGTGCCTCCGTGGAGTCTGATTTTAGCACTCGCCCTGTCGGAGTGCTAACAGGGGCGGGAAGTTCCCGCGGCCCCGCACGGACCCGGCCGGATCAGTCCAGTGTCATGCGTGCAATCACCACCCGTCCGGCAAGCAGCGCGCCCAGCCAGCCGAGGGCGCCGCCGAGCATCACCAGACCAAAGAGCGCCGGCAGCGGCTGGCGCGGGTCCAAGGCGACTCCGTACAGGGAAGTTACCGCGCGTACCGGCTCGGAAAGGTAGGCCAGCATCCCCTCGACGATCAACGCGCTCCCAAGCCCCCCGGCCAGACCCGTGACCAGACCGATGTACAGCAGCGGACGCAGCATGTAGCCCCGGGTCGCCCCCATCAGCTCCAGAAGACGGACTTCCTCGTGACGGTCCCGCAACTCCAGCCGGATGGTGTTGCTGATGACCAGCAGCACCGCCGTGCCAAGCAGCAGGAGCATGGCCGAGGCAAACTGGACCAGGATGCGTACCATCGCCTGCAGTCGCTCCACCCAGGCGCCGTCATGCGCCAGGCTGGCCACGCGGGGATCGGCAAGCAACCGGGCGCGCAGGGCGGTCAGGGCGTTCGGGTCCTTCAGCCGCAGGCTCAATTCGAGGGCATGGGGCAGGGGGTTGGAATCCAGCAGCGCGTCGATCTGCTCAAGATCCAGGCGTTCGGAAAGTGCCTTGAGCCCCTCATCCGGGGTCACGTGGACCACATCCCGGATCAGTCCGTCGGAGGCGAGTTCGCGGCGCAGTGCCGCGGCGGACTCTTCGTCCTCCTCGGCATCCAGAAACAGCACCAGCCGCCCCGCGTCCGTTTCCAGGTCGGCTCCCAGGCGCTCGACGTTGTAGGCCAGTGCACCCAGCAGGCCCGGGATGGCCAGCACGACGGAAATAACCAGGACGGTCGCCAGCGACGCAAGTGGCGCCCGTCGGCTTCGGCCCAGGGCGGCAAGCAGGCATTCCGCGTGGTGCCGACGCCAGGCCGCCCAGAGGCGGCGGCGTCTTTGCCGGCGGTTGCCGGGGAGATTGCCGTCCTGTTCGGTCGACGTGCTCATTCGCCCCTCTCGATGCGTTCAAGGCGGCCGCCACGCAGTACCAGCCGGGGCACGTCGAAGGTGCGCAGCATCGACAACTCGTGGCTGGCCACCAATACCGTCACCCCGACATCGTTGAACTGCATGAACTGACGATAGATCTGCAGGGAAAGCTCGGGATCGAGGTTGCCCGTGGGCTCGTCGGCCAGCAAGATCCGCGGTCGGTTGACCAGCGCCCGGGCGATGTTCACGCGTTGCTGCTCGCCTCCGGAAAGCTCCTGGGGGTAGGCGCGTTCACGTTCAAGGAGGCCGACCTTGTCCAGCGCCGCGCGAACCCGTCGGGCAATGTCGTCGTGCGGATAGGCCGACACGCGCAGCGGCAGGGCGACATTGTCAAACACGCGTCGGTCCGGCAGCAGGTGATGTTCCTGAAAAACCACCCCGATCTGCCGCCTCAGCATGGGAATCCGCCGACGGGAAAGCCCGGAGAGGTCGATGCCCCCAACCCGGACCCGGCCGCTGGTCGGCCGGTCCAGGCGGGGAATCAGCTTGAGCAGGGTGCTCTTGCCGGCGCCCGAATGACCGGTCACGAAGGCCATCTGGCCCGCGCCCAGGGAAAAGGTCACGTCCTCCAGCGCGAACTGGCCGTTGGCATGACGACGGTGCACCCGCTCGAACTCGATCATGCGTCCGGGCGCTCCCGGTCAAGCATCGCATCCACGTAGGCGCGTGCCTCGAATGGCCGAAGATCGTCCGGCCGTTCACCGACCCCGATATAGCGGATCGGCAGGCCCAGTTCCTCGGCGATCGCGAACACGATGCCACCCTTTGCGGTGCCATCGAGCTTGGTGATCACCAGCCCGGTGACCCCGACCGCCTCGTGGAACTGGCGGGCCTGGGCCAGGGCGTTCTGCCCGATGCTGGCATCCAGTACCAGCAACACCTCCTGAGGCGCCTCGGGCTTGACCTTGCGCATCACGCGGGTGAGCTTCTTGAGTTCTTCCATCAGGCCGCTCTGGGTGTGAAGCCGCCCGGCCGTGTCGGCAATCAGCACGTCCACGCCTCGTGCCTGGGCTGCCTGCACCGCATCGAAGACAACCGCCCCGGCATCCCGCATGTCCGGGCGACCGATCACGGGCACGCCATTGCGTTCTCCCCAGATCTGCAACTGCTCGACCGCCGCCGCCCGGAAGGTGTCGCCGGCCGCGAGCATCACCGATTTGCCCTCCTGCCCCAGGCGATGGGCCAGCTTGCCGATGGTGGTGGTCTTGCCCGCCCCGTTGATCCCGGTCATCAGAATCACGAAGGGTCGCCCCTCGTCCGGGATTGCCAGCGGATGCTCGACCTGCCGCAGCCGCTCGACCATCAGATCGTAAAGGGCCTCGAACAGGGCCTCCGGGTCGGTGAGTTCCCGGCGCGAGACGCGGCCGGTGAGGTTGTCGATCATTGCCCGGGTGGCGGGCAGGCCCACATCCGCAAGAATCAACCGGGTCTCGAGCTCTTCAAGCAGCTCGTCATCGATGCTTTTCTTGCCCAGAACCAGATCCGCGAGGCCCTCGGTGAAACTGCGCCGGGTCTTCGCCAGGCGACTGCGCAGTCGCGCAAACAGCCCGCCGTCGGTCGGCGCAGGGGGAGCCTGTTCGGAATCGGCCGCCGCGCCTTCGGGGGATGGACCGCCAGGCAGCGGTTGCGGCAGGGGTCCATCCGGGGCCGGCCGCGTTTTTTCAGGCACGGGTGCCGGGCCGACCGCGCTGTCCGGTACCGGCCGCGCCGGTTCTTCGGCGGGTGCGTCCCGGGTGGCCGCGCCCCCGGAGGATTCCCCGGGCGCGGCAGTCGGGGCCGCGGGCATCCCGACCGGCGGTTCGGGCGGAGTCTGCGCAGGTGACGTGTGCTGCGAACCGGATTGACCGGACACGCCGTCCGAGACTTCGACCAGGTCCTCGCCTTCTTCCGGGGCGGTCCCGGCGGATGGTTCGGTGCCGGCGGGTTTGTCGGATTCACTTTTCCTGAAGCGCTTGAGAAAGCCAAACATGGTCTGTCGTCGGGGCTCGCTTGTTGAAGGCGGCGCGTGCTCGTCTGCCACGGCATCGCCAGCACGGGAAACGGGATGACCGCCCCGGAACATCCGGCGGGTCGGGGCGTCCTATCGTATCATCGTGCCCCGCCCCGGCGTACCGGGGCAGGGGTTGGATTCATGACAGCGGAGAAAAATCGGGATGGAACAAGGCAAGTGGCTCCGACGCCGAGTGCCGGGCTTGGTTGCCGTGGCGATGGCCTGGATGTTCTCGATGCCGGTCGTCCAGGCGACGACGGTGCACCAGCAGGTGCTGGAGAACGGTCTTGCGGTGCTGGTGATGGTGGATGACCGGGCGCCGGTGGTCACCGCGCAGCTCTGGTACCGGGCCGGTTCGATGGACGAGCCGGCCGGGGCCACCGGGATTGCCCACATGTTCGAACACATGATGTTCAAGGGCACGGAAAACATGGCGCCGGGCGAGTTCTCCGAGCGTGTGGCGCGCCTGGGCGGGCGAGACAACGCCTTCACCAGCCGGGATTTCACCGCCTACTACCAGACCGTGGCCGCCGAGTATCTTGAGGACATCATGGCCTGGGAGGCCGACCGGCTGGCGAACCTGAGCCTCGACGAGGAGGAGTTTCTCCGCGAGCGCGACGTGGTCAAGGAGGAGTGGCGCAGCCGGTTCCGCGACAACCCCGACTCCCGCCTGTATGCGATGCTGCAGGCCACCGCGTTCGCGAACAGCGGTTACCACCACCCGGTCATCGGCTGGGAAACCGATATTGACCACTATGCGATGTCGGATCTCGAAGCGTGGCGCGCCGCACATTATGCGCCGAACAATGCGGTACTGGTGGTGGTCGGGGATGTCGATCCCGAAGCGGTTTTCGCCATGGCCCGGGAGCATTACGGGCCAATCCCGGCCCGGAAGCTGCCCGTGTCCAAACCCCGGCAGGAGATCGAGCAGCACGGCATGCGCTCGCTCGAACTGGAGCTGCCCGCCCAGCTGCCGAGACTCATGATGGGCTACAAGGTCCCGTCGCTGGCCACCGTCGGCGAGGAGGAGCCGTGGGTTCCCTATGCGCTGGCCGTACTGGCCGGCGTGCTCTCCGGCAGCGACAGCGCGCGATTCGCGGATGAATTGATCCGGCCCGGCCGGCTCGCGGCCGCCTCGGCAAGCTATGACCTGACCGCCCGGGCCCAGACCCTGTTCACCCTTCAGGCAATCCCCAACGACGGCCAGTCACTGGTCGAGGTCGAGCAGATCCTGCGCGAACAGCTTGA
Organism: Halothiobacillaceae bacterium; assembly: GCA_046541195.1. GTDB lineage: Bacteria > Pseudomonadota > Gammaproteobacteria > Halothiobacillales > Halothiobacillaceae > JBKHDT01. Next base: position 23,185 of record JBKHDT010000013.1, on the reverse strand, counting down.
GCGGCTGCGGGAAGAGCCGGTGACCGGGCAGGAACTGGCGCGGATCAAGACCCAGGTAATCGCTTCGGAGGTCTACGCGCGCGACTCGCTGTTCTACCAGGGCATGCGCCTGGGTATCTACGAGACCGCCGGCATCGGTCACGAGGAGGTGGCGCGTTACGTCGAACGGATCGAGGCAGTCACGGCAGAGCAGGTCCGGGCGGTTGCCGGACGGTATCTGGTCGATCGCGGGCTGACCCTCGCCCGGCTCCATCCGCAAACCGCCGAGGCACCACAGGGGAGGACTGCCCAATGAGCCCGATCGTCTCTCGATCCGCACTGGCCGCGCCGCGTCGCATGCTGTCCGCTGCCGCCCTGTTCGCCTGCGCGCTGTTCGCCGGCTGGCCCGCCGGGGCGACCCAGGCAGACGCGGTCCTGCCCTCGCAAGACTGGGTGCACGAATCCGGTGCGCGGGTGGTTTTCTATCCTGCCGATGCGCTGCCGATGGTGGATGCGCGGCTGATCTTCGATGCCGGGGCCGTTCGGGATCACGACGAGACGGCAGGACTGGCGTCCCTGACCGCCACGCTCCTGTCCGAAGGGGCTGGAAAGATGGATGCCGGCACCTTCTCGCGTGCCGTTGACGAGCTCGGGGCGGAGTTTTCCGCGTCCGCACGGCTCGAGTCCGCCGCCGTCCGGCTGCGCAGCCTGTCCGATCCCGACCGCCTCTGGCCTGCCGTGGATCTCGTGACCGCGGTACTGGAACGTCCCCAGTTTCCCGAGGCAGCCTTCGAGCGCGAGCGCAAGCGTCAACTGCTTGGAATCCGCGCCCGGCAGCAGCAGCCTCAGGCGGTTGCTTCCGATGCCCTGCGTGCCGCGCTGTATCCCGACCATCCCTACGGACGCCCCGACATCGGCACCGCGGAGTCGGTCGCCGCGCTGACGCTTGAGCAGCTCCGTGACTTCCACCGTCAATACTACGTGGCGGCCAATGCCCTGCTGGTCATCGTCGGCGATCTTGACCGTGCCGGTGCCGAGCGGCTTGCAGATCGCTGGTTGTCCGCCTTGCCGGTCGGCCGTGCGGCCCCGGATCTGCCGCCGGTGCCTGCCCTCGACGAGGCGCAGACCGTCGAGGTCCCGTTCCCCTCCGAGCAATACACCGTGCTGGTGGGGTACTCCGGCGTAGCGCGAAACCACCCCGACTACCTGCCGCTGTACCTGGGCAACCACGTGCTCGGCGGCAGCGGCTTTGCCTCGCGGCTGATGTCCGATCTTCGGGAACGGCGCGGCCTGGCCTACAGCGTCTACAGCTACCTGATGCCGTTGCGGGCCGGGGGTTCGCTGGTCATGGGGATTCAGACCCGGCCCGAAGCGGTCGGGCAGGCCCGGCAACTGATGCATGCAGAGCTTGAGTCCTTCGTGGCCGAGGGCCCCACCAGGGAGGAACTGACCGACAGCCAGGCGAATGTTGTCGGTGGGCTGGCATTGAATCTCGACAGCAATGCCAAGATCCTTGAGCGGCTGGCCTCGCTGGCCTACCTGGGACTCCCGCTGGACTACTACGACGACTACCGGGAGCGTGTCCGGGACATCACGCCGCCGGTGGTGCGGGCCGCCTTCGAGCGCCATGTCAATCCCGAGCATCGCGTGACGGTCGTCGTCGGCCCGGTCGGGAACGAGCGCCCGGAAGCGAATGAATAGGCGGGCCGGGCCGGGACGCAACTGCCTGCGGATTATCGGGGGGACGCACCGGCGCCGGTCGCTGCGCTTTCCCGATCGGCCGGGGCTGCGCCCCACGCCCGACCGGGTTCGTGAAACGCTCTTTAACTGGCTGGCCGGACGGGTTCGCGGCGCGCACTGCCTGGACCTGTTCGCAGGCTCCGGGGCATTGGGGCTTGAGGCCTTGTCCCGCGGAGCCGCAAGCTGCTGGTTTGTGGAGCGTGACCGGCACGCGGCCGAGGCGCTGTCAGACAATCTGGCGCTGTTCGGTCTGGGCTCGGACCGGCTGCTTCGCATGGACAGCCGGCGGGCGCTCGAACTGGCCCCCTGGTCCGAGCAGGAGCCGGTGGATCTGGTTTTCGTGGACCCACCCTTTGCCGTCGCCGGGCTGGACGACGCCGTCCTGGAGCGGCTGGACTGCGCCGACTGGCTCGCTTCCGACGCGGCGATCTACCTGGAACATTCCGCGGCGCGTGGACGTCCGCGCATTCCCGCCGGCTGGGCCGTGCACCGCTCGGGCCACGCCGGGGAATCGGCCTACCTGCTCCTGCTGCGCAATCCTGCCGGAAGCCCCCTGACAGGCGAGTCGCCGGCCGCGTCACAATAACGGCACAATCAACCTGGCGCCGCCCTTGTCGGAGGCGCGCCAGGGACAACGCGGCACCAAGCCATCAATGGATTCGCGCCCGGGTTCGCACCATTGCGCCGGTCGTCGCAGGCCTGCGGGCGAGACCGGCGTTGGGCAACGCGGGCCGGTGGGACTTGCCCGCTGTCGGTTCGCGTCCGGCACCTGCCCGGCAATCAGCCGGCGTGCGCCATGGATGCGTCCAATGCCTTTTACGCCCCCTGCGGCGCCCCTCACCACGCAAGGCCCCTGGGCCGAAGACAGCCGGCGCCGCCACTGGGGCATCCATGCGCCAACGGTGCCTGGTGCATGCGCACATCGATTTGCTGGCAAGATGGATATGCCACCGGCTTTTGACCTGAATCGCTGGCGCCCCGTCCTGGCGGCGTCAAAAAGCCCGGGGAGGGTGGTTCGGCATTCTTCAGCTGATGACCGCGACCGTGATGGCCACGGCGACCACGGCCGCGATCACGAAGCGCCACCAGGGCGCAAACTCAATCTGGCCGCGGTCGGCCACTTCTCCCGGACGCAGGCAGCGCCTGCCGGTAATCATGGGCTTTACGAGGTTCTGGTGCTTGATCCAGGCATGGAAGGCAATCGCCAGCAGATGCAGCCCGATCAGTCCCAGCAGGACGTTGGCGCTGTCGTGGTGGATGGCAGTCAGCAGGGTGCGCGTGTCCCCGGAAACCATGCCGGCAAGCGGGCCGCTGAAGAAAATGTCGTCATCCGCGAACAGGCCGGTACCCCATTGCACCGTCAGTGTGGCCAGCAGCGCGAGCACCGACAGCGCGCCCAGCGGGTTGTGTGCCAGGCGCACCCGCCCGGCATCTCCGGCCCGCAGGTAGGCAAGCAGCGTGCGGGGACCGGGTACGAAGTCGGTGAAACGGGCACTGCGTGACCCGATCACCCCCCAGATCAGCCGGAACAGCACCAGCGACATGACCGCGTAACCGGACCAGGCATGCACGTCGGTGGCATCAAACACGTACATGCTGAGGAAGGATGTCAGCACGGCGGCAACCAGCAGCCAGTGAAACAGCCGCGTGGGCAGGTCCCAGAGGCGCAGGCAGGAATTGTCGTCGCGGGCTTGGTTCATGTTTCCGGCTCCCTCGCGTTCGTCCGCTGGTCTCCAAGTGCCATCATGATCCCTGATCGATCCGGCGTCCGGACCGCAACCCGGACATTCGCTGAATATCAGCACGAATCGACGCAGATTCTGCGCAAAAACCGACTCTCCCGTTCAGGCCATCAAGGCCCGCAGAACCTCCTCTGGGCCTGCCGCGTGGTGACGAACGTCGGCCCGACAGCAGCGGACCCGGACCCGTGCGGGGCGACAAGGCGGCAGGCAAGGTCTGGCCCGGGGCGCCGGTGTGCGCAGGCGCCGGTGGATTACTTGATCCGCATGCCCGGGCGGGCCCCTTCATCCGGCGAGAGGATGAACAGTTCCGATCCGCCGGGACCGGCGGCAAGGACCATGCCTTCCGAGACCCCGAACTTCATCTTGCGCGGCGCCAGGTTGGCCACCATCACGGTATGCCGGCCGACCAGATCATCCGGAGCGTAGGCGGACTTGATCCCGGCGAAGACGTTGCGGGTCTCGCCACCCAGGTCCAGGGTCAGCCGCAGCAGCTTGTCGGCGCCCTCCACGTGCTCTGCCGCCGCAATGCGTGCCACCCGCAGGTCCACCTTCATGAAATCGTCGATCTGGATCTGCTCGGCGACGGGTGTCCGTTCAAGCTCGGTCGGTTCGGGGGGCGTGTGTTCGTTCATCTCGGGCTCCGGGGCTTTCGTCAGGTTCTTGTGGGCCGCGGCATCCTCGGCCGCTTCCGCCATCATGGCCGCAACGGCGGTTTCGTCGATCCGCTGCATCAGCGGCTTGAACGAGTGAATGCGATGGCCGGTCAGCGGGGTGCCGAGGCGGTCCCAGGTGATCGGCGCGATGTCGAGGAATGCCTCGGCACGCTCGGCCAGCGACGGCAGGACCGGCTTGAGGTAGCCGACGAGCAGCCGAAACAGGTTCAGGCCCTGGGTGCAGACCGCCTGCACCTCGGCCTCACGACCGGGCTCCTTTGCCATCGCCCATGGCTTGTGCTCGTCGATGTACTGGTTGGCAAGATCCGCCAGGTGCATGATTTCCCGCATGGCGGCGGAAAACTGCCGGGCCTCGTAACGGGCCCCGATCGAATTGGCGGCATCGACACAACGCGCAAACAGGTCCGGGTCCGGCAGTTGCTCGGCAAGCTGCCCTTCGAAACGCTTGGTGATGAAGCCGGCACAGCGACTGGCGATATTGACCACCTTGCCCACCAGATCCGAGTTGACCCGGGCACGGAAGTCCTCGAGGTTCAGGTCGATATCGTCGATCCCGTCGCCGAGCTTGGCGGCGAAGTAGTAACGCAGCGCTTCGGGGTCCAGGTGGTTCAGGAAGGTCCGGGCCCGGATAAATGTGCCGCGCGACTTGCTCATCTTCTCGCCGTTGAGCGTCAGGAAGCCGTGGCAGTGCACGGCCGTCGGGGCACGCAGCCCCGCGCCCATCAGCATCGCCGGCCAGAACAGCGTATGGAAGTAGGCGATGTCCTTGCCGATGAAGTGGATCAGTTCGACTTCCGAATCCGGTCCCCAGTAGTCGTCGAAATCCAGCCCTTCGCGCTCGGCCAGCGCCAGAAAGGCGCCGATGTAACCAATCGGCGCATCCAGCCAGACATAAAAATACTTGCCGGGCGCATCCGGGATTTCGAAGCCGAAATAGGGCGCATCGCGCGAGATGTCCCATTCCTGCAGCCCGGACTCGAACCATTCATCCAGCTTGTGCCGCATGGACTCCTGAACCCGGCCCTCGGCCATCCAGGCGCGCAGGCGATCCCCGAAATCCGGCAGACTGAAAAAGTAGTGTTCCGACTCCCGGTAGACCGGCGTGCTGCCCGAAAGCGCCGAGCGTGGATTCTTCAGCTCGGTGGGCGCGTAGGTTGCTCCGCACCGCTCGCAGTTGTCGCCGTACTGGTCTGCCGCCCCGCAGCGGGGACATTCGCCCTTGATGAAGCGATCGGGCAGGAACATGCCTTTCTGCTCGTCATAGGCCTGGGTGATGGTCCGGCGCGTGATATGTCCGTCGTCCCGCAGGGCCCGGTAGATGCGCTCCGCCATCCGGCGGTTCTCTTCCGAGTGCGTCGAGTGATAGTGGTCAAACCCGATATGAAATCCGGCAAAGTCTGCCTGATGGTCCGCACTGACCCGTTCGATCAGGGTCTCCGGCGCGATGCCTTCCTGTTGCGCACGCAGCATGACCGGCGTGCCGTGGGTATCGTCCGCGCAGACATAGCGACAGTCCGTACCCCGCAGCTTCTGAAATCGGACCCAGATGTCAGTCTGGATGTACTCGACCAGATGACCGATGTGAATCGGACCATTGGCGTAGGGCAGGGCGGAGGTGACGAGCAGTCTGCGGGTCATGAGTCGGGTATCGGGGTGGATAACGAGGGCCGAGAGTTTACCATGAGCACTTCGATTGCGCAGATGCCGCCGAAGCGGCGCCGTTCCAGTAACCCGGCCGGGAGAAACCTGTATTCATGAAGGTAGCCATCATCGCGGGCGACGCGCCCGCCGAACTGATCCGCATGATGCCCGCGCTGACAGATGCCGGCCGGGCAGTCCCCGGTCTTGAGCTCACCGTCTTCGGCGCTCCGGTGGTCGCCGCGCTCGCTCGGCGTCACGAGCTGGTCAGGCGCGCGGTCGAGGTGCCCTTCGATTCGTTGGCCGTTCGATGGTGGAATCGGGCCGCCCGGGGCCGGAGACGGCGATTTTTCGCATCGCTGGAGGGCCGGGACCAGCCATTCGACCGGCTGATCGATCCGATCGGCAGTGCGGCGACGGCTGATCTCGCGCGGCTGCTGAGCGCCAGTCGTCGCTGCGGGCTGGGCCGGGACCAGCTGACCGACGCCCGGCTCGCCCGACATTACGACGAGCACTACCCGCTGCCGGATCACCTGCACCCGGTGCAGCGGCACCGGGTGCTCATGGCCGCGGTGCTCGACTACGGCATACACGATCTCAAGCCGGATTACGGCGTGGCGCCGGCCAACCCGGAACTGGCCCGGACCGGAACCGGGGTGGTCGTCTCGCTGGATGCAGCCGCGGTGGGCTGGTCGGAGCCGGAAGTCGAGCAGGTCGTGACCCGCCTGGAGGAACAGGGCGTTGACGTCTCGCGCCTGCCTGCCGAGGCGCCCGAGCCAAGCGACGAAACCGCCTGGTGGTCCCAGGTTGAGCAGGCCGGCTACGTGATCGCCGGCAACAACGCCACCGCGCACCTGGCCGCGGCCCTCGGGCGACCGGGGCTGACGCTTTGTCCGGAAGGGCAGGCGGCAACCTGCAGTGCCATCAGCAACCGTTACGCGAGGCGGGCCATGGTCGGCATCGATCAGTCGCGCCTGGTTCGGCCCGAGGTGGTGGCCGAAGCGACCCTGCGCACGCTTGAGCGCATGCACGAGCAGGACGAGGTCGCTTTCGGATGAGCCCGCGGCCCCCGTGCTCCGGGGATTTGCGGGCAGGTGTCCCGCTTGAGTCCATGAACAGCTTTCGGGTCGCCGCCCGGGCCGAATGGTTCGCGCGGCCCGGCACCATCGAGCAGCTGCAGACCGTTCTCGACCGCGCTCGCGGGCTGAGCGGCCCGCTGCGCGTGATTGGCCACGGCACCAATGTGCTGATCGTCGATGACCTGCCCGGCGTACTGCTGCAACCGGCGATCGGCGGGATCGAATGCCTGGCGTGTGACGCGGATCGGCGGCGACTGCGGGTGGGCGCCGGCGAATCCTGGCATGCGCTGGTGCGTTACTGCATGGAAAGGGAGTGGCCGGGGCTGGAAAATCTCGCGCTGATCCCCGGGACGGTGGGCGCGGCACCAGTCCAGAACATCGGCGCCTATGGGCGGCAGTTTTCCGATTTCTGCCTGTCGGTGACGGCGCTCGACCGCACCACGGGGCATCTCGTGCAACTGCCCGCGGAAGATTGTCAGTTCGGCTACCGCGACAGCCGTTTCCGCCGCGCGCCGGGCCGCTGGATCATCACCGCGGTGGAGCTGGAGTTGCCGGTGCATTTCGTCCCCCGCCTGGATTATCCCGGTCTGCGGGCGTCGCTGGGCGCACGGGCCGAGGCACCGGATCTGCGTCCCGCCGAAGTCGCCGAGGCCGTCGAACGGGTACGGCGCAGCAAGCTGCCTGACCTGGCGCCAGACCAGCCCGGAAGCGCGGGCAGCTTCTTCAAGAACCCGGTCGTGTCCGCCGGGCAGGCTCGGGCGCTTAACGCGCGCTGGCCGGACCTGCCGAGCCATCCGGTCGGGCAGGACGGGGCGTGCAAGCTTTCCGCCGCCTGGATGATCGAGGCCACCGGCTGGAAGGGCTGCCGGGTCGCAGACGCCGGTGTCTACGACCGGCATGCCCTGGTGCTGGTCAACCACGGCCAGGCGAGCGGACGGATGATCCTCGAACTGGCCGCAAGCATCCGCGATTCGGTTCGGGAGACCTTCGGCGTGACGCTCGAACCGGAACCGTTGATCTGGCCCGAGCCTGCGCGCCTGCCCTGAGGTCAGCCGGCCCCAACGTAGTACCCCGGGCGAGATCACCGGCTCAGATCAAGGTCCTCGTCATTCGGGTCCGAAGCGCGCTGCTGCTGTTTTTCGATTTCCGCGTCCAGAAGCGCGTCCAGGTCATCCAGGTCGATATCCTCGGCGTCGTCCTCGGCGGTCCCGTCCGGTACATTCCTGGCATCGCGGCTGCGGTGACTGCCCGGATCGGGAATCTCGATCTCGTCGAGGTTCACGTATTCCTCGTCCTCGGCTCCGGACGGGCTGTCATTATCCGAATCGGGCTCTGACGCCTTCTCTCCCGACTGCCGGGCGGCGGCCTCCTTTTCCATCGCCTCACGCTCGATCAGCGCGTCGATGTCGGCGATGTCGATGTCATTCTCCTCGTCGGATTTGGGCTCGGGCTCGGGCTCCGGTTCAGGTTCCGGCTCGGGCTCCGGTTCAGGCTCTGGCTCCGGCTCCGGTTCGGGTTCCGGCTCCGGCTCTGGCTCTGGCTCCGGTTCGGGTTCCGGCTCTGGCTCCGGTTCAGGCTCCGGTTCGTTTTTGCTCGCCCGGGACGTTTCGGCAGGCTCGTCGTCCCGTTCCCGCTCCGCTGCATCGTCCTGGAACAATTCGTCGATTTCGTCCAGATCCGCAGCCAGGTCCTCCTCCGCCGCCGCTTCTGATTGCGGTTGCTGATCCGGCGTCGCGGCCTGGGCGGCCGCCGTGCCACCGGCCACCGCGGCCAGTGCGGCAATCAGCGCCTCGGCTGTCGGAGAAGTCGCGTCCTCGCGTCCACGACCGTACTCCTCAACCAGTCTGGATATGGTTTCCAGGGCATCGTTGAGCTGGCGATTGAGGGTTTCTTCCCGGTTGCGGGCCCGTTCCAGCTCGGTTTCGAGCTTGGCGACCGTCTCCGGCGGGACGCCCGGTTCCCCTTTCGGAGCGGCTGCCGGCTGCATCTGCGCCTTGAGCGTTCCGACCCAGTGATGCAGGTCCTCGTTGCGAATCTGGTGGATGGCGCCGATCGCATCGAGCAGACCGTTTTCGCTGGGAGCCATCCACGGTTCAACCAGCCTGGCGGCCAGATCCCGGCTGCGCTTCTCGAAATCCTCGCGCGCCTGCTCATCCTGATCGGCATCGGGCAGGACCGCCCGAAGATGCATCCGCCAGGTCTCGGCGGCCTGGCTGGCGATTTCGCCGGCATGCTCGGCCAGCTTGCGCGCGGACTTCACGCGTCTGCGGTAGCTGCGCCAGTTGAGGAAGGCCAGGACCAGGACCAGGACCGCGAGCACGGCTGCCAGTTCGATGCTGAGAATCATCCAGGTCTTTTCGAGATCGGTCAGACCCGTGGCGCTCTCGGCGTGAGCGGGGGTGATCATGCTTGTGATGCTCCTGCAACAAGTTTTTCCAGCGTGCGGCGCCTGAGCCGCGCGACAATCCAGAAGGTGCCCGCGACCAGGGCGAGGCCCAATGCGTTGGCAGACAGAACCAGCGGCCAGGAGAGCGCGAGGCCTGCAGCCGAACCCTGCTCCGCCCGGGCCGCCGGCCCGTCCACCGGCGGCAGCTCGACCGGCGGCAGGACCAGGTCGATGGCGCGGTCAAAGGTCATCTGGCCGTTCAGTCCGATTTCGGCGCGACAGGCTTCTCGGGATTGCTCAGGGGTCAGCGGGGCCTCGAAACGACCGTCGGCAGCGGGGTGAAATTCGAGTGTCTCCTCGCCTGATTCACCGCAGATCAGCCGGGCCGATATCTCGATGGTTTCCGGCTCGATCAGGGTCGGATCGGGAATCAGGTCGACCTGCCAGTGCGATTCGAAATCCTCGTCCTCGCCCGGGGTGACTCGAACGCGGTCGACATCGACCGGCGGGCGGGGCGCCATCGCAAAGTTCTGGCGCCACTGGCGCTGGAAGGTAGGCGCGACCGCGCGGGCGACGAATCCATACTGGCCGCGTTCGTAATCGCGCTCCAGCAGGTAGCTGAAATGGCCGTCACCGCCCAGCACGTCGGGTTCCATGCCGTCGTCGTTGAGGGACATGTCCATCAGCGACTGCCCCTGCATGTCCTCGTCACCGATGGTGACGTCCATCTGTTCGAGAAACTGCCGGCGGGTGATCTGGCGGTCCCCGTCGGTGAAGAACACCTCGCCTTCGACCGTTTCCCCCGGGTAGATGCGGCTGGGCATGGTGCTGCCGCGAATCTTCAGGTCGGTCACGATCATGGCCCGGTTGTCCGGGTCCAGTGCCCCGTCAATCTGCCACTCGCCCGTGGGCGGATTCTCGATGGTGATCAGATCACGTCCCCCTTCGTCGTCCCAGCGCCAGCCATCCAGCCGGGCCGCCGTGCTTGCCGTCTCCCGTGCATCGTCGGGAAGCACCAGCGTGGTGGGCGCTCCGTCCCCGGCGCGAAAGGCGAGAACCGTCAATTCCGTGACGGTTCCGTCCACGTAGAAGCGGTTATCCTTCAGGGGCAGGCTGTCTCGCGGCGCGGCGGCCTCGAACAGATGCAGGAATGCCCGTTGCAGCCTGTCAGCCTCTTCCATGGTTTCGAACAGCGCCCCCGTCCGCTCGGCGAGAGTCCGCAGCAGCGGGATGTCCGCGCCTTCGGAAAGGGCGATGGCATGAACGTGCACCCGACGCGCCTGCAGCATGGGGATGATCTCGTCCATCACCCGCCGCCGTGCCTGGGCGTTTTCCTCGTCATCCTTCGAGATGTCGACCATGCCATCCGACAGGAAAATGACATGTCGCGGCGGATGCTCCTCTGCAATCTGCCAGGATTCGGTGGCGGCCTCGAGTGCGGCGGCAATGTCCGTGAACTGCTCGTTCGAACGCACCTGCCGCGCAATCGCGCGCAACCGTTCGCGCGCGTCCGAATCGATCTGCCTCGGCGACATCATCGGCGTGACGCGCTCCCCGAAAAACCAGGCTCCAGAGGTGGATTCGTCCGGCAAAAGGTCCGCCAGGATACGCAGCGCCGGGCGGCGCAGGTTCTTCGGGTCGGTCTGTTTCATCGAGCCGGAGACGTCGATCACCAGGTGGATTTCCGGCGCCTGCGCGGCCTGGGCCGGTACAGCCCCCAGCAGCCCGAAGGAGGCCATCGCCAGCACCAGACACACGCCGCTGATCCAGCCACCTCTACGGACAGTGGTGGAAAAGCCAACCCCTTTTGACGGATAATTCGGGCACATTTTCAACGTCCAAAGATACAAGTCATTATGGCGCAATACATTTTCACCATGAATGGTGTGGGGAAGGTCGTTCCCCCGAAAAAATACATCCTCAAGGACATCTACCTCAATTTCTTTCCCGGCGCGAAAATCGGGGTCCTGGGCTACAACGGCGCCGGCAAGTCTACCCTCTTGCGCATCATGGCCGGAGTCGACAAGGACATCATCGGCGAGGCGCGGCCCCAGCCCGGGATCAATATCGGCTATCTTCCCCAGGAACCGAACCTGAATCCCGACAAGGACGTGCGTGGCAACGTCATGGAAGGTGTCGGCGACGTGGCCGCCCTTCTTGAGCGCTTCAACCAGGTAAGCAATGAGTTTGCCAACCCGGACGCGGACTTCGACGCACTGATGGCCGAGCAGGCCGAATTGCAGGACAAGATCGACGCGGCCGGCGGCTGGGACATCGACCGCAAGCTGGAGGTGGCCGCCGACGCGCTGCGCCTGCCGCCCTGGGACGCGGATGTCACCAAGCTCTCCGGCGGTGAACGCCGTCGGGTCGCCCTGTGTCGCCTGCTGCTGTCCAACCCGGACATGCTGATTCTCGACGAACCCACCAACCACCTGGATGCAGAATCGGTCGCCTGGCTGGAACGGTTCCTCAAGGAATTCAACGGCACGGTGGTTGCGGTCACCCACGACCGCTACTTCCTCGACAACGTCGCCGGCTGGATTCTCGAACTCGACCGCGGGCAGGGCATTCCGTTCGAGGGCAATTATTCGCAGTGGCTGGAAGCGAAGGAAAAGCGCCTGGAACAGGAAGAAAAAACCGAGTCCGCGCGCCGCAAGGCCATGGAGCAGGAGCTCGAATGGGTTCGCCAGAATCCCAAGGGCCGGCAGGCCAAGTCCAAGGCGCGACTCAAGCGTTTCGAGGAACTGCAGTCGGCCGAGTACCAGCAACGCTCCGAAACCAACGAGATCTACATCCCGCCCGGACCGCGACTGGGCGACAAGGTCATCGAGGTGGAAAACCTCAGCAAGCGCTTCGGTGACCGCGTGCTCTACCAGGGGTTGTCCTTCTCCGTGCCGCGCGGTGGCATCGTGGGCATCATCGGCCCCAACGGCGTGGGCAAGTCGACGCTGTTCCGGATGCTGATCGGCGAGGAAAAGCCCGACGGCGGCAGCATCGAGATCGGCGAAAGCGCCGAGCTGGCCTATGTCTCCCAGTCCCGCGAGGACATGGAAGACAACAAGACCGTCTGGGAGGAAATCTCCGACGGCTACGATCACATCACCGTCGGCAAGTTCGAGATGCCCTCGCGGGCCTATCTGGGCCGGTTCAATTTCAAGGGGCAGGACCAGCAGAAGTTCATGAAGGACCTTTCCGGCGGTGAGCGCAACCGGGTGCATCTGGCCAAGCTCCTGAAGTCCGGCGGCAACGTGCTGCTGCTCGACGAGCCGACCAACGACCTGGACGTGGAAACCCTGCGCGCGCTGGAGCAGGCCCTGCTGGACTTCCCGGGTTCCGCGCTGGTGATCTCGCACGATCGCTGGTTCCTCGACCGAATCGCCACGCACATTCTGGCCTTCGAGGACGATGGATCGGTGGTATTCTTCGAGGGCAATTTCCAGGAGTACGAGGAAGACCGGCACAAGCGCCTCGGCTCGGATGCGGATCAGCCCAAGCGGCTCAAATACACCCGCCTGGCCCAGTGACCTTGGGCAATCATGGCACCCGTGTCGGTCCGCCCGGCCGGGTCAACGCAGGCACGCGACCGGCTGGACCGGTCGCCCGCGCGTCCGGGCAGGTCGTCGCGATCCACCCGACCGGCTCCGGGTGCGGTCGTGTCCCCGACGCCCAGCGGCCCGCCAGGCGCGGACCGGAACTTCCCAGGAGAAACTGACCATGGCGAATCCTGCGCTCGAGCAGGCCATCATCAATCGGATCCAGGAAAAGGGAATTTCCCTGCCGACACTGCCGGACGTGGCCATGCGCGCGAAAACCATCGCCGAGGACGTCAACAGTTCGGCCGACCAGCTTGTGGAGGTCATCTCGCGTGACCCGGCGATTACCGCGCGCCTGATTCAGGTGGCGAACAGCCCGATGTACCGGGGTGCGCAGCATATCGAGAATCTCACCCAGGTGGTGACCCGCCTTGGGATGCGCACCGTCAGCAACCTGATCGTCACCCTGGCGATGCAGCAGCTTTTCCGCTCGCCGGAAAAGGTGCTGCAGCTCAAGATGCGCAAGCACTGGGAATTCTCGACCCAGGTCGCGGCCCTGGCGAACATGGTCGCCCGCAAGGACCATCGGCTCGACCCGGACCAGGCCCTGCTGGCGGGCCTGCTGCACAGTATCGGCGGGCTGCCCGTCATCGCGATCGCGGGCGACGTGCCCAAGCTGCTTTCGGCGCCCGCGGTACTTGACGATCTGGTCGAGAGTCTTCAGCCGCGGCTCGGTGTCCAGATCGTCAAGGCCTGGGACTTCCCCGAGATGTTCGTCCACGTCATTTCCGAGTGCGCGGATCTGGGGCGCGATCATGACGGGCCGTCGGACTACTCTGACGTGGTGATCGTGGCGATCGCGCAGGCCCGGGGCTGGGACAGCACGGCGGACGGGCGGCCAATACCGGCCGCAAAGAAGCTCGGCATCGATCTGGCGGTCAACCCGATCGACGAAGAACTCGAGGAAGCGATGCGCGCCCTGGTCGACGGGCTGTAAGACCACCAGGCGCCAAGACCAGGCACCGTGGCCGGGCCAGCCATTGCCCGGCGGGCACACGCATGATGGCAACCGCCATCGGCGTCGGCTAAACACAGCCGGCACCCCAGGACTGTCTGACTGGCGGCCTGCATAATGTACCTGCACAACGCGTGACGGGTGCGCCGGGGATCGGGGCAGGGCAGGGGTATCGCTGCCGGCCGGCCTGCTGCCGTGGACGGGACGGGCGGGCGAACCCGACGCCCACTCGCCGTGTCGTCAGGCCACCGCCGCCAGCGCGTCCAGAAATACCTCGACACCCACCCCGCGCCGGGTGGCGTGCTCGCTCAGGTGGCGGCGGTAGCGGCGGGCCCCCGGGCAGCCATTGAACAGGTTCACGACATGGCGGGTCATGGCGTGCAGCGGCACCTCGGCCTGCAAACACTCCTCGATGTATCCTGCAAATTCCTGCGCCACCGCCAGGCGTTCCGGCATCGGGTGATCGTCGGCGAATATCAGCCGGTCCGCCTGCGCCAGGATCCAGGGATCATGGTAGACGGCCCGACCCATCATCACGCCGTCAACATGCTCAAGTTGCGCACGAGCCGCTTCAAGGCTGTCGATTCCGCCATTGATGGTCACGTGCAGCTCGGGGAAATCGGCCTTGAGCCGATGGACCAGGTCGTGGCGCAGCGGCGGCACGTCGCGGTTCTCCTTCGGGGAAAGACCCTGCAGCCAGGCCTTGCGGGCATGGACCGTGAACAGCCGGCAACCCGCATCGGCGACCTGCGCCACAAAGCGGCCGAGTGGCGCATAGCCCTCGTCCTGATCGATGCCGATCCGGCACTTGACCGACACCGGCAAGTCCACGGCCGAGGCCATGGCCGCGACGCATTCCCCCACCAGGGGGGCATCGGCCATCAGGCAGGCGCCGAAGCGCCCCGACTGGACGCGATCGCTCGGGCATCCCACATTCAGATTGATCTCGTCGTAGCCCCACTCGGCCGCCGCTTCGGCACATCGGGCCAGCTGACCCGGATCACTGCCACCGAGCTGCAGCACCAGCGGATGCTCCCGTGGACCGAAATCCAGATGGCGGCCGCGATCACCGTGCAGGAGTGCCCCGGTTGTCACCATTTCGGTGTACAGGAGCGTATCGCGACTGATCAGCCGCAAAAGGAAACGAAAATGTCGGTCAGTCCAATTTAGCATCGGGGCCACGGCCAGGCGGCGGGCCTCCGCTATCGGACGAGGTTCCGGGACGCCTGGGTACATTCCGGTTGGTTCCGTGACGGGTAGGCCGCGCATCCTGCCACAGGAATCCACCATCCGGCCAGACGCACGACGCCCCCAACCCTGAAAATGCAATGAATCAAGCCGCTGTCATTCAATGAACGACATCGACCGCGTTCTGTCGAAGGGCGCCTGAATCATTGCTCAACTCAATCGCAAACCTGGGAGGGTGTTCGTCCATGTCTCAATTGCTGGTAATCGAAGGTAGCGTGTTTGGCGAAAATGGTCAGTCGACGCGGCTGGCCCGTCACTATGTCGCCGCCTGGAGAAAGGTCAATCCGGAGGGTCACGTCCGCACCATCGACGTGGTTGCCGAGCCTTTCGCGCCCTTCGATGCCGCAGCACTTGCCGCTTTGGCGGCCGAAGCGGATGCCCGCACGCCGGAGCAGGCTGCCATGGTCGCTCGGGCCGATGACTTGATCGAGGCCTTCCGGTGCGCAGATCGGATCGTGCTCTGCGCGCCGATGTACAACTTCCACATCTCCAGCCACCTGAAGACCGCCCTCGACTGGCTGGCGCGTACCGGGGTGACCTTCCGCTACACGGAAAACGGGGCCGAGGGGTTGCTGCCTGATGTGCCCGTGATCGTGATTTCCACCCGCGGGGGGCAATATCACGAGGCGGGCATCGACCATCAGTTGCCCTACCTGCGCCAGTTCCTGTCGTTCGTGGGGCTCAATCAGCTCCATGCGGTGCTGGCCGAGGGCCTCAACAGCGGGGGCGAGGAGGCGGCAAGTGCCTCAATCGCCCGTGCACGTACCCAGCTCGACAGCCTGGTATGAAGAGGCATGGTCCGGGCGACCTCGCCTCGACCTCGCAGCCTGTCCCAACCGGTATGGCGATGTTTCCAGGTGGTCGCATGAGTGGGCCGGAATAGCCCGCTTAGGTACGTCCGGTACGGGCCGAAGGCGTCTCCCTGGTGAGTGAATCGATCCAGTCGAACATGGTCGCCTCCATCACCGCGGCGCCGAGTCCGCCGCAATGGCCGGATGCGCCTTCGGACGGATCAACAGTTGCCAGGGTCTTGGGTGCACGCACTGCCTCGTGAAACGCCCGGGACTGCGACGCGAAATCGCCCTGCAGGTCCATGGTCAGGGTCGGACAGGCAATTCCGTCAATGCACCCGGTCAGGGTGAAGGCCGCCTGACGGCGCATGTATTCGGCTACACTGGCTGCGCCGAGCGTCAGCATTCGGGGGCGGAAAAAGCGGGCCTGCCCGGGGTCCTGCAGCAGGGATTCCAGAGCGGCCTCCACCTCGGGGTCCCCATCGAGCACGCGCTTCCAGGTCGCGCGATCCATCCGTTCCGATAAAAACGCCTCGCTGAAGTCGTACTGGCCGGGATCACAGACCAGCCCCAGGGCACGCTGCTCGGGGTCCATCGCCACCCCGCGCGCTGCCAGATAGCCCCCGAGGCTTCGGCCCACAACCACGATCTGCCGGTAATCGACGCCCTCAGCCGTCGCCAGCCAGTCGAGCAGCGGCAGGTAAGCATGTTCGAACTGGGGCACCATCTCGATGCCTTGCTCGTAAAGCATGCTTCCCTGACCCGGCCCCTCCCAGGTCACGAAGTTGTAACCGTGATTCAGCGCCATGTACCCGGTGAACGCGTAAGCGGATTCCGCCGTCGAATCGAAACCACAGGGCAGCACGATCGTGGGTCGCGGCACCCCATCCGTGCCTGGGCAAAACAGATATCCCGGCATGCGTCCGCCACCCGGATGGGCGAGCTCGAAGGATTCGACATGGCCAGGCATTCGGGCAGCGGCCTGGACAAAGCATGCCTGATGGCGTCCGAACCCCTCGCGCAGGCGTGGCGAATCGAGCACCTCGCGCTCAAAGAAAAACGCCTGCCGCCAGTACTCGCTGGCGCGCAAAAAACCTTGCCGTACCGAAACGTCATGCCCCAAGCCCTGCGCCTGATGCGCCCGTGCCTCGACACGATCGGCAAGTCCTGCCCACGCCGACCACCAGCTGTCGTAGTCGCCGGGGTTGATGGCCGGAATCATGGCATCGATCTCGCCCAAGTCGGCCGAGTCGGCGCGGCAGGCGGCGAGACTGCGTGCAAGCTGGGCACGCATTGCAGGGTCATCGACAGTACGCATGAGCGGCTCACTTCCGAATCGCATGGGCGAGGCATTTTCAACGGATTGACGGGATGCGGCAACTGCTCTGGGCGATACGTCGTCTGCCGGTGTGCAGCCCAGGGCCCGGATTTTCGGCGGGCCGGTCATCAGGCCGAAAGGGCAGTAGGGCGACCCCGCCACAGCCTGCCCCCGAACAGGGACGTTCATCGACCTGAAAGAATTCTGTCACTTTGCAACGGTAACGTGCAGCGTTGCTTTTACCCCGCACACGCATGGGCCTGTGGACGGGTTCATCCGCCGCCAGCGAGGGCCACATTGCGGCCAGGGTACATGGCGCGCCCTGAAAAGGACTCCCACCCAACGCGGGCAAAGCGTGTCCGCCGGAGCCGTTGAACGTCATGTCCACTGAACACGAGCAGATCATTGCTGCCGGCTCCACCGAGCCACGTTTCGCCCGCGACTTGCTGATCGAGGCGCCGTCGGTCACGTCGGCACACAGCAACGACCAGGTGATGGCGCTCTTCGGCCGGGAACGGTCGCTGCAGAACCTGCCGGTGGTCCACGAGGGGCGGCCCATGGGCCTGATCAACCGGGCTCTTTTTCACAACATGATGGCCAAGCCCTATTACCCGGAGCTTTACAGCCGGCACAGCTGCATCGCCTTCATGGACAAGAGCCCGTTGATCGTCGAGGTCGACGAAAGCATTCCGGAAGTCACGGCCAAGGCCGTGCATACCGGTGAAAAGGTTTTTTCAGACGGCTTCATTGTCGTCGAGAACGGGCAGTATCGGGGCGTGGGGCAGACCCTGGATCTCATGCGCGCCATGATGGATCTCCAGTCGCGGCAGCACCGCCAGCTGATGGACAGCATCGAATACGCGAGCGTGATCCAGCACTCCCTGCTCAAGCCATCGGAACAGGCGCTCGGGCACAACCTCACCGGTTCTCACTGGGTGCTCTGGCGCCCCCGCGACACGGTCGGCGGGGACATCTTTCATGTTTCGCAAGTCGAGGACGGCTTTCTGATCGCGCTGTTCGATTGCACCGGCCACGGCGTGCCCGGCGCCTTCATGACCCTGCTCACCGAAGCGGCGCTCGACCGGGCGATCACCCGGCACGGCACCGATGACCCCGCCGGCCTGCTCGGGTCGATGAATCGGCACATCAAGCGCCAGCTCAACCAGCACGAGATTGAGAAGGGCGACTTGATGGCCAACTCGGATGACGGGCTCGACGGTGTGATCGTGCGCTACTGGGGGCAAAATCGGCGGCTGTGCTACGCTGCGGCCCGTCAGCCGCTGTTTCATGTCTCGCGCGTTGAGGACGACTTCGCCCAGTGCGAGAGCCACAAGGGCGATCGCTACGGGGTGGGCTATGCGAGCACCCCCGCGGAGTATCGTTGGCAAAATCACGAACTGTCGGTACAGCCGGGGGACCGGATCTATCTGGTCAGCGACGGGGTGACCGACCAGATCGGCGGACCGCGCGAGATCTGCTTTGGCAAGCGTCGGCTCAAGCAATTTTTGGCCCAGAGCTACAGGCTGGCCATGCGGGAGCAAAAGCTCGCCTTCGAGGAGCTGTTTGACGCCTGGCGTGGCGATCAGCCGCCCAGGGATGACGTGTCGCTCATTGGCCTAGCCTTGAACTGAGGGTGTCTGGATGGACAAGAACACAGCGCAAACCGATGAAGGCCACTCGGGTATCGACCCCTGGCTGCAGTGCTGTTCCGTTCGGCACAGCAACCTCGTCTTCTACTACGCGGGCTATTTTTCCCAGAACGTGATCAACGCGACCGGCGATGCCGTCCGGCAGCGGCTTGAGCGTTCCGACACCCCGACTGCGGTGCGCCGCAAGTTGTTCTCGACCTTTATCGAGATGACCCAGAACATCGTCCACTATTCCAGCGACAACCTCACGCCGGGGGAGCAGACCGACGGCGAGATGCGTCGGGGCTCGCTGTGCATTCTCCAGAAAGCGGACACATTTTATATCGTCTGCGCCAATCTGGTCACGCCCGCGCGGGCCGAGCACCTCAGGCAGGTACTCGAGCCACTGTGCGAGATGTCCGCGGAGCAGATCCGCAAGGCATATCGCCGGCAACTGCGCGAGGAAACACCTGCCGAAAGCAAGGGGGCCGGGCTGGGCCTGCTGACCATCGCCAAGGAAAGCAGCCGGCCGATTGAGTATGCCTTCGAACCGCAGGATGACACGGACATGCGGCTTTTCACCCTCAAGGCGACCATCTGACTCCGGAGAACAGCATGGACAAACTGCACATTCCCGCTACCAGCGACACCCCGGAAATCGATTTCGACTTTGGGGGCCGGCGGCTCCTGATCAAGGGGGAGTCCTATCCGGAGAGTGCCGCAAACTTCTATGGCCCCATCCTCGAAAACACCGATCGCTTTCTCGGCGGTCTGACCGCGGACGACCGCGTCGAGGTGCACGTCGAGCTCAGGTATTTCAACAGCTCCAGTACCAAGATGCTGTTCACCTTTTTCGACCGGCTCAATGCCAGTGCCGAATCGGGGATTCGCGTGGACCTGCACTGGTATCACGACATCGAGGATGACATGATTCTCGAGTTCGGGGAGGAGCTGGCGGAGGACTTTCCGCAGATGGGGTATCACCCCCATGCCGTAGGCAGCCTATGACCACGCAGGACCTGTTCGGGCGGGAAAAGGAGGCGATCGCGCAGGCTCGTGCGGCGCTCGACTCCCGCTGCCCGCACGACCTGTCCGACGCGCTGGGGAACCTCATCGACGAGTTCGAGCGCGTGGTGCGTGACATGCGTCGGCTGATCAACCACTCGGACCGCAGCGAGCGCGAGCTCAACCGCGCCAACCGCCGGTTGCGCGAACTGACCGATGCACTGGACTGGAAGAGTCGCCATGACGGGCTGACCGGCCTGCTAAACCGCGCCGCCCTTATCGAAAGGGCCCAGAAGCAGTTTGGAGACCATGCACTCGGGCTGATCCTGGTCGACGTGGATCATTTCAAGAAGATCAACGACACCTACGGCCACCCGGTCGGCGACATCGTGCTGCGCTCGGTTGCCGAGTGCCTCGCCGCGGTGACCGGCTCCGAGCACTGCGGGCGAATGGGGGGCGAGGAGTTCGCGCTGCTGTGCCCCATGCCGACTCACGAGCAGGCGCCGGCACAGGAGGATGAGGGCTTCCGCCTGGCGGAGCAGGCGCGCCGGTGCATCGAGACACTGAAGTTCGAGGTCGCCAGAAATCTCAGGGTCACGGCATCCTTCGGAGTCGCCTATGCAGACGCCGGGGTACTCTTCGACCGGCTCTACCTGGTGGCCGATGACATGCTCTACCAGGCCAAGACCAATGGACGCAACCGGGTCGAACTCAGTCAAGACCCCGTGCGCGCCTGAAAAGCCCGGCATCCGCCACCTGCCGGCCCCCGAACCGCCCATCCGCGCCCTGTGATTCGACAGGCATCACCGCGCCGTTCCGATGCCTTTCGGCGCCACGTCCGGGTTTACCCGCGGGCACCATTCACCGGCCAGACGGACCCGCTCGGCGTGTACTGCCGCGCCAATCTCGGTTCCACTCAGGCCCCGCGCCACAAAATCACGCGCCTGAACCTGGGCAGTGATCGACTGCAGGCCCGCGAGAAAGTCCTTCTGGGGATAGGGCGCATCCTCAAATCCCGGACGCCCCCGCGCGTCCGCCTCGCAGACCGTCAGCAGATCGCCGAACCGCTCCGGGCGCCGAAAGGCATCCCATTGTTCCAGACAGCGAACAAGCGTCTCTGGACGCATTTCGAGCGCCAGGTGCACCCGCATGTGCTCACCGCCGACCAGCTCCGCCAGATCCCTGAACCGGGCGGGAACCCGCAACCGCATGCACAGGGCCTGAATCAGCGGCACCCCGGCCGGCTCATGACCGACGTGCCGTGGCCACCGAAGCGGTGCCGTCCGCGCCTTGCCCAGATCGTGCAGGAGCGCCGCGAACCGGACCTCTGGCCGATCAGACAGCCGGGCCGCCTGATCAAGCACCAGCAGGGTATGCACGCCGCTGTCGACCTCCGGGTGATGCCTTGGCGGCTGCGGCACGCCGAACAGTGCCTCCAGTTCCGGGAAAACCGCTTCCAGCGCCCCGCAGCGGCGCAGCACCTTGAAATAGACTGCCGGCCGCTCGGTACACAAGGCCTTGAGCGTCTCCTGCCAGACCCGTTCGGCCGGCAGTTCGGCCAGCATCCCCTTTCGCACCATGCGGCCCATCAGTGCCCGGGTTTCCGGCGCAACCTGAAAGCCCAGCGGATCGAGTCGGGCGGCGAAGCGCGCCACCCGCAAGACCCTCAGCGGGTCTTCCTCGAAAGCCGGCGACACATGCCTGAGCAGTCGCGCCTGCAGGTCGGCGGCACCGCCCCAGGGATCAATCAGTTCGCCGCCCGGAGTCATCGCCATCGCATTGATGGTCAGGTCACGGCGCGACAGGTCCGCTTCCAGAGGCACGTCCGGATCGGCCTGCACCACGAAGCCACGGTGTCCCCGGCCGCTCTTGCGCTCAATCCGGGCCAGGGCATGTTCCTCGCCCGTCTGCGGGTGCAGGAACACCGGAAAGTCCTTGCCCACGGGCCGAAACCCCCGGGCGGTCATGGCCTCCGGGGTCGCGCCGACCACCACCCAGTCCCGATCCGCGCTGTCCTGGCCGAGCAGCCGGTCGCGCACCGCCCCTCCGACCAGATAGCGCGCCAGGCCCTGTTCCGCGGCGTGCCCGGCGTGTTCAAGTGTGCCGATTTGCGGTACATTGTTCATGGGATTGTCACCTGCCGGTCACCGTGGATTGGCGGTCAGTGTAACAAGTCCGGCTGCTCCCGGAGCGACCGCCACCGCACGCCCGTCCCGGCAGCCGCGCGGGTGACGATCCCCGGCACAAACCGAAACCTCTTGTCTGCGGAGAATCAAGCCAGCCATGTCCGCCTTCGACCGCCTGCTCACACGCACCCCCGCTTTTGAATCGGTACTGCGCAGTGCCCAGATCGTCGCCGCCACGGAGGCCACCGCCCTGCTCGTGGGCGAGACCGGCACGGGCAAGGAACTGATGGCCCGGGCGCTTCACGAAGGCAGCGCCCGCGCGCGCATGCCGTTCGTGGCGATCAACTGTTCTGCGATTCCCGAAACACTCGCCGAGTCGGAACTGTTCGGCCACTGCCGCGGGGCATTCACCGGCGCGGTCGAGTCGCGTGGGGGACAGGTTCGGGCCGCGGAGGGGGGCACGCTGTTCCTCGACGAGATCGGCGAGCTGCCCATGGCCCTCCAGGCCAAGCTGCTGCGCTTCCTCGAGTCCGGAGAGATCCAGCCGGTGGGCGCCGCGCGCCCGCTGCAAGTCAACGTCCGGGTAGTGGCTGCAACCCACCGCGATCTGGCCGAACTCGTCCGCGAAGGGCGCTTCCGTCAGGATCTCTACTACCGCCTCCAGGTCGTGCCGGTCGAGATTCCGCCACTGCGCGCACGGCGGGCAGACATCGAGTTGCTGTTCACCCACTTTGCGCACGCGTTTGCCAACAGCCAGGGACTGGAAGTGCCCAGACTGTCCGAGGCGGCGGCCGAAGTGATTCGTCGGCACGACTGGCCGGGCAATGTCCGCGAGTTGCGCAACCTGGCAGAACGCCTGACCGTCTTTCACGGAGGGCGGGAAGTGGACGTGCTGCACCTGCCGGCAGAGCTGCGCGGCCAGGCGCCCGCGGTCGCGCAGGGCACACCGGGGGACTTCGTGCTGCCCGCCGGCGGTATCGACTTCGAATCACTCGAGTCGGCGCTGCTGCGCCAGGCCCTCGAGCGTGCCGAGGGCAACAAGTCACGTGCCGCGCGCCTGCTCGGGCTCACCCGGGACACCTTCCTCTATCGCCTGCGCAAGTTCGCCATCGCCTGAGCAAACGCTGCACCCAGCTTGCATCAGGACGGCCTCGCGCAACCCGTAGGCCGGGCAAGATGTACGCCGGGCAAGATGTAGGCCGGGTGAGGTGTAGGCCGGGCAAGATGTAGGCCGGGTGAGGTGTAGGCCGGGCAAGATGTAGGCCGGGTGAGGTGTAGGCCGG
>JBKHDT010000012.1:0-51647 GCA_046541195.1 Halothiobacillaceae bacterium | reverse complement strand
CGCAGATTTTCTGCGCGATGCAGGCCGGATAAGGCGAAGCCGCATCCGGCGTCAACGGGACCGGTGTTGATGGGGTCGGCTTTTGCCCGATGCGGCCTGCGGCCTTATCGGGCCTACGGGGGTTGGGATTGTGGGAGCGCAGATTTTCTGCGCGATAGAGGCCGATCAGGTGAAGCCGCATCCGGCATTTATCGCCTGGTGTTTGCGCAGGGACGTGGGCCTGAGAAGGCCGGGTGGGGCACGGTCAGGCCGCCGAGTTGCCGATCATGCATGCGCCGCTTTCGTGGCCATGTGCGCCGCTCTTTCTTCGAGGCACTCCGGGGCGCCGACTTCAAATTCCCGGCATACCCAGGGTCGGTTCTTGTAAATGGTGCACAGGTAGGTGTCCCGGTCCAGGGCGGAGCACCAGCCGTCCGCGAGGCGCAGCATGGTTTCTCCGCCCCATTGGTCGATCGCGACATGTTTGTCGGGGACCCCGGTGTCGGTAATCAGCAGGACTTCCAGGCGGCAGCAGCAAGCCTGGCAGTTTGCGCAGGAAACTTCGGCATGATCCAGGTTTTCAATCGGGATGGTCATGGGGCGCCTCAAACAGGTTCGATGCGGTCATGATGCCTTCGGGTTGGACTCTGGTGGCGAACATTCTGATGTTCTGGGTGCAGCGGGGCGCGGCGCCCGCGTGCCGAAGACTCGGAATACCCGTCATCACCCTTTGCCATGCCGCTTGGAGGTTCTGGTGCGGTTCCGGTGCGCGAATATTCAGGCCAAGAAAAAACCGCCGCTGGCGGCGGCGGTTTGCAGACCTTGTCACAATTCAGGCGAGATCAGTCCCAGCTCAGGGCGCCGCCGGTCTGGTATTCGGTGACGCGCGTTTCGAAGAAGTTCTTTTCCTTCTTCAGGTCGATGACTTCACTCATCCAGGGGAAGGGGTTGGTGGCGCCGGGATAGATTTCCGGCAGGCCAAGCTGGTTGCAGCGCCGGTTGCAGATGAAGTGCATGTATTCCTCGCACATCTCGGCGTTCAGGCCCAGCAGGCCGTGCGGCATGGTGTCGCGGGCGTAGGCGATCTCCAGCTCGGTGGCCTCGGTGAGCATGGTGATCACTTCCTGCTGGAAGGCATCCGTCCACAACTGCGGGTTCTCGATCTTGATCTGGTTGATCACGTCGATGCCGAAGTTCAGGTGGATGGACTCGTCGCGCAGGATGTACTGGTACTGCTCGGCGATGCCGGTCATCTTGTTGCGCCGCCCCAGGCTGAGGATCTGGGCGAAGCCGGTGTAGAACCACATGCCCTCGAAGACCACGTAGAAGGCCACCAGGTCGCGCAGGAAGCTCTGGGCGCCTTCGTCGGTGGTGGTGTCGAAATGGCCGTCGGAGAGGTTGTGGGTGTACTTGAGCGCCCAGGCGGCCTTGTCGGTGATCGACGGCACTTCGCGGTACATGTTGAACACTTCGCCTTCCGAGAGGCCGAGGCTGTCGACGATGTACTGGAAGGTGTGGGTGTGGACCGCCTCCTCGAAGGCCTGGCGCAGCAGGTACTGGCGGCATTCGGGGTTGGTGATGTAGCGGTAGATCGCCAGCACGATGTTGTTGGCGACCAGCGACTCGGAGGTGGCGAAGAAGCCGAGGTTGCGCATGACCATCAGGCGCTCTTCCTCGGTCAGCCCGTCGCGGCTTTTCCACAGGGCGATGTCGGCCTGCATGGAAACCTCGGTCGGCATCCAGTGGTTGTTGCAGCCGGCAAGATACTTTTCCCAGGCCCAGTTGTACTTGAGCGGCAACAGCTGGTTGACGTCGGCACGCGCGTTGATGATGCGCTTCTCGGAGACATCGACCCGGCCGGCACCGGCCTCGATGCCCTCAAGACCGGTCTGGCCGTGACCGGCGTCTTCCGAGCCGGTCGCCTGCGCGAGTGCGGCAGAGCGGGCTGCCGTGGCGTCCGCGGCTACGGGCGGCATGGTCGGCCTGACGTTTTCGGTCTTTTTCGGGGTCTGGCCCAAGGGATCATCCCAGTTCAGCATGATTCGTGACTCCTCTACTGGTGTCGTGACGGGGCGGTTTTGTTGCAAACCGCCCGGGCGGGTTTGGTTTACTGGCAGGCTTCGCAGTCGGGGTCGAGCACCGAGCAGGCCTTTGGTTCGGCTTCCCTGGCGGGGGCGTCGGCCGACACGCCGCGCAACTTGCCGTCCAGCCGGGTCAGGGTGGTTTTCTCGATATGCGTCTTGGCACTGGCGCGCAGGTAGTAGGTGGTCTTCAGGCCCCGGCTCCAGGCCAGCTTGTACAGGTTGTCGAGCTTGGGTCCGGACGGCTCGGCCATGTACAGGTTCAGCGACTGGGCCTGATCCAGCCATTTCTGGCGACGGGAGCCGGCCTCGATCAGCCAGCGCGGGTCCACCTCGAAGGCGGTGGCATACAGCGCCTTGATGTCGTCCGGTATCCGGTCGATCGGCATCACCGAGCCGTCAAAGTACTTCAGGTCATTGACCATCACTTCGTCCCAGAGATCCCGTGCTTTGAGGTCGCGGACCAGGTAGGGGTTGACCACGGTGAACTCGCCGGAGAGATTCGACTTGACGAACAGGTTCTGGTAGGTCGGCTCGATCGACTGCGAGACGCCGCAGATGTTCGAGATGGTCGCGGTCGGGGCGATCGCCATGGTGTTGGAGTTGCGCATGCCCTGCACCCGGACCTTTTCGCGCAGGCTGTCCCAGTCCAGCCGGGTGCTGCGGTCCATGGTCAGGTACTCGCCACGGGTTTCGGCCAGCAGTTCGATGGAGTCGACGGGCATGATGCCGCGGCTCCAGAGCGAGCCCTCGTAGGAATGATAGCGGCCTCGCTCGGCGGCCAGGTCGGCAGAGGCATCGATCGCGTGGTAGCTGATGGCTTCCATCGAGGCATCCGCGAACTCGACGGCGGCCTCGGAGGTGTAGGCGATCCGCTGCTTGTAGAGGGCATCCTGGAAACCCATGATGCCCAGGCCCACCGGCCGGTGGCGCAGGTTGGAATTGCGCGCCTGCGGCACCGAGTAGTAGTTGTAGTCGATGACGTTGTCGAGCATCCGCATGGCGGTGCGCACCGTGCGCTGGATTTTCTCCATGTCCAGCCCGTTCTCGTTGACATGCTGCGCCAGGTTGACCGAACCGAGGTTGCAGACCGCGATTTCGTTGTCGTTGGTGTGCAGCGTGATCTCGGTACACAGGTTGGAGGAGTGCACCACGCCTACGTGCTGGTTGGTGTAGCGGATGTTGCAGGGGTCCTTGAAGGCCATCCAGGGGTGGCCGGTCTCGAACAGCATCGACAGCATCTTGCGCCACAGCTGCAGGGCCGGAATGCGCTTGAAGTTCTTGATTTCGCCGCGGTCTGCCTTTTCTTCGTAGCCGATGTAGGCTTTCTCGAACTCGGCGCCGACCAGGTCGTGCAGGTCGGGGGCGTCGGCGGGGGAGAACAGCGTCCACTGGCCTTCCTCGGCCACGCGCTTCATGAACAGGTCGGGAATCCAGTTGGCGGTGTTCATGTCGTGGGTCCGGCGACGGTCATCGCCGGTGTTCTTGCGCAGGTCGAGGAATTCCTCGATGTCCAGGTGCCAGGTTTCAAGATAGGCGCAGACCGCGCCCTTGCGCTTGCCGCCCTGGTTGACGGCCACGGCGGTGTCGTTGGCCACCTTGAGGAACGGCACCACGCCCTGGGACTTGCCGTTGGTACCCTTGATGTGCGAGCCCATGGCGCGTACGCGGGTCCAGTCGTTGCCCAGGCCACCGGCAAACTTGGACAGCAGCGCGTTGTCCTTGATGGCGCCGTAGATGCCGTCCAGATCGTCCGGCACGGTGGTCAGATAGCAGGAGGACAGCTGCGGGCGCGGGGTGCCGGAGTTGAACAGCGTCGGCGTGGAGCTCATGAAGTCGAAGGACGACAGGAGCCTGTAAAACTCGATGGCGCGCTCTTCCCGGTCGATCTCGTTGATGGCCAGGCCCATGGCGACGCGCATGAAGAAGGCCTGCGGCAGCTCGAATCGGGTGCCGTCGCTGTGGATGAAGTAGCGATCGTAGAGTGTCTGCAGTCCCAGGTAGGTGAACTGAAGGTCCCGTTCGCCCTGCAGTGCCGCACCCAGCCGGTCCAGATCGTAGTTCTTGAGCTCCGGCGCCAGCAGCTCCAGCTCGATGCCGCGCTTGATATAGGCCCTGAAATAGTCGCCGTATTGGGCGCCCATCTCGGCCTGGGTCAGCTCGACCGTCGGCATTTCCAGAAACCGCATCGCCTCGGTGCGCATGGCATCCAGCAGCAGGCGGGCGGCGACGTGCGAGTAGTTGGGGTCCTGCTCGATCAGGGTGCGCGCACTCATCACCAGCGCGACGTTGACTTCTTTCTCGGGGACGCCGTCGAACAGGTTGCGCAGGGTTTCGCGGATGATCGGCTGCGGATCGACGTCAGACAGCCCCGCGCAGGCTTCCTCGACCAGCGTCTGCAGCCGGTCGGTGTCGAGTTTCTCGCGGTGCCCGTCCGGTCGGGTGATCTGCAGCTCGCTTTGCGCCTCGGTCCGCGCACTCGGCTGTTCCGCAGCGCGTTTGGCGGCCTGCCGCTCGCGGTAGAGCACGTAGGCCCGCGCGATCTTGTGATGCCCCTCGCGCATCAGGGCCAGCTCGACCTGGTCCTGAATGTCTTCGATGTGCACCGTGCCGCCCCCCGGCATCCGCCGCGTGAGCGCCGCGGTCACGCCGTTGGTCAGCTGGTCGACGGTGTCGTGAATCCGGGCCGAAGCGGCTGCGCCACTGCCCTCCACCGCGAGAAACGCCTTGGTGACGGCCACCTTGATCTTGCTGGCATCGAAGCCGGTGACCTTGCCGTTGCGGCGGATGACCCGCAACTGGCCCGGTTCGGTTGCGGCGGGGGCGCTCCCGCGCACGCCTGGGGCTGGGACGGCTGCGGTGGGCGTGACGTGCGGTTGTGTCTCGGTCCTGCTCATGGGCGTCGCTCTCCGGATGTTCAAGGGGCTGGCGGCCGCTGGGCGCGGCCAGGCTGGGCGCAACAAACCGGGCGCAGGGGCCCGGTCGTTCATGGGTCAATTGTTGATCCGTGACCGCGGGTTGTCAAGCTCGATACACTAGGGAAAGTGTTTAATAATTGGCTGATGCACTACATATAGTGTCTTGTGGCCTGTGGGTGATCTTGGGGAAGCCTGTGTCCTCGACGAGGGAAACCTGTGGATGAATTTCGGCCGCCATGCATAAAGCGGCGCGATTTCAAAAGGGTAGTGCGTCTCGGCCGACCGGCCGTTCCGCAGCGTTCGATCCGGAGGCTTTCTGTGGAAAACCGGGCGCGGTCAACCAGTGGTTGTGGTGTTGCCCCAAGACGCTTGGCCGCGTCAGGCAGGCAGGGTTCCAAGGTTTGCGCCTTCACGCGGTCAAACGCCGGACGATTGCCCCGCAATGCTCATCAGGGGCGTCGAATCCTGGCCCGAGCCGGCTTCGACGGGCGATTGACCAATGCCTGAAGTGCCTTGGCCCCATCGGACTGCATCACGCTTGGCCCCGGTCATGACCGGCGACCAGACACCCGGACACCGGGCCTGGCCCGGAAGCGGGACCGGGGCCTGGGCGTACCAACGGGCCCCCGATTGGCTCCGCCCGGTGGCGCCGCCGCGGGGGGGGATTTTCCAGGGCGACCGACCAGTGCTGAGGCGGCCTTGTCTTGTCCGCCGGATGCAGGATCACAAGCCGGCGTGGTGCTCATTGCGAGGTGATGGATTGTCGGGGCTGGGGGAACTTGCCACCGGGGGAGGGGTTCAACCATACAGGTGCCTTTATTTTGTGCTTTATTCAAGGCAACGCGGCACGAAGCCCTGTCATGGCTTCGTGGGCTTGCGCCAGCATTGACGCGCTCGCTGGCTCTGCATTCGTGCAGACCTTGTATCCGATTGGTAACTGGCCGCCTCGTGCGCGGGTGCCCCAGGGCGGTCCCCGCGGTGATTTGCACCGGATTGCCCGGTCGTGTGTTCAGGACGGTCCGGGCTGCTCAGACGGTCCGGCGGCATGAGCAACCCGCCTTCCTTCCATTGATGGAGAACCGGTATGAAAGAGCCAAGCGTGAACCGAGAGAGTCTGCTTTTCTGGATGACGGTCAGCATTGCCGTCGCCTTGGCGTTGATCTGGATTGGACTGGATTTGTCGACTGTCGGCGTGGACGGCATGAGGGGCGGGGCGCATACGCCCATGGCCGGTGCGATGGGGTTCGGGTTTTTGCTGACCTGGGCGGCCTACGCCTACGCGATCTCGATCACCACCCCACACAGCGTCGCGATGAAACTGCAGTTCTGGGCGGGTCTGGCGCTGCCGGTCGTGGTTCTGCTGCTGTTGAACGCTGAATGGCCCGTGCCGGCAATCGTGATTGCCCTGGCCTGGCTGGGTCTGCTGCTGCGCCTGGCGTGGGTCTTTGCGCCCCGAGAACCTCTGGCGGCCATTATGCTGCTGCCCCTGATGGGCAGCGCGCTGACCGCGGCGCTGTTTTCCCTGACGCTGCTCCTGTTGCCGGGTTGAGCGGCCGCAGTCAGCAGCCCGGCTCGGAGGTTGTTCGTCGCGGTGGCGGGTTGATGTCTGTGCGGGCATCAGCGGGTGCGGGGCCGTGGCAGCGTACAGGTTGGCGCTGACTGCTCATGGGCGCGGTCATCGCGCCAGGCCGGTTGGCCGCCGGCGCTCAGACGGACACGGCCACCTGGTTTCGTCCCTGTTGCTTTGCCTCGTAGAGCGCCTGATCGGCGCGCTTGAAGATCTGGTTGCTGTCGTCACTCGTCCGGAAGGCGGTCAGGCCGATGCTGACGCTGATTCTGCCCGCCGTGACAAAGGCGTGTCCTTCGACTCGCTGGCGCAGCAGTTCGGCCAGGTCCCTGGCCTGTTCGAGTCCCGTCTCCGGCAGCAGGACCAGAAACTCCTCGCCCCCCCAGCGTGCGAACGAGTCGCTTGCCCTGAGCGTGCCGCCCACCAGCCGGGCCAGTTCGACCAGCACCAGGTCGCCCACGTCATGCCCGAAGCGGTCATTGACCTCCTTGAAATGATCGATGTCAAAGACCAGAACCGAAAACGGGGTCGCGTAGCGCCGGGCACGTTCGACCTCGCTCCCGAGAAGCTGGGACAGGCGTCGGCGGTTGTACAGGCCGGTCAGTTCGTCATGGCTGGCCTCGTGCTGCAGCCGTTGTTCGAGCCGGTGCCTGGCCAGGGCCTCGCTGATAATGCCGGCCACCACCCGGTACAGGCGCTTGTCCTGCTCCGGCCAGTGGCGGGGCTGCCGAACCGAGTCGAGCCCCAGGAAGCCCGTGAGGATCTGGCCGTGAAACATCGGCACCGCCAGCAGCGAGCGAATACGGCCGTTTTCGAACATCGCCCGCTCCTTTGGCGTCATGCGCGCCATGCTGTCCGGGTCCGGGGAGAGCGCCTTTTCGTGGCGCACATGTTCCATCCACCAGGGAAAATCCCGGGTGCGTAGATCCTGCAGCTCGCCCATCTGGGCATCGATGCCCGGTGCGCACCACTCGTGGGTGTTGTGCATCCGGTCCTCGTGCTCGTCGATCTGGAACAGGTAGCAGCGATCCACCTGGCAGAACCGGCCAATCTTCGAGAGCGCGTCATCGATCCCCTGGTCGATGCGGCCGGGCCGCAGCCCAAGAAAGCTGGTGGAGATCTCGCGCACCAGCTCTTCGAGGGCGCCCCGATGGCGCAGCAGTTGTTCGTTGCGGTGTCTTTCGATGGCCAGGCTGGCCAGGTCCGCGGCGCTCTGGATCCGTTCGATGTCCGCCGCGCTGGGGCAGCGTGGCTCGCGGTGATAGATGGCGAAGGTGGCCAGGACCTCGCCATTGCGCGCCAGGACCGGTTCCGACCAGCAGGCTCCGAGCTCGGCCTGTTCGGCAAGTTCCCGATAGGACGCCCAGTACGGATGGGTGGCGATATCGTCCACCACGGTGCGGCTGCGTCGGTGCGCGGCTGTGCCGCATGAGCCGACGCCGGGACCGATCTCGAGTCCGTCCACGGCCCGGTTGTAGAACTCCGGCAGGTTCGGCGCCGCACCCAGCCGCAGCCTGCTGCCGGTCTCGTCCAGCAGCAGGATCGAGCAGCGGCTGTCCGGGTCTTCGGCCTCCACCGACAGGACGATCCGATTGAGCACGTCCTTGAGCCTGGCGCCCTTGACCATCGCCTCGAGAATCCGGTTCTGGCGTTTCTCGCGTGACTCCAGCCGCCGCAGCGCACTGACGTCGGCGTGCATCGCCACCGCGGCCAGGCGGCCCTGCAGCGCCATGATCACCAGGTGGACCTCCTCCCAGAGCTCCTGGCCGTCCGGACGAACGGTTTTCCAGAGAAAATGCTGGGACCCTTCGCTTCGCGCCCGGGCGATGTGCGCCAGCACAGCGTTCCTGTCATAGGGCGGATCGGTCCACGGGTCCAGGGACTGCAGGGCCGCAAGGCTGTCCACGCCGTAATGCTTCAGCGCACTGCGGTTCGCGTCAATCACCGCGGCGGTTTCCGGGTCGTGGACCACGATGGCCAGGGGGGCGTCCATGAACAACTGCCGGTAGGCCGGGTCGGCCAGTGCAGATTCCGTGACGGGTGGGGCGGGAGTGGGGTACATCAGGTAACGATCCGGCAAGGGGTAACGATCCGGTCAGGAGGAATTGACCCGGGGCGCGTGGCTGGCGGGCCCGCACGCAGATTCACAGTCGGTTCCTGCTCCTGCGCACGGGCAAATCTTGGATCAAAACGCGGCGGGCCGCAAACCGCAGAAGCACGAAATTCCTGTGGTTTGCTGTACACTCGCGCCGGGCGCGGTCGGGATGCGGCCGGCCCGCGAACCGCCGGCGCGTCCGCTCGCAACTGGCCTGCAGCCGGGCTCCCGGCCGGCTTGCGCCCCGGGTGGTTCGAAGGCGCTGCCCGACGCGGCCGGACCTGGGGGATCGAAGGTCTGGGGCCGAAGGCCAGGGACGTCATTCGTGGCGGCCGTGCCTCAATCGGGAATTCGAGTCCTTCGTGCGGGGATTCCCCGGGCGAGGGGCAGTCGGTGACGGTGCGAATGGGGATAAAAAGACAATGAAAACGCTGGTTACCGGCGCGGCCGGCTTCATCGGGTCGCATGTCTGTGCGCGCCTGCTCGATGCGGGCGACGAGGTGCTGGGCGTTGACAACCTCAACGACTACTACGACGTGCGCCTCAAAGAGGCACGTCTGGCGCGGTTTGCCGATCGTCCGGGGTTTACCTTTCTGCGTCTGGACGTCGCCGACCGGGCAGGCATCAGCGCGCTGTTCGAGAAGTCGGGCATCGAGCGGGTGGTCCATCTGGCCGCGCAGGCGGGGGTGCGCTATTCGCTGGAAAATCCCCACGCCTACGTCGATTCCAACCTCGTGGGGTTCGTCAATCTGCTGGAGGGCTGCCGGCACGCGGGAGTCCGTCATCTGGTCTACGCCTCTTCAAGCTCGGTGTACGGCGCCAACGAGACGCTGCCGTTCTCGGTGCACGACAATGTCGATCATCCCCTGAGTCTCTACGCGGCGACCAAGAAGGCCAACGAACTGATGGCGCATACCTATGCGCACCTCTACGGCCTGCCGAGCACGGGGCTGCGATTCTTTACGGTGTACGGGCCCTGGGGGCGGCCGGACATGGCGCTGTTCAAGTTCACCCGGGCCATCCTGGCTGGCGAGCCCATCGACGTGTTCAACCATGGCCGGCACCGGCGGGACTTCACGTACATAGACGACATCGTCGAGGGCATCCTGCGCACGCTGGCCCGGGTTCCGGCTGGCAATCCGCAATGGTCGGGCACCGATCCGGACCCCGGCAGCAGCCGTGCGCCCTGGCGGGTCTACAACATCGGCAACAGTCGGCCGGTGGAGTTGCTGCGGTACATCGAGGTGATCGAGGAGGCGGTCGGGCGCAAGGCGGTCAAAAACCTGCTGCCCATGCAGCCGGGCGACGTGCCCGACACCTTTGCGGATGTTGAGGATCTGCAGCGCGACGTCGGCTACCGACCGGCCACGCCGGTGGAGGAGGGTGTCGCCCGGTTCGTGGACTGGTACCGGACCTATTACCGGGTCTGACCGGCACCCGGTCTGCAGCCGTGGCCCGAGGGTCACTCGCGCCAGTGCAGATCCAGCCAGCAGCGCGGCAGCGGCTCGCCGGAAGGAAAGCGCAGTTCGGACTTCTCGTATTCTGCCTCGTCCTGAAGCTCCTCGCCCGCGTGCGCTCGGCCCGGGACGGTCGCCACGGTGGGATCGGACAGCAGGTCCGGATCGAGGATCTCGATCATGCTGTTGGTTTCGGGGTGCTTGAGAAACATGGTCATTTTCCTCCGCCTTGTCGAATCTGATTTTCTGGCCGGGTGTCGGTCTTGATGTTCGCCTGGTGGGCGCAGACCGCTTGAATGCAGGTGGCCGACCCGGTCCGGTTTTTCCTGGAGATCGCGGCCCGAGGCCATGGCTTCGTCCGGCGACGCGCGCAGTGCGCGGTCCCGCCCGTCGTCCGCGATTCAATGACCTGCGCTGTGCTGCATGGGCAAGGTCTGCAGTTTTGCAGACCTTGCCGGGGCATCCTCAAGCGATCCAGTCCGGCGTCCCTGTCGCCTTCCAGCAAGCGCCCAGGTTCGGCGACGAGGTCGGGAAGGCGCGGGCACCAGCGTACTCGTCCAGTGTAGGGCACCTGGAAAGAACTTTCGAGATTCTCTGCAGGGCCTCGGTCCTGCGCAGGCTGCTAACTCGCCGCCTGCCGCGGGCGCGGCGCGCGTGCCGCCCGGCCCTGGCATGATGGACCTGGATTTTTTCAGTGAGGTGATCAACCATGCATCTGATTGTGCTCGGTGGCCTGTTCCTGCTGGCCATTTACGCGCCGGGCTGGTGGGTTCGCCGCGTGATGAAGCGGTACAGCCAGCCAGCGGACCGCTACCAGGGTACCGGAGCCGAACTGGCCCGGCATCTGCTGGACCGGCTGGAAATCCGGGACGTGGTGGTTGAGGAGACCGACCGGGGCGATCACTACGACCCCGATGCCCGGGCGGTACGGCTGTCCGCGGACAACTACCACGGCCGCTCGCTGACCGCGATCACGGTCGCGGCGCACGAGGTGGGCCATGCCATTCAGCACCAGATCGGCTACGCGCCGTTCGAGGCTCGCGACCGGCTGGTGCGCCTGAGCATGGTCGGGCAGAAGATCGGCGGGCTGCTGTTGCTGGGCATTCCGGTGATCCTGGTGCTCACCAAGCATGCGGGGGCCGGGCTGCTGATGTTCCTGGCGGGATTTCTCACGATGGGACTGGCCGCGGTGGTGCACTTCATCACCCTGCCGACGGAGTTTGATGCCAGCTTCAACCGGGCCTTGCCGATGCTGGAAAAGGGCGAGTACCTGCGCCCCGAGGACGTGCGCCCGGCCCGGAAGATCCTCAAGGCCGCCGCGCTGACCTACGTGGCGCAGTCGCTGGCCTCACTGCTCAACGTCTGGACCTGGCTGCGCGCCTTGCGCCACTGATTCGGCGTTTCAGGACGACCCAGGCAAGCCGCCGGCGCAGTCGCCGCTCGCTGCGCAGCAATTGCCGGCGCGTCCGGCGGTTTTCGCAGCGGCCGTAGGCAATGCCCATGTACAGCCGGAGGTAGGCGCGCAGGTCCGGGCCGATGGCCGGTTCGGCGGCGATGACCCGATCGGCAAGCGTCCGGGGCGCCTCCCCGGGGGCGCGCACCACACCCAGCCGCCGGCAGGCATGGACTACCCGCCACCAGCTGGCATCGACCGGGTCCTTGCCCGTTGTTGCGGGCAGCCGCCTGAGCAGCCAGAACACCAGAGCCCAGGCCAGCAGCGCACCCACAATGGCCAAGGCACCCAGGAGCAACGGGCCCGGTTTCTCCAGGCCGAGCAGCGACAGCAGGCGACGCTGCTCCCGGTCGTCATAGCCGAGTACCCACTGGTTCCAGCTGTTTTCCATCTGGTCCAGCTGCAGCGCCAGGCCGCGCTGCCAGCTGTCTTCGCGGCGCACGGTATCGGGCAGTTGCGTATTCTGGCGCACACTGTCGGCCACGCCGGTCTCGATCCGTTCCGGGGCAATCACGCCGGTGGGATCGACGCGCAACCAGCCGTCCGCTTCGCTCCAGACCTCGGCCCAGGCATGGGCATCGGACTGGCGCACGATCAGGTAGTCGTCGTTGACCTCGCCGCCGTGATAGCCGGTCACGACCCGGGCCGGGACGCCTGCTGCCCGCATCATCAGCACGAAGGCCGAGGCGTAGTGCTCGCAAAATCCGCGTTGCTGCTCGAAAAGAAAGTGGTCCATGCCGTTGTCTTCCGGCAGGCGGCCCGGTGAAAGCGTGTAACTGAACGGTTCGGACATGAAGTGCGCCAGTGCCCGTTCCACCGCGATCGCGGTCGGCTCGCCCCGCCAGGCGGCCGCGAGGGCCACCAGCCGCGGGTTGTGCCCCTCGGGCAGGGCCAGTGCGGCGGCGCGGTCCCGCTCGGAGAGCCGCCCGGGTTCGAGGACGTAATCCAGCGCCGAGCGCATGTCGTAGCGCAGGCGGTTGTCCACCGGGATGATCGAGTGGATCTCCAGGCTTTCGTCGATGCGGGCTCTTGGCGGGGTCTGGAGCGGAACGTCCAGCGCGAACAGCCAGTCCTGGCCGTGCGGTTCCAGTGTGACCGTGTAGGAAACCTCCTGACCGAGCCCCGCTTCGACCGGCGCGCGGCGATCGGGCAGCGAGCGACGGCTCCAGGTGGTCCCGTCGAATTGCCACAGGACCGGACCGCGCCAGTACAGCAGGCGGTTGGGCGGCACCTCGCCATCAAAACGCACCCGAAAGGCGACGTCGCCGGACTGGGACAGGTCGCTGATCTGGCCCGGTTCCATGGAGTCGGACAAGCCGGTGACACTTGAAGT
Organism: Halothiobacillaceae bacterium; assembly: GCA_046541195.1. GTDB lineage: Bacteria > Pseudomonadota > Gammaproteobacteria > Halothiobacillales > Halothiobacillaceae > JBKHDT01. The sequence continues at coordinate 38,764 of JBKHDT010000012.1, read as the reverse complement.
GGTGGGCGTCTGGACGCCCCAGAGTCCGCCGGGCGGCCGGGGAAACAGCAGGAACAGGATCAGGGTGGCGGGGACGCCCGCCAGAACGATGCCACCGGCCTGCTTCAGCCGCCGGGTCGGCGTCAGTTCCCGGGAAGGTGTGCTCAGACTGATCAGCGAAGCGACCAGCGCGGTCAGGGCCAGCAGCATGGCTGCAAAGGTCAGGGGCGTCTGGCTGAACAGGAAGTGCGTGATGATCAGGAAAAAGCCCAGCAGCAACAGGGCGTAGGCATCTCGCGGGCGGTGGGTTTCCAGGAGCTTCAGGCCGGCAGCCAGCGCCAGCAGGGTTGTGCCGGCTTCGCGCCCGAGCGGGTTGCCGAAGGCGAGGAAGACCAGCCCGAAACCGGCGGCCATCAGGATGACCACCGTCTGCTTGCCGGGCAGGCGAAGCCCGCTTCGGTCATGAAGGAACCGCCAGGCCAGCGCGATGAGAACCGGCGGCACCATCCAGGGCTGCAGGTTGAACAGGTGCAGGACCAGCAGTCCGGCCAGGGTCCAGAACAGGACCGGGTCGAGTGTCCAGTCCTGGCGCCTCATGCGCGGTCTCCCGGCAGGACGGCGAGCGCCAGCGCCCGCATGCCCCGATGGCATTGGCCCGATCCCAGACCCGGTCCGACGATGATGTCGCCCGGCAGCTGCAGCCGCCAGGGCTGACCGGCCTGTTCGGCCAGCAGAATCCAGCGGGCCAGTTGCGCCAGCCGGGACTCGGGGTCGCCCTCGGTGCGTTCGTAGTCCAGGTCCAGCAGATCACCGCCGGCCGGCTGGCCCGCAAAGGTCTTGGTCAGCAGGCTGCCCCCGGTGGTGGCCGAGCGCTTGAACGCGATGCGTGTCAGCGGGTCCCCCGGCTGATAAGCCCGGAGGCTGTGAAAATCCTCGTCGCCGGCGTGCGGCGATGCAGTCGTCCCGGCGGCCTCGTCCCGCCGCGGAAGCGGCAGATCGCCCCTGGGTGCCGGATAGATCCACTGCCTGCCGGGGCAGGCAATCCTGCGACTGGCCTGCCAGAGGCCCAGCGGATACGTGGTTTCCAGATCCAGCGCGGGCAGGGTGTGATGACCGCGCCTTGCGGGCGCCAGCGGCAGCCGCACCGCGACCGGTTTCTCCGCCATCACGTGAACCGCCACCGGGTCACCGGACAGGCACAGGCGAAGACCCGGTCGCTCGTGATCCTCAGCCGTGATCCGCAGCGTCAGCCACCCCGGCCTGCCCGCGTGCCGCGGTGGCGGCTCGTCGACCTGAAGTTGCAGGCCACCGAGCTGCCGGCGGGTCTGCCAGGCCGAGTTGACGGCGATGCCGATCAGCACGAAGGTCACCAGAAACGACAGGTTGTTTCCATAGTTGATGGCCGCAGCGAGCATGACCAGGCACAGCAGCGCGAAAATCATGGCCAGCCGGGTCGGCCGCAGACGGATGTGCTCGTCCATGCCGGCTCAGTCGACGGGAACGTCACGCAGCAGCATTTCGGAGGGCGTGCTGCCCTCCGGGTCCCGCCGGACCAGCCGGTGGTCGATCAGACCCGGAAGGATGGCCTGCACGTCCTCGGGTTCCACGTGGATTCTTCCCTGCGTGAGCGCCCAGGCCCGGGCCACGCGTAGCAGCGTGAGGCCCGCGCGCGGCGACAGGCCGTGGATGAAAGCCTCGTGCGCACGACTGGCGGCCAGCAGCGCCTGCACGTAATCGATCAGCCGGTCGGAGACGTGTACTTGCTTCAGGCTCGCCTGCAGCGCCCTGAGGCCGGCCGCGTCCGTCACGGGCCGGATGTCCTCGATACGCGCCCGGCCGCCTTCACCCTTGAGCATGGCCCGTTCCGCCGCCGGGGGCGGGTAGCCCAGCTCGATGACCATCGAGAAGCGGTCGAGCTGCGATTCCGGGAGCGGATAGGTACCCAGCTGCTGCACGGGATTCTGCGTGGCAATCACGAAGAACACTTCCGGCAGCGGGTAGCGCTTGCCATCGACGGAGACCTGGCCTTCCTCCATGGCCTCAAGCAGGGCGCCCTGCACCTTGGCGGGTGCGCGATTGATCTCGTCGGCGAGCAGCACCTCGGTGAACACCGGCCCCGGGTGAAAGCGGAATCCCTTGTCGGCACCCTCGTAGACCGTCACGCCCAAAACGTCCGCAGGCATCATGTCGGCGGTGAACTGCAATCTTCGAAATCGCAGCCCGACCGCCCGCGCCAGCGCGTGAGCCAGGGTGGTCTTGCCCACGCCGGGGACATCCTCGAGCAGCAGGTGGCCGCCGGCGAGCAGACACGCGAGGCTGCTGCGGATTGCCTGCTGCTTGCCGAGCACGATCTGCTCGACCTGCTCGAGAATGCGTGCCAGCGTTTCCTGCGGGTGTCGGGTGTTGTCGTTCATCAAGTTCCTTCCTGCCGGGCTGGAGCGGCCGCCTCGAACACCCCCGGTGGCACGCCGGCATGCCGCCTGTGCGTGGACGGACCCGGGGCAGGCCCGGGCCGTTGTGCCGGGCCCTCAAGGCGGCGCCAGGCCGGTATCAATTTCCGTCGTTCGAGAATACGGGCAATCGGTTCGTGCCGAAAGGGCCATGTATAATGGACCCCCTTTTTCCGAAACGTTCACCCGCTTCAAAACCGATGAGGTCCATTTCGATGCTCGAGGCCTACCGAATCCACGTTGAACAGCGCGCCGCCGAAGGGGTGCCGCCCAAGCCACTGAACGCCGAGCAGGTCGCCCAGCTGGTCGAACTGCTCAAGGCGCCGCCGGCGGGCGAGGAAGCCTTCTTGCTGGACCTGCTCCGCGACCGGGTGCCACCGGGCGTGGACCAGGCCGCCTACGTCAAGGCCGCCTTTCTCGCGGATCTGGCCGCGGGGCAGACCGACTGCCCCCTCATCGACCGGGTGGAGGCGACCCGCCTGCTCGGGACCATGATGGGGGGCTACAACATCGCGCCGCTGATCGCGCTGCTCGACGACGAGGCGGTGGCGCCCGAGGCCGTCAGGGCGCTTTCCGGGCTGGTGCTGGTCTACGATGCCTTTCGGGACGTGGAAGACAAGGCCAAGGCGGGCAATGTGCATGCCCGGGCAGTGATGGAATCCTGGGCCGAGGGCGAATGGTTTCTGGCCAAGCCCGAGATGCCGGAAGAAATTACCGTCACGGTGCTCAAGGTGCCTGGCGAAACCAATACCGACGACCTTTCCCCGGCGCAGGAAGCCTGGAGCCGCCCGGACATTCCGCTGCATGCGCGCGCCATGCTCCAGAGCAAGATGCCCGAGGCGCTGGAGTTGATTCCCGAACTCAAGCGCAAGGGTCACCCGGTCGCCTACGTCGGCGACGTGGTGGGTACCGGGTCCTCGCGCAAGTCCGCGATCAACTCGGTGCAATGGCACCTGGGGCGAGACATTCCCCACGTGCCCGGCAAGCGCACTGGCGGGGTGGTACTCGGCGGCAAGATCGCGCCCATTTTCTTCAACACGGCCGAGGATTCCGGGGCGTTGCCGATCGAGGTGGATGTCTCGGGCCTGGAGAGCGGCGATGTCGTCACCATCCGTCCCTACGCGGGAGAGCTGGTCCGGGACGGCGAGGTGATCGCGACCTTCGCGATACGCCCGAGCACCCTGCCGGACGAGGTCCGCGCCGGCGGCCGCATCCCGCTGATCATTGGCCGCGGCCTGACCGACCGGGCCCGCGAGTCGCTGGGCTTGCCGCCTTCGGACGTCTTCCGGCGCCCGGCACAACCGAAGGACACCGGCAAGGGGTATACCCTGGCCCAGAAGATGGTCGGCAAGGCCTGCGGCGTCGAGGGCGTGCGCCCCGGCACCTACTGCGAGCCGCGGATGGCCACCGTGGGTTCCCAGGACACCACCGGCGCCATGACCCGGGATGAACTCAAGGAGCTGGCCTGCCTGGGCTTTTCCGCCGACCTTGTCATGCAGTCCTTCTGCCACACGGCGGCCTATCCCAAGCCCGTGGACATCGAGCTGCAGCACAGCCTGCCGGACTTCATCAGCACCCGGGGCGGGGTGTCGCTGCGCCCGGGAGATGGCGTAATCCATTCCTGGCTCAATCGCATGATTCTGCCCGATACCGTGGGTACCGGCGGGGACTCGCATACCCGCTTCCCGATCGGGATTTCCTTCCCGGCCGGCTCCGGCCTGGTGGCCTTCGCCGCCGCGCTGGGCGTGATGCCGCTGGACATGCCCGAGTCGGTGCTGGTGCGCTTCAAGGGCCAGATGCAGCCGGGCATTACCTTGCGTGATCTGGTCAACGCGATTCCCTACGCGGCGATCCAGCGCGGCCTGCTGACGGTCGAGAAGAAGGGCAAGAAAAACATCTTCAGCGGGCGGGTGCTGGAAATCGAGGGCCTGCCGGACCTGAAAGTGGAGCAGGCCTTCGAGTTTGCCGATGCCTCCGCCGAGCGCTCGGCCAATGGCTGCACCGTGCGTCTGGGCAAGGAGCCCATCATCGAGTTTCTCAAATCCAACATCACCCTGCTCAACTGGATGATTGCCAGCGGCTACGAGGACAAGCGCACCCTGTCGCGCCGCATCGAGGCCATGGAGAAGTGGCTCGAAAACCCCGAGCTGCTGGAGCCGGACGCCGATGCCGAGTACGCCGAGGTGATCGAGATCGACCTGAACGAGATCAAAGAGCCGCTGCTGGCCTGTCCGAACGATCCGGACGATATCAAGCCGCTGTCCGAGGTCCAGGGTGCCCAGATCGACGAGGTGTTTATCGGCTCGTGCATGACCAACATCGGTCACTACCGGGCGGCCGGCAAGGTGCTGGAAGCGGCTGGTGCGACCGTGCCGACCCGCCTGTGGATCGCGCCGCCGACGCGGATGGACCAGCACCAGCTGACCGAGGAAGGGTATTACAGCATCTTCGGCAAGTCAGGCGCGCGTGTCGAAATGCCTGGCTGCTCGCTGTGCATGGGCAACCAGGCCCGGGTGGCCGATGGCGCCACGGTGGTCTCCACCTCCACGCGCAATTTCCCCAACCGCCTGGGCAAGGATGCGGATGTGTATCTGAGCTCGGCGGAACTGGCCGCAGTGGTGGCGATTCTGGGCAAGCTGCCAACCGTCGAGGAGTACATGACGCACGTCAAGCTGCTCGAACCGATGGCCGACGATGTCTACCGCTATCTCAACTTCAACGAGATTGAGGAGTATCAGCGCGAGGCCGATCGTGCTCCGGCCATGCTTGGGGATATTCCGGTCGTGACCGCCTGATCCGGGCGTTCGGCACCAGCCGCACAAAAACCGGCCGTGGCCAAACCGGCCGCGGCCGGCACGGTCCCCGTCAAAGAGCCCCGGTCAGTCGCCGGGGCTTTTGCATTGCGAATCGTTCAGCAGGCCGGGCCGGTCAGGACGGTTCTTCCGGGTCGTCTTCGAGGCCCTCTTCGAGCGCCTCGGGTTCGAGCCACATCAGGGCCCCGTGGGCATAAAGCGCCGCGAGCATGACCTGCGCCTCGCCAGGCGCCATCAGCTCCAGAAGCCGTCCACTGTCATAGAACACCGAACGGGTCAGGTACTCGGCCAGCGGGCGGGTGGCCTCCCCGAGGCGGGTCTCCTCGCCGTCGACCATCAGGAACGCCCCGGCGTCGTGCTCCAGCAGGGCCATCCGGACCGCCGGGGTGCGCATCAAGGTATAGCCGGACTCGAGCAGCGAGGCGATTGACTGGGCGTCTAGCGGCACGTTCGGGGGATAGAATGGCGCCAGGTCCACCCGCCGATCCGTCAGCACCCGGGCGACCAGCCGGTCGATCAGCTCGTCATCGGCCGCCAGCGCCTCGCGGACTTGGGCCCGGAAATGCGCCAGGTCGGTGCCCGACAGGGCGCCCGGGTTTTCCTGCAGCGACCGGTCCGGGTCCCGGTAGAGCGCCGCCGGATCGAGCCGGTCGATCATCATGTCCGCGACACCCGAGACCACGTCGACGGTGCGCGGGGCCCGAAAGCCGATCGACCAGGTCATGCAGGGCGAGATTGCGACGCCGTGATGCGGGATACCCGGCGGCAGGTAGAGCATGTCCCCCGGTTCGAGCAGCCATTCCTCGTCCGGCTCGAAGGTCTCGAGGATCCGCACGTCCAGCCCCGGGATGTAGACCTCCGGACGAGGCCGCGACTCGATCATCCATTTTCGGGTACCATGCGCCTGCAGCAGAAAGACGTCGTACTGGTCGATGTGGGCGCCCACGGAGCCGCCCGGCGGCGCGTAGGAAATCATCAGATCGTCGATGCGCCAGTCCGGAACGAAGCGAAAGGCCTGCACGTACTCCATCAGGTCCGGCATCGCCTTTTCGCAGTCGGTGACCAGCAGCGAGTAGCCCGTCTGTGGCAGGGTCATGAACAATTCTTCGGAGAAAGGCCCGTGGCGCACCTCCCAGGGCTTGCGTCCCCCGTGCTCCAGGATCAGGCGGGCGTTGATGTCCTCCTCGCAGGCCAGCCCGGCCAGTTCCTCCGGGCTGATCGGGCTTTCGAAGCCCGGGATGGCCTGCCGGATCAGCAGGGGGCGCTTCTGCCAGTAGTCGCGCAGGAATTCTTCGGGAGAAAGTGCCCCCAGGGGGATTCTTGCCGTGATGCTCATCTAAGACCGTTTCCATTGTGGATTCGAGAACGGGGCGACCGATGCGTCCGCCCGGCGGGCAGTGTACTATCCAGCGGCCCGAAAGCGTTGATGTCGCGATCGGCGGCGGCCATCGCAGCAGATCATTCGGATGAACCGGGAGGCGGAGTTCAAAGATGCCGAGAAAATCCGCGGACAGGAAGAACAAGCTGCCGGGCAGCCCCTATGCTGAAAGAATCCGGGCTCGGCTGTGGGTCACCGGAGCCCGCCAGGGCTACCTCGGGATCGGCAAGGTCAGGCTGCTTGAACAGATAGACTGCCATGGTTCGATCAGCGCGGCGGCCCGCGCCATGGGCATGTCCTACAAGCGGGCCTGGTCGCTCGTGGAGGAAATGAACGCCCTGGGCGGGCGCCCGCTGGTGGACAAGGGCGCCGGCGGTGCGGGAGGCGGGCATGCCAGCCTGACCGAGGACGGTCACCGGGCGGTCGCCATGTACCGGGCGCTTGAGCAAGACCTTGAGCAGTTTCTGAAGAAAAAGTCCGAAGAACTTGTTTTTGAATGATTGAGTCGATTCACCAAGCGGCGCGCTCGATATTGATGACCCCGGAACCGCGGGAGAAGGCCCGGCGGTCGAAGGCGCTTTACGACCAGGCTTGCACGGGATTCTGCTGCGAGGACGAGCGCGTGACACCGATCGAAGCAGTGCCCGACCCAGGGCGGCCGGCAAAGCCTGACCTGGTTCTGCCGCGGGACCTGGCCCGGCGCGACATGCGCAGTCAGGCGGGCCGGGTTGTGCTCGCGCATGCACTGGCCCACATCGAGTTCAATGCCATCAATATTGCCCTGGACGCGGTGTACCGGTTCCGGGGCATGCCGAAGCAGTACTACCTCGACTGGCTGCAGGTGGCCGCCGAAGAAGGGGCGCATTTCGTCTTGCTGGCCGATTACCTGGCCGATCATGGGGCCGGTTACGGTGATTTTCCGGCACACGGCGGACTTTGGGAGATGGTTCGACGGACCGACGATGACGTGCTGGTGCGCATGGCGCTGGTGCCCCGGGTGTTCGAGGCGCGCGGGCTGGACGTCACCCCGGGCATGCAGCGCAAGCTGGCCGCGGCCGGCGATGATCGGCTGGTGGCGATTCTGGATGTGATCTACCGCGAGGAAATCGGTCACGTCGAGATCGGAACCCGCTGGTTCCGCCATGCCTGCGCCGAGCGCGGGGTGCCGCCCCGGGAGACTTTCCGGGACCTGCTGCGGGCGTACATGAGTGGTCGCATCCGCGGACCTTACGATGAGCTTGGACGCATGGAGGCCGGATTCACTGCCGAGGAAATGGAAGATCTCAGGGAGATGGAGCGCGAGACGCTCGCACGCCTGGAGTCGGAAGGAGCGTCACCCAGATGAGCGCGGGGTTCGTGCACCTGCACCTGCACAGCGAGTTCTCGCTGGTCGACGGCATGCTGCGCATCAAGGGCATGATGAAGCCGATTGCCCAGATGGGCATGCCCGCGGTTGCGCTGACCGACCAGGGCAACCTGTTCGCGCTGGTCAAGTTCTACAGGGCCGCGCAGGCGGCCGGGATCAAGCCGATCATCGGAGCCGATCTCTGGGTCCGCTCGCGCGAGGAGCAGGCACCGCCGACCCGGCTGGTGCTCCTGTGCCAGAACGACCAGGGCTTCCGGAATCTGACCGTGCTGCTCTCGCGCGGTTACTGCGCCGGCCAGCACGACGGCCAGCCGATGATCCGGGCAGACTGGCTGACGAGCGAGCAGTGCGCGGGGCTGATCGCGCTTTCCGGCGGGCGGGAGGGCGAGATCGGCCAGTTGCTGCTCTCGGGGCGTGACGCGGAGCTTGGGCCGCGCCTGGACTGGTGGCTGGAGCGCTTTGCGGACCGTTTCTACCTTGAGCTTGTGCGCACGGGGCGACCGAATGAGGAAACCTACCTGCACCGGGCGGTCGCGCTGGCCGTCGAGCGCGGTTTGCCGGTGGTGGCCACCAACGACGTGCGATTTCTGCGACGGGAAGATTTCGAGGCGCACGAGATTCGGGTCTGCATCAACCAGGGACGCGTGCTGGACGATCCGCGCCGACCCAGGGGGTATTCGGAGCAGCAATACCTGCGCAGCCCGGATGAGATGGCCGAGCTGTTCGCCGATATCCCCGAGGCGCTGGAGAACACCCTGCACATCGCCCGGCGCTGCAACGTCACCCTGCGCCTGGGCGAGAACTTTCTGCCTCAGTTTCCCATTCCGGAGGGGCTGACCGAGGGCGCGTTTCTGCGCCAGGAAGCGCATCGCGGACTGGATGATCGACTGAAGGGTATCAGCGACGATCCGCAGGTCATCGGGAAATATCGCGAGCGCCTGGAAACCGAGCTGGAAGTGATCCTGCAGATGGGTTTCCCCGGCTACTTCCTGATCGTCGCGGACTTCATCCAGTGGGCCAAGAACCAGGGCATCCCGGTCGGGCCGGGACGTGGTTCCGGGGCCGGCTCGCTGGTGGCCTATTCGCTAAAGATTACCGATCTGGACCCGATTCCCTACGACCTCCTGTTTGAGCGGTTTCTCAATCCCGAGCGGGTTTCGATGCCTGACTTCGATATCGACTTCTGCATGGAAGGACGCGACCGGGTCATCGAATACGTCGCCAACCGCTATGGCCGCGAGGCGGTCTCGCAGATCGCCACCCACGGCACCATGGCCGCCAAGGCGGTGGTGCGTGACGTGGGTCGCGTCCTGGGGCATCCCTACGGCTTTGTCGACCGCATTGCCAAGCTGATTCCCTTCAAGCCGGGGCTGGACGTGACCCTGGACGACGCGCTGGGCAAGACCGAGCGGTCGCAAAGTGATCCCGAGCGGTTCTCCGAGGATTTCAAGAAACTCTACGAGACCGACGAGGAGGTGCAGGCGATTGTCGACATGGGGCGTGCCCTGGAAGGTTTGCCGCGCAGCGTGGGCAAGCACGCCGGTGGCGTCCTGATCGCCCCGAGCAAGCTGACCGACTTCACGCCACTGTACTGCGAGGGCAATGGCGCGAGCTTTGCCAGTCAGCTCGACAAGGACGACGTCGAGGCCGTGGGCCTGGTGAAGTTCGACTTTCTGGGCCTGCGAAACCTCACCATCATCGACTGGGCGCTCAAGACCATCAATGCCGAGCGGGTGCGCAAGAGCGAGGCGCCCATCGATATCCAGTCGATCCCGCTGGATGACCGGCCCAGCTACGCGCTGCTCAAGCGCTGCGAGACGACCGCGGTCTTCCAGCTTGAATCGCGCGGCATGAAGGACCTGATCCGCCGCCTTCAGCCGGACTGCTTCGAGGACATCGTCGCACTGGTGGCGCTGTTCCGCCCCGGCCCGCTGCAGTCCGGCATGGTCGAGGATTTCATCAACCGCAAGCACGGCCGCCAGAAGGTCGAATACCTGCACCCCTGGCTGACCGAGGTGCTCAAGCCCACCTACGGGGTGATTGTCTACCAGGAACAGGTGATGCAGATTGCCCAGATCCTGGCCGGCTATTCGCTTGGCGGTGCGGATTTGCTGCGCCGCGCGATGGGCAAGAAGAAGCCCGAGGAAATGGCCAAGCAGCGTGAACTGTTCATGGCCGGCGCGAAGGAAAAATCGGTCGATCCCGACCAGGCCGGCATGATCTTCGATCTGATGGAGAAGTTTGCCGGCTACGGTTTCAACAAATCGCATTCGGCAGCCTACGCGCTGGTTGCCTATCAGACCGCGTGGCTCAAGGCCCACTACCCGGCGGCATTCATGGCCGCGGTGCTCTCCGCCGACATGGATCACACCGACAAGGTGGTGGGCCTGATCGACGAATGCCGGCGCATGGGCCTGAAGGTGGTGCCCCCGCAGGTCAACGAGTGCCAGTACAAGTTCACCGTGCGGGACGATCAGACCGTGGTCTACGGGCTTGGGGCGATCAAGGGCGTGGGCGAGGGCCCGATAGCCGCGATCGTTTCGGCCCGCGAGCAGGACGGGCCGTTTGCCGACTTCAACGATTTCTGCCGTCGTGTCGGTACCGCCGCGCTCAACAAGCGGGTACTCGAAGCGATGGTCCGCGCCGGGGCCCTGGACGGACTTGGCCCGAACCGGGCCAGCCTGTTCGCGCACATCCCCGAGGCGGTGCGCCTGGCGACCCAGACGGTCGAGTCGGAGGCCCGGGGCATGGGCGACCTGTTCGGCGACTTGCCGGATACCCAGGCGACCCTGGACGTGCCGATCCGGGAGCAGGTCGACTGGCCGGATATCGAACGGCTGCGCTACGAGAAGGAAACCCTCGGCCTGTACCTGACCGGCCACCCGATCGACGGGTCCCTGGCGGAACTCGAGCGCATCGGGGTGCGCCGCATCGGTCCGCTGGCCGACACGCTGGAGGCGCCTGTTCCCGGTGCCCCGGTGCGCGACAAGCCGGCGCTGGTTGCCGGCCTGCTGGTCGACGAGCGGGTCCGTCGTACCCAGTCCGGCGAAAAGGAAGCCTTCCTGACACTCGATGACGGCAGCGGCCGCTGCGAGATCCGGCTGTTTCCCGAGGATTACACGGCCCATGCCGATTTGCTGGTGCGCGAGCGGGTGCTGGTGGCAGAGGGCGGCGTGGCGCTCGACCCCTTCTCCGGCGGGTTGCGCCTGCGTCAGAAGCGGCTGATGACGCTGGAGCAGGCGCGGGCGGCCTACGCCCGCTTCCTGGTGGTCTCGCTTTTGGACGTATCCGAGCCGGCCGATGCCGAAGGTCTGCTGGAGATGCTGCAGCCGTTTCGAACGCCCGAAGGCGGCGTGCGCGTGGCGGTCGAGTGCCGGCTCGAAGGCGCGCGGGCGGTCTACCAGCTTTCGGATGACTGGCAGGTGCAGCCTGATGACGAGCTGCTGCACCGGCTTGCCCAGGCCCGCGGAATCGGACGAGTCCAGATGCGTTACCCCGAAGCCTGATTCCCGGACAGGTCGCCGGCCGTCACGGGGTGCAGGCCGGCGATTTGCACGAGCTGTGGTCGCCGCCCTCTGTCGCGTGCGGTGACATCGCGGCGGGGCCTTCCCGGCAGGTGCCTTTCGGGGCGGGCGGATCCGGGGGCGTGCCGGGGCGTCATCGTCTTTCCCGGGGACAGGCAGGCTGACAAGGGCGTTGCCCGGGCCGGGCAGTGTTGCGATCATGTCCGGCATCGGCTTGGTCTGCGCGCGTGCCAGTCTCGCCCGGAGCGGCGGCGGCACGGCCAGTGGCCTGGCCCACGGATTCGACCTGCGACGGAAGATCGGAGAAATGACCTTGAAAATGCACCCCTTGCCCGGTCGGCGGATATTCGCGGGCCTGCTGTGGCTGATTGTGTCGATCTCGGGTTTGGCGGGCATCACCGCGGCATACGCCGAGAGTGCGGCACAGGTCTGGAACGACCAGCGGGTGGTCGGCGGGCAGTTGCAGGCGGAAAGTCGCTTTCTGCGGGAGTCCGGAACCTCGCGTGTCTCCGCGCTGCGCAAGCATGTCGCCCTGGTGGGTCCGGACATCGACGCGCGTCATGACATCGTCGGGACGCGCCGGGCAGTGGGACGCATGCAGGAACAGCTGGCGCGCGCGCTGGCCAGTCGTGACGCAGTGCATTTCAGCGATCTGCGCGCGGTCAATCTTCACGACACCAGTTACCACGATGGATTGGACAACCCTTACCGGTTTCTCTGGAACGACCGGGCAATCCAGTTCGCGGTGCGGCTGCACGTGCGCGAGGAGCTGGTCAGCGGTGGCGCCGATGCCATGATGCGCAACCTGGTATTTACTGAACGTGCCGCGCCGAACAGTGACCTGCTGCTGTACCTCGAGCTGATTGACACCTCCAGCGGCCGGCTGGTCGAGCGGGTGGCGGAAAGACGGCTGTCACTGCAGGAGCTGCTCTCGGAAGGCGCCCCGGATGCTGCCGTGTCCGAAGACGTGGTGGAGGAGGCGGCAGGCGCCGGACTGAAGCGGGAGGTCGATCGGCTTGCGGATCATCTGGTCGGGGTGCTGTCGGGGCTTCCCTTTCAGGCGCGGATCATCGACGTGGACAGTGACCGAGGCTATGTCAACATCGGTTTCGAGGCGGGCCTGCAGCCGGGTGACAAGCTGGTGCTGTACGGGACCGGAAGGGAGGTTCGCCACTACACCTCGGAGGGCGTGCAGGTCCTCGGTCGGGACGAAAGCATCAAGGGCAGCTTCCGGCTCGATTCGGTACAGACACGTTTCGCGCGCGGGCACGTAGAAGGGCGCGGTTCCCCGGAGATTGGCGACATCGTCCGCGAGTGGTAACGTAGGGCGCTCAAGCTGGCAGGGGCCGGCCAAGCGTATCGAAAGCAAGGATGGACAATCCATGTATCTGGTCAGGCTGATTTACGCGAGCCGCGCGGTGGAAGGTTTCGGCATTGGCGATATCCACGAGATCCTGGAAGTGTCCAGGGTCAAGAATGCCAGGGCCGGGCTGACTGGCGTGCTGTGCTTCGACAGTTGCAGCTTCCTGCAGTGCCTTGAAGGGTCGCGGGACGAGGTGAACACCATTTATCACCGGATTCTCAATGACGACCGGCACACGTCGCCGTTGCTGCTGGAGTACGGCGAAACGCACCAGCGTCACTTCCAGGACTGGGAAATGGCGTACGTGGGACTGGTTCGGGAAAATCAGCGCAAGTTGCTCAAATTCAACCTGCGCGGGGATTTTGACCCCTTTGCCATGAGCGGGCAAAGCGCATTTGCCTTTCTTTGCAGTATCGTCGAACCGCAGGCCTGAGACTGGCCTTGACTGCGTTGCGGCATGTCCGGGTCAAGGCTGCGGTCTGCCCAGAGGTCCCCGGGGTCGCGCGCCGAGAGACTGTGCCCGGCCCGCGGAGGGCGGTGCTCAATGAAGCCTGCCGGTTTTGCCCGGCGCGGCACAACCAGCCCGGACAGTGGCGGGATGTCGACTGCCGGCCCGGCAGAACGGCGCGGGCTCAGCGGGAGCGGAAGGAAATCCGGCCCTTGGTGAGATCGTAGGGTGTCAGCTGAACGGTGACCTTGTCACCCGTCAGGATGCGGATGTAGTTCTTGCGCATCCGTCCCGAAATGTGTGCGGTCACGACGTGGCCGTTTTCCAGTTCAACGCGGAACATGGTGTTCGGCAGCGTGTCGATGACGGTGCCCTGCATTTCGATGTAATCTTCTTTCGGCATATTCGATCAAGTAGTGTAAACAGGTCACGCATTATGCAAAATCTGGGCACGACCGCAACCCCGGGGCGATGTTTTTCGCCCGTTCGGGGTCGGTGTCCAGGTTGATTGCCGGCGCTTTTTCCGTGCGGGACACGAATGCCCGGGTGCGCCGTGGCGCACGACACCAGATCGCGCGGCACCAGCCGGGCATGTATCGGCCCGCGTATTGCCGCAGCAGCGTACCGATGGCTTCACGCGGCGTTTTCCTGGCCAGGAGGATTGTTCGAGTCCATGACCCACTCCCAAGCGGCGGCCTTTCTCCGCCTGATGACTGACCGGCGCTCTGTGCCGGCCGCGGCCCTGACTGACCCGGCGCCGGATGAGGCGACCCTCGCGCAGCTGTTGCAGGCGGCTGCCAGCGTCCCGGACCACGGGGGGCTGGTTCCCTGGCGGCTGCTGCAGATCCGGGGCGCAGCCAGGGCGCGGCTGGGCGAGCTGTTTGCGGAGTCGATGCGGCGGCGTCAGCCGGACGCGCCGGCGGGTCTGATCGAACGGGAGCGGGACAAGCCGATGCGTGCGCCCCTGCTGCTGGGCCTGATCTGCTCGCCGACGCCCGATCACCCCAAGGTGCCGCTCTGGGAACAGCAGGCCACGGCCGCCACGGTCGGTGGTTACCTGCTGCTGGCTGCCGAAGCGGCCGGCTTCGGGGGCGTATGGCTGTCCGGCGGGCGTTGCGCCGACCCGTGGTTGCGTGCCGGCCTGGGTGTGGCCGACCATGAGCAGCTTCTGGGGTTCGTGAACCTCGGTACGCCGGTTCAGCGTCCGGTGCCCCGGCGTCGTCCCCAGCCGCAGGAGATCCTGACCGACTGGGAAGCCCCACGCGCAGGTCAGCCGGCTTCGGAAGATCGCGCTCGGCAACAGGCCGCGCGCGCCGGCGGGGAATGACTCCGGGCTCCGGCTGCGGCGCCTGAAGTTCGACTGAGCCCGCAGCTGTTCTGCGTTGTTCTGCTCAAGCCGTCAGCCTCGGGCGGTCGGAATGGCGATCAACGCGCTGCACCAACAAGCTCTGCACCAAAGAAAATGCAAAGACTGCCGCGGCGGATCGGGCAGGGCATGGGTACCCGGCGGCCACGGGGCAGGCCAGCCTGTCGGACGGCAGGTGCCGGGCCGTGACTTTGCCCGGGCATTGTGGCCCCGAGGCCGTGGAGGGCTTCGTGCCGCGTTTTGCGAATTGTCGTGCCCGGTTGGACGGTCAGGCCTCGATCGTGGAGGTGACCGCCGGCTCGGCCGTCAGCTCGGGTCCATCCTCGCCCATCACGAAGCGCGCGGTGCCCCCGTGCTCGGCCAGCGTGCCGAACAGCAGTTCCTCGGCCAGCGGACGCTTGATGTGTTCCTGGATGACCCGCGCCATGGGCCTGGCGCCCATCAGCGGATCGTAACCATGCTCGGCCAGCCAGCCGCGCACGGGCTCGTCGATCACCAGGGCGACGTGCTTTTCCTCCAGCTGCTGCTCGAGCTCCAGAAGCAGCTTGTCGACCACGTTGGCGATCTGCCGGGGCTGCAGTGAGCGGAACTGGATAATCGCATCCAGCCGGTTGCGAAACTCCGGGCTGAACCCGCGCTTGATTGCCTCCATGGCATCGGTGCGGTGATCCTGCTCCACGAACCCCAGGGTATTGCGGCTTGCGGTATCGGCGCCCATGTTGGAGGTCATGACCAGGATGACATTGCGAAAATCCACGGTCCGGCCGTTGGTGTCGGTCAGTGCCCCGTTGTCCATGACCTGAAGCAGCAGGTTGAACAGGTCCGGATGCGCCTTCTCGATCTCGTCGAGCAGCAGCACGGCATGCGGCTGCTTGTTGATGGCTTCGGTCAGCAGGCCGCCTTCCTCGAAGCCGACATAGCCCGGCGGTGCGCCGATCAGCCGCGAGATGCTGTGCCGCTCCATGTATTCGGACATGTCGAACCGGATCAGCTCGATGCCCAGCAGGCGGGCGAGTTGTCGCGCCACCTCGGTCTTGCCCACGCCGGTCGGACCGGCGAACAGGAAGGCCCCGATCGGCTTGTCCGGGCTGCGCAGCCCCGAGCGGGCCAGCTTGATGGCCGTGCACAGCTGACCGATCGCCTCGTCCTGACCGAAGACCACCATGCGCAGGTTGCCATCCAGGTTGCGCAGCACTTCCCGGTCGGAGGTGGAGACGGTTCGTTCCGGGATCCGCGCGATCTTGGCGATGACCGCCTCGATTTCCGCGACGCCCAGTTCGTTGTCTCCCGGCTCGGGATCGAACAGCCGGTGGCGGGCCCCGGCCTCGTCGATCACGTCGATGGCCTTGTCCGGCAGGTGGCGATCGGTAATGTAGCGGGCAGAAAGCTTGACGGCCGCTTCCAGCGCCTCGTCGCTGTACTGCACCCCGTGGTGCTTTTCGTAACCTGCACGCAGGCCCTTGAGAATTTCCAGCGCCTCGGACTCGGAGGGCTCCGGCACGTCGAGCTTCTGGAAGCGCCGCGTCAGGGCCGCGTCCTTTTCGAAGATGCCGCGAAACTCCTGGAAGGTGGTCGAGCCGATGCAGCGCAGGTTGCCATTGGCCAGGGCGGGCTTGATGAGGTTGGAGGCATCCATGGCACCGCCCGAGGCCGCACCCGCGCCGATGATGGTGTGAATCTCGTCAACGAACAGGATGGCGTTGGTCCGCCGCTTGATGCCGCGCAGGACGCTCTTGAGGCGTTTTTCGAAATCCCCCCGGTACTTGGTGCCGGCGACCAGCGCGCCCAGATCCAGCGCGAAGATCGTCGCGTCCTTCAAGGGCGCCGGGACGTCACCCTCGACGATCTTGCGCGCCAGCCCCTCGGCGATGGCCGTCTTGCCGACCCCGGCCTCGCCGACCAGCAGCGGGTTGTTCTTGCGCCGGCGACAGAGGATCTGGACCACGCGCTCCAGCTCGTGGGCCCGTCCGATGAGCGGGTCGATGCGGCCCTGCTTGGCCAGGGCGTTGAGGTTGACCACGAAGTTCTCGAAGCTGTTCTCGTCCTCCTGCGGCGCCTGCTTGCCTTTTGTCGCCCCCGCCGCGGCACCATCGTCCGTCTCTGCCGCATCGTCCGGCAGGTCGCCGTGCGCGATGAAGTTCACCACGTCCAGCCGGGCAACGCCCTGCTTTGCAAGCAGGTGCACCGCATGCGAATCCTGCTCCCCGAACAGTGCCGCGAGCACGTGCGCCCCGGTCACTTCCTGGCGTCCGGAAGACTGCACCTGCATGACGGCCCGCTGGAGGACCCGCTGGAATCCGAGCGTCGGCTGGGTTTCTCTCGGGTCGTCCGGCGGCAGTCTCGGAATCGTGTGGACCGTGAATTGCTCGAGCTCCAGGGCGAGGGCGGAGAGATTGACGCCGCAGGCATCGAGCACCATCCGCGCGTCGCGGTTTTCGAGAAGTCCGTGCAGCAGCAGCTCAAGGGTCACGAACTCGAAACGTGACTCGCGTGCCCGCCGAAAGACGCCGTTGAGGGTTTCTTCGAGTGTTATGCTCAGCATCGGTTCGGTTCTCCGGTCTCGTGTAAGGCGCCTTGCGCAACGCCGTGGGCGGGCATTGCCCGTGATGGAGGGGTCTGCCGGGCATCAAGCCCCTGGCAGCGCCAATCGGGGCAGCCGACGCCGATCGCGCAGCGGCGTGCCGGACGACAGGTCAGGCCTCTTCCATCATACATAGCAGAGGGTGCTGGTTTTGTCTGGCCAGGTCGTTGACCTGCATGACCTTGGTTTCGGCCACTTCCCGGGTAAATACCCCGCAGACTGCGCGACCGCGGTTGTGGACTTCCAGCATGGTGGCCGTGGCGCGATCCTGTGCCATGCCGAAATAGCGCACCAGCACTTCGATGACAAATTCCATCGGGGTGAAGTCGTCATTGAGCATGACGACCTTGTACATCGGAGGCGGGGCAACCGACGCCGGTTCCTCTTCGAGGGCCAGATCACCCTCCTGATCCGGGTGGGTTTTCGGGTCCGCCATGCAGCGGGGCGGCAGGCTGCGCGCGGCCGCCCGGACCGGCTGCGATCCCCCGATGGCGTGCCGGTCGATGCCGCCCACACAATCGTCCGGGACACTCTGCCCGGGGCCGTTGCGGGTCGTTTGCGGCAACGCGCCGGCCGATCCGTGCCCTGCACGGCACGTTTCATGTGCGTGCAGGCTTTCGCGCATGGCCTGCTTCCGGTCTTCGGGGTTGATGATCTCCGAACTCGATTCGCGTCTCATCTGATTCTGCTGTTGCTGCGGTTTCAATGCCATGTGACCTGGCCGAGTCGCTCGATGATTCCCGCCCCGGTCGCTTCGAGCCTTCCGAAGAAACGTTCGAAAGGGTCCGATTGTGGTGTCATGTCGACGGTCTGATCAAGCGCCAGCCGGTCGCGGACCACCATGTCGAGGTCGCCGAGCTCGTCGACCAGCCCCATGGGCACGGCCTGCTCGCCGCTCCAGACCAGGCCGGACCAGATGGCCGGATCGTCCGCCAGCCGGTCGCCCCGTCCGGCACGAACGGCGTTGATGAACTGCTCGTGGATATTGTCCAGCATCGCTTCGACATGCGCGACCTGTTCCGGGTTCTCGGGCAGGAAGGGGTCAAGCAGCGCCTTGTCGTTGCCCGCGGTGTACAGCCGGCGCTCGATCCCGAGCTTTTCGATGGCGCCGACGAATCCGAAGCTGTCCATGCGTACCCCGATGGAGCCCACGATGCTTGCACGGTCCGCGACGACGTGATCCGCCGCCGCGGCGATGTAATACCCCCCCGACGCACAGACGTCCTCGATGACCGCGTACACCGGCTTGTCGGGGTGCGCCTCCTTCAGGCGCACGATCTCGTCATAGATCCTTCCCGACTGCACGGGGCTGCCCCCGGGCGAGTTCAGGTGCAGAATCACGCCCTTGACCGACTCGGCCTCGAACGCCTTGCGCAGTGATTCGTTGACCCGCTCGGCAGACGTCAGTTCGCCGTCGGCGATCACGCCCTTGATGTCGATGACCGCCGCGACCGTCTCGTTGCCCTCCGCTTCGAGCGGCGACTCTCCCCCGCTGCGCGGCAGCACGATCAGCATCAGGATCGCGAGCAGGTAGGCAAATCCCAACAGCTTGAAGAAGATGCCCCAGCGCCTGGCCCGGCGCTGCTCGATGAGGCCGGCCTGTGCAATGCGCACCAGCGCCTCACGCTCCCAGCTGTGCAGGTCGCGCGGGGAGGAGCCGGATTGAAGGATCGGTTCGTTGGGGTTCGATTCGCTCATTACGGATCGCTCGCGTTGACTCGAAAGGGTGTGTTTCGGTTGCCGGCCCCGAACCGCCCGGCCGGCCATCGGGATCACCCGCGGACCGGCTCGCCCGGGCAGGGGGACTTCGGGGGGGGGCAGGGCTGGTGGGCACCGTGCTCAAGAAGCCTTCATTATGCCCCCTGACGTCCTTGATCCGAACCTTTCGCGAGGTTCGCTCCGGGGCCGTTGGCCGCTTCCGGGTATTCCGCGGTGTCCCCGGTGTCGATGGCCGCGGACTGGGTGCCCGACCCGGGCGCTTGCGGACGCTCCGGCGCCGGAGTCCGGAAGTGCCACCCCAGCGCGCCGAGGCTGTCCACGCAGCACAGCGGGCCGTGGGCCATCAGGCGTGCCGCCTCGTGGACCCCGTGGGTGATGCCGATGGATGCCATCCGGGCATTGGCGGCCATCTGCAGGTCGTAGATGCTGTCCCCCACCATCGTCGACCGGGCGGCTACCCGGCCAAGCTCGTCGAGAATCTGCTCAAGCATCAGCGGGGAGGGCTTGGAGGCGCTTTCTTCCGCACAGCGCGTGGTCATGAAGTGCGCGCCCAGTCCGCTCGCTTCCAGGGCCTCGTCCAGACCCCGCCGGGACTTTCCGGTCGCAACCGCCATCCAGTACCCGGCCTCGGCCAGGTCGGCCAGCAGTCGATCGGCGCCCTCGTAGGGCCGCACGGGGGTGTCGATGGTGTGGTAGTACGCCGAATAGGCGCGACACAGTGCCTGCTGGTCGTTTGCCGCGGCTTCGGGGTAGAGCAGCCGGACGGCCTCGGGCAGGGCCAGGCCGATGATGTCCCGGATCTCGTGCCGGTCGCGCGCGGGCAGGCGGCAATCGCCCATGGCGTGCAGGAAGGCATCCACGATCCGGTCGGTCGAGTCCATCAAGGTGCCGTCCCAGTCGAAGATGATCAGTTTCGGGTCGTCAGTCATGATTGTCGTTTCGCAAGTTGCGGCAGGGCAATGCCCAGTTCATCGGCAAGCCGGCCCCAACGCTCCGGGACCGGCGCGCTGAAATGCTGGCGAATCCCGGTTTCGGGATGATCGATGGCCAGGGTCGCCGCGTGCAGTGCCATGCCTCGAAATCCGGTCGGTTCCGCCCGGATCGCCCGGTCGAAGTCGGCGTCGCCGTATTTGTCGTCCCCCACGATCGGCAGGCCGAGACTGGCGGCGTGCACCCGGACCTGGTGGGTGCGGCCGGTGTGCAGGGTCGCCTCCAGAAGGGCGGCCCGCGGGCCGGCGGCCAGGCAGCGGAAGTCCGTCCGGGCGGGCTTGCCCTCGCGGTGGTCCACCTGGACCATCCGTTCGCCTCCCCGCAGCGTGTTCTTGCGCAGGGGCAGGGTGACGCTGCGTGACGCTCCAGCGGCGAACACCCGTTCGGCCTGGCCGGAGACAATGGCCCAGTAACGTTTTTCGGCCCCGCCGGCTTCGCCCACCTGCGCCTGCAATCGCAGCAGCGCCGACCGGGACTTGGCCAGCAGCAAGCAGCCGCTGGTCTCCCGATCAAGCCGGTGCACCAGTTCAAGCGGTTCGTCCGCCCCGCGCTCGGCGCGCAGCAGGTCGATCACGCCGTATCCGACGCCGCTGCCGCGGTGTACCGCCAGCCCGGGCGGCTTGTTCAGCACGATCAGGGCATTGTCCTCGTGCAGGATGCTGGCGGTTACCCGAGCGATCTGGGCGGCAGGGATCGGCACCGCCGGCGCGTCCGGACCCAGACGCACCGGGGGCAGGCGGACCAGGTCTCCGTGCTGCAGACGCTGGCTGGCCTTGGCCCGCTTGCGGTTCACGCGGACCTCGCCCTTGCGCAGGATCCGGTAGACCAGGCTGCGGGGCGCGCCCCGGAACACGGCCAGCAGGAAGTTGTCCAGGCGCTGTCCGTCGTTGCGTTCATCGATCGTGACGTGCCGGACGGCGGTGGTCGAATCCGATGCCCCGGGCGCATTCATCGTGCAGTGTTACTCCCAAAGATATTGCGTGATCCGCCAGGTACGCCCGGCGGCAATTCGTTCCAAGGACGCCCTGCACGAGTGCAGCGATTTGCATGCAGGACACGGACGCCGCGCCGGGGCACAAGTTCAGTCAGCAGGCCGGACCCGCCGCCCCCTGCGTTGCGACACCAGGCTCCGGGCGGCAGGTGCAGAGATTCCTTAAAGATATCTGTCATATGGTACCATCTGTCGCCGGTGCAGCTGTCTGCGGGTGCGCGGGCTTGCAGGCGGAGGGTGGCGATCCCGCCAGTCCGCGACAACCGCCGCCTTGAACGACCCGGCAGGTCGTCAGGCAGTGCCTGCACCGGATTGCAGCCAGGCGCCCCCCTTCAGGGGCGCGTCGGTGACGGTCTATCGAGACACCGGCCGTCGCCGCGACAGATCATGCCTGCCGACCGCGTCACGGGTTGCTGCCCGCTGGCGTGCACGGCACCTTGAACCCCCTTGAGCGAGGATTCGAATGACGAACAATCTGCGTGGCATCTCGCTGCGAATCGGCCTGAGCTGGCTGGTCGCGCTGCTGCTGCCGGTTTCGACGAATTCTCGCACCCATCACAGGAACGGAACCGGCCCGTGTCAGCGCGGGCCGGTTCTTTGTGTGCAGAGAGAAATTTTCAATGAAGCGAATGCTCATCAACGCGACGCACTCCGAGGAGTTGCGCGTGGCGCTGGTCGACGGCCAGCGTCTTTACGACATCGATATCGAAACCCCGGCACGGGAGCAGAAAAAATCCAATATCTACAAGGCGAGCATCACCCGGATCGAGCCCAGTCTCGAAGCCGTGTTCGTCAATTACGGTTCCGAGCGCCACGGCTTCCTGCCCTTCAAGGAAATCGCCCGCAGCTACCTTGATCCGGAAGCGGTCGACGACAAGGGACGGCCGATCCTGAAGGATGCCCTCAGGGAGGGGCAGGAGCTCATCGTCCAGGTCGACAAGGAGGAGCGGGGCAACAAGGGGGCGGCACTGACTACCTTCGTCAGTCTTGCCGGCCGCTACCTGGTGCTCATGCCGAACAACCCCCGCGCCGGCGGGGTATCCCGTCGCATCGAAGGCGATGACCGCGCCGAACTGCGCACGCAGCTGGCACAGTTGAACATGCCCGAGGGCGTGGGCCTGATCGTGCGCACCGCCGGGGTCGGGCGCAGCGCCGAGGAGCTGCAGTGGGATCTCGACTACCTGCTGGGCGTGTGGCAGGCCATCGAGAAGGCCGCCGAAGCCCGCAAGGCACCATTTCTCATCTACCAGGAAAGCAACGTCATCATCCGCGCGTTGCGGGACTACCTGCGCAACGACATCGGCGAGATCCTGATCGACGAGCCGGGCATGTTTGCCCAGGCCGGCGAGTTCGTGCGGCTGGTCATGCCGCAGATGGCGTCGCGGCTGAAACTCTACGATGATCGGGTGCCGCTGTTTACGCGCTATCAGATCGAGTCGCAGATCGAATCGGCCTATCAGCGCGTGGTCACGCTGCCCTCGGGCGGCGAGCTGGTCTTCGACCATGCCGAAGCATTGACCGCAATCGACATCAACTCCGGGCGCAATACCAAGGGCCAGGATATCGAGGAAACGGCCTACAACACCAACCGCGAGGCGGCCGAGGAAGTCGCCCGCCAGCTGCGGCTGCGCGACATGGGCGGTCTGGTGGTGATCGACTTTATCGACATGTCCTCGTCCAAGCACCAGCGGGAAGTGGAAAACACCCTGCGCGAGGCGCTCAAGATCGACAGGGCGCGCGTGCAGATCGGCCGGATTTCCCGATTCGGCCTGCTGGAGATGTCCCGGCAGCGCTTGCGCGCCTCCCTCGGGGAATCCTCTCAGCATGTCTGCCCGCGCTGCGACGGCCAGGGTACGATCCGCTCGGTCGAGTCGCTTTCGCTGGCCATCCTGCGCCTGATGCAGGACGAAGCACTCAAGGAAAACACCGGTCGCGTGGTTGCCCAGGTGCCGATCGACGTGGCGACCTACCTGCTCAACGAAAAGCGCCTGCAGCTGGGTGATCTCGAGCAGCAGTACGGCATCGAGTTGCTGCTGATCCCGAACATCAACCTGGAAACGCCGCACTACCAGATCGAGCGGGTACGCAAGTCCGACCTGCCCGAGCATTCGGCCTCCGCGATCGACCTGATCCAGGAGCAGGAAGTCGACATCCCGAGCCATCATGAACTGCAGGTTCGCCCCCGTGCCCAGCAGGCAGCCGTCCGGACCGTCGTGCCGCCGGCACAGCCTGCGCCGGCACCGGTCCAGAAGACCGAAGAACCGGCCGAGCCCCGTCAGCCGGTGCCCGCGGCGCAGCCCGCGGCGGTCGGCGGGCTGCTCAAGCGGGTCTGGAAAACCCTGTTCGGGGCATTGAACAGCGCGGAGGAGGCCCAGTCCGCCGAGACGCAGGCAAACCGGCAGGCACCGTCACGCAAGCCGGCGAAGCCGGACGCGGCCGAGGGCGACCGCAAAGCCGGGGCTCGGTCCCAGGACCGGGCGGAACGCCCCGGGGAGGAGGATGGCGAATCTGCCGAGAGCAAGTCGAGCAAGCGCAGCGGGCGTCGTCGCCGTCGTGGAGGCAAGCGCAGCGCCGACCGGCGCGAGGCCGCCTCGACGGAAGGGCAGACCGGGACGCCGGCCGACGCGAAGGCGGACAAGCCGGCAAGCCAGCCTGCGGAGATGACGCCCGAAAGGCCGGCTGCCCCGGCCGAGAAGCCTGATCGTCCGCCGCGTGGTGCCCGGGGCGGGCGCAAAACCGTCGAGCCACCCGTGGAAGTCCTGCCGGAACGGGAGCAGGTCCTCGTGGAGCAGCAGCGCCAGGCGCCGCTTGCCGAGTCGGCGTCCCTGCCGCTGAATATCGCGGCAAAGCGCAATCCGGTCGAGGAATTGCCGCCGAACGCGGCAATTCGCATCGAGTCCAGCGACCGGGTGGTGACCCTGGGCGGGGAGACTGTT
Source organism: Halothiobacillaceae bacterium (assembly GCA_046541195.1). Taxonomy (GTDB): domain Bacteria; phylum Pseudomonadota; class Gammaproteobacteria; order Halothiobacillales; family Halothiobacillaceae; genus JBKHDT01. Next base: position 14,860 of record JBKHDT010000012.1, on the reverse strand, counting down.
GCCGCTTCCGCCCATGCCGTGGAGGCGACCGCTCCGGCCGAGGTCGGGCAGCCCGACGCTTCGGGCGCCTTTGCGCCGGAAGTCGGCTCGCCATCCGATGAGCCATCGACTGAGCGCACGGCGGAGCCGGAAACCGCGCACAACCAGTTGCCGGACGTTTCCTCGGTCACGACCGGGCAGGAGGGCGAACCTGCGCAGGCCCCGGTGGAAGACCGTGCGACCGACACCGCAAAGGTCGCGCCCGCACCGGCTTCGGGGCATGCCGTCCCAGAGGAAGAAGCAGCAAATGAGCCGGCGACGCACTCGGCCGAAGACTCCCCGCAGCCGAGCCCGGATGCCTTGTCGGCCGAGCCGGATGCTTCCGCGGATCTGCAGGGGCAGGCCGATTCCGGCGACGCGCCGCGGACCCTGGCGGCCCCCGAGGCTGCAGTGGCCGAGCCCGGCAGCGAGCCGAGCGAGCCGGAAGCGGCCGAGTCGGAGCTGGCCGGCCAGGCGCCACCGGATCTTCGAAAATCCAGGCAGATGCGCGCGATGCGCAAGAGCCGGATGGAACACGAGCCCTACGAGGAGTCCACAGGTTCCCGGGCACCGGCCAGTCGCAGCCGCGGAATCGGGAGCCGGCGCGAGGACGACTGACCGACGCCGGGCTCAGCCGGTCTGACCGCGACGCAGTTCGGCGATCAGGCCGGCGCTGGCTGCCTCGATCAGGTCGAAGACCCGCTGGAACCCGGCATCGCCCCCGTAGTAGGGGTCGGGGACCTCGCGCTCGACCAGATCGGGAGCGTATTCCAGGAACAGCCGCGGCTTGTGGCCGACGCCCCGGCTCGTGGCGATCCGGCGCAGTATGGCGAGGTTGTCCTCGTCCATGGCGAGCACATGGTCAAACCGCAGCAGGTCCGATTCGGTCACCTGGCGGGCCCGCAGTGCCGACAGGTCAATGCCGCGCTGGAGTGCCGCTGCCTGTGCCCTGGGGTCCGGGGGATTTCCCACGTGATAGGAATGGGTTCCGGCCGAGTCGATCTCGACCTGGTCGAGCAGGCCGGCCTGCTCGATCAGGTGGCGAAACAGGCCCTCGGCTGTGGGTGAGCGGCAGATATTGCCCATGCAGACGAACAGCACGGTTTGCTTCTTCATGGAGTCTCTCGTGGTTGGCTTGGTCGCAGTGGACTGGCTTGCGGGCAGGGGCTTGCGTTTCGCCCCGCATCCCGGTTCGTTTGGGTTGCCCGGCCTGTCGGGACCTTAATTGTTATCCGTAACGGGGCGAAAAATCGAGCAGCGGCGTCAGTCGGGGGGCGCCGGCTGCCTTTGGTGAGGTTTGTAAGATGGCCGAAACCCGGCATGAAAACATGGAAGGCCGGCAATGGTCGGTCGCGGTGACCACGGCGCCGGCACTCAAGCCGGCGCTCTGCGAGGAGCTGCGTGGTCTTGCCCCGGTTCGGGTCAGTGAGCGGCCGTTTGGCGCAAGCGTGACGGCCGCGCCCGAGGTGGTCTACGAGCTGTTGTGTGCCAGCCTGCTGGCTGGCCACTTCTACCTGGAGCTCGAGCGCGGCCTGGCAAAGGATGCGGAGGGCCTGTACCGGCTGGTGCAGCGGGTCGACTGGCCGGCGCAGTTTGCGGTCACCGAAGGGCTCTCGGTCAGCTTCTCCGGCGCAACCGCGAGCATCCGCAATACCCAGTTCGGGATGCAGCGCGTCAAGGATGCGATTGTCGATCAGTTCGTGCAGCGCCTTGGGCGCCGCCCCAGCGTGGATACCCTGAATCCCGGCATGCGGGTGCATGTGCACCTGGCGGGAAATGATCTGGCAACGGTCTCGGTGGAGCTGTCGGCCGGGTCGCTCCATCAGCGCGGTTATCGGGACGCCGGGGGCGAGGCCCCACTGCGCGAGAACCTTGCCGCCGGCGTGCTCTGGCGGGCGCGCTGGCCCGAACTGGCCCGGCAGGGGCTGCCCCTGCTGGACCCGATGTGTGGTTCGGGCACGCTGCTGATCGAGGCGGCGCTGATGGCCGAAGGACTGCCGGAACCGCTGCGCAGGCGGCGAGTCGGTTCGCCGGGATGGGCAGGACACGACCGGCCGGCGCTGGAGGCGGCCATCATGCGCGCGCCGCCGGCCGGCCCGGAGCACGGGCCATTGGTCGGGCTGGACGTGAGCCCGGCAGCCATCGAGTCGGCCCGGGAAAATGCCGTGCGTGCCGGGGTCGCGCAGCGGATCGCGTTTGAGGTCCGGGACGCCCGGGCGCCCGGGCGGCCGGAAGTGTTGGCCGGCGCGCAGGCGGGCCTGCTTGTGACCAATCTGCCCTACGGGCGGCGTATCGGCGAGCAGGCTGGGCTTGCCGAGCTGTATGCGGCGCTCGGCAGCCGCTGGGTCAGCGACTATGCTGGCTGGCAGGCGGCGCTTCTCGGTCCACGCGACCCGGTCATGCGCAGCCTCGGGCTGCGTTCGCAGAAGCGTTTCGACTTTGACAATGGCGGGATCGAGGTCGAGTTGTGGCGGCTCGCGCTCGGTCCGGATGCGGTCCCGCGCGACCAGGGTCCGGCCGCACTGGCGGCCCGACTGATCGAGCAGGCGGCAGGGCGGCCCGCCGAGCCTGCCGCAGAGGGCTTTGCCAACCGGCTGCGCAAGAACCTGCGGCACCGGCTGCGCTGGGCACAACGCGAAGGCGTCTGCTGCTTTCGGGTCTATGACGCCGACTTGCCCGAGTACAACCTCGCCATCGATCGCTACCAGGACACCGCGGGAACCGTCTGGGTCAACGTCCAGGAGTATGCGGCGCCGGGCGAGATCGATCCGAAAGTCGCCCGGACCCGCCTGGTGGATGCGATGGGCATTCTGCCGCAGGTACTCCAGGTCGAGCCGGCGCGGGTGTTCCTGCGAATCCGGCAGCGTCAGAAGGGCAGTGCGCAGTATCGTCCTCTCGACCAGAAGCGGCATTTCGTGCGGGTGCGCGAGGGCTCGGCGCTCCTGCGGGTGAACTTCACCGATTACCTCGACACCGGCCTGTTTCTCGATCACCGGCAGGTCCGTGACCGGATTGCTGCGGTCTCGGTCGGAAAACGGCTGCTGAACCTGTTCTGCTACACCGCGACCGCCTCGGTGCGGGCGGCCTGCGACGGGGCAAAGAGCACGCACTCGGTGGATCTCTCGGCGACCTACCTGGACTGGGCTGCCGAGAACTTCCGCGAGAACGGCATCGAACCGGGAACCGCGCACCGGCTTGAACGGGCTGACTGCCGCGAGTGGCTTGCCGAGGCAGGGCGCCGGCATGCCGGGCACTTTGACGTAATCTTCCTTGATCCGCCGAGCTTTTCCAGCTCCAAGCGGATGGCGGGCGTCCTGGACATCCAGCGCGATCATGTCGAGCTGATCGAGGCGGCGATGGCGTTGCTCGCGCCGGGCGGTGTGTTGCTGTTTTCAACCAACCTGCGCCGGTTCCGTTTATCGGAAAGCCTGACCCTTCGCTACCATTGCGTGGACATTTCCTTGAGCACGCTGCCCGAGGATTTCTCCAGAAATCAACGAATCAGGCAGGCATTCGAGTTTCGACATGAACCCGACCGATAAGCCGGCTGCCCGCCGCAGCGTATCCGCCCGGGCCACGCTCGGCCTGGGGCTGCTAATGGCCACACTGCTGGCCGGAGGATGCTCCGTGGTCCGCGAGCCAGTTCCCGAAGAGCCGCCGGAGACCGGCACGCTTGCGCAGCCCGTGCACGGCTCGGAAGCGCTGCTGGTCGCCCTGGGGCAGCTTGGCGTGCCCTATCGACGCGGCGGGGAGTCTCGACAGGGCTTCGACTGCAGCGGACTGGTCCAGTACGCCTGGGCCGGCGCGGGCGTGCGCCTGCCACGCACTGCCGCGCAGCAGTACGAAGCGGTACGAAAGCTGGATGCCGAGCAGCTGAGTCCGGGCGATCTGGTGTTTTTCCGGATCAACGGCCGGGGGATCGACCATGTCGGGCTGTACCGCGGAGGCGGACGTTTCGTGCACGCCCCGCGTCCGGGACGCGCAGTCGAAGAAGTCTGGCTCGACAACCCCTACTGGTCCAGGCGCTTTGCCGGCGGCGGGCGAATCGAGATCAGTGCGTTCGAACCGGGCGGTGCAGACTGACCCTGACGGGGACCAGTCGTGCGCGTCCGGGATTAGCGCGCGGCGCGTCCTCGCCGCAGAGGGCCCGCTGCCACTGCCGAGGGCTTCGGAGCAAGCCCTTCCGGCCCGACTTTCGCAACGGTCTGTGGCCGAAGGACTCGCCCCGTTTCCCGTTCAGGACCTGCCGGTCGGTGGGCCGCCGTCGGGGAGCACATCCTGCTCGCGGATTTGCTCGACACGACAGTCCGCTTCGCCATCGCGCAGCAGCAGCCGCAGATCCTGGCCGGCCGAGAGCTCAAAAACGCCACGGATCACCTTGCCATCGGGGTGGCGCGCGATCGCATAGCCGCGCGCCAGGGTTTGCAGCGGGCTGACTGCATGCAGCAGCGAGACTTGATGCCGCAGGCGCTCCAGCTGCCCTTGCCGTCGGGTGTGGATGCCTCTGGACAACCGCTCGACAGCATGGGCAAGACGGGCTTCCAGGCCATCGAGCCGGGTATGCAGAGTGCGGGACAGCCGTGCCGGCGAGCACAGTGCCAGGCGTTGGCGCTGTTCGGCGATCGATGCCTGAATCGCCCGCTGCAGACGGTGCGCCGCGTGTTCGGACTGCTGCCGGGCCGCCCGAAGCCGGTGGCGCGGGTCGGATTGCGCAAGCCGCGACATCAAGGCCTGCAGCCGGTCCCGCCGGGCGTGCAGCGCGGCTTTCAGAACCGTCCGGGCCAGCTCGAGCAGGCGTTCGACCTGATCGCGGCGATCGGCCACCAGCCGTGCCGGGCCGCGGTGTTGCAGCAGGGCCTGCAGGTGGTCCAGGCGCTGGGCGCGCCGCTGGATCGCCTGGGTGATCGCGCGCTCCAGTCGCCCGAGGTCGCCGCTCAGTCTGCGCAGCAGGTCGCTCGTGTTCGGGGTCGCCAGTTCCGCGGCGGCCGTGGGGGTCGGCGCCCGCAGGTCGGCCACGAAATCGGCGATGGTGAAATCGGTTTCGTGACCGATCCCGGTGATCACCGGTACCGGCAGGTCACGCAGGCGCCGAGCGAGGGCCTCGTCATTGAAGGCCCACAGATCCTCCAGCGAGCCACCGCCGCGGACCAGCAGCAGCACATCCAACCCTTCGGTCGCCGCCACAAGATCCAGCGCACGCAACAACGACGGCACCGCCTGTTCGCCCTGAACCACCGCAGGCACGATCAGCACTTCGCCGGCCGGATAGCGCCGCGCCAGAACCGAGCGCACGTCGCGGATCGCCGCGCCGGTCGCCGAGGTCACGACCGCGATCCGGGTCGGGAATTTCGGCACAGGGCGCTTGGCGGCCGGGTCAAAAAGCCCCTCGCGCTCGAGCGATGCACGCAGCTTTTCGAACGCCTGGTGCAACGCGCCGAGGCCGGCCGGCTCCACGCGACTGACGATCAGCTGGAAATTGCCGCGCGGCACGTAAAGGCTGATGCGTCCGCGCAGCTGAACCTGCTTGCCCTGTTCAACGCGCGTGGCGACACGCTGCGCCTCCCGCCGGAACATCGCACAGGCGATCTGCGCGCCCTCGTCCTTGATCGAGAAATACAGGTGACCACTGGCCGGACGGGAAACCTGTCCGATCTCGCCCTCCACGGCCACGTCGGCGTACCGCCCCTCGAGCAGGTCACGGGCATCCTGGGCCAGTTCGGTCACGGATTGGATCTTGGGCTCGTCGCTCATGGGCTCGGGATACCGGGTATTGCCTTGGGAAACTCGGCACAGGGCCTTCCATGGCCCCTGCACGCATGCGTCATTGTACTTCGGGGCATCCATGCCCGGGGATGAATCTGAGGCATCCGCGCTGGAGATTGCCCTGCTGGATATTCCCTCGCTGGATATTCCATTGGGGGCGGGGATGGAGTTGCCGGGGACTTGCGTTGTACGCCCGGTTGACCGACATGCAGCATGATGCAAACAAAAGCCCCGCGGTTGCGGGGCTTGTTCACTCGTTGGGCGCGAGCCGGGCGGTGGATGCGCCATGGCGCGAGCGGACGCCTTCGCGCCGGCACCATCGGCCCGGTCAGCGACGCCCGATCAGCGCCAGGGACCCGGATTGGGCTGGGTCTCGAACTGCTCGCGGGCACGCTGTGCCAGGAAGTCGGCTTCCTCGGCCTTTTCAGTGGCCAGGGCGTAGTCACCCTTCTTGGCCAGTTCCTCGGCTTCCTTCATCAGCTTGTTGGTGGTCGTCCAGTTGTTCTTGACTTCTTCGGCGCGGGCGATGCTCTGTTCCGCGACCGCCTTGGCCTTTTCATACATGGCCTTTTCGTTGCTGCTGCCGGTTGCTGCGCAGGCAGCGGTGGAGCCGAGAGCGACGGCAAGTACCATGGCGCTGGTCAAAGTCGAGATTTTCATTCTGCCTCCTGGTGGTTTCTGCTTGCTTGACGGGATCGTGACGCGGTCCGGCCGGTGCCCAAAACCGCGAGCCGGTATTGTTGTCTGGTCCCGGCCTTGCCTTCCCCTAGCGAGAATCGAGTTTACCCGTAAAAGCCGCTTCCCTATAATTGCAAAAACTTTTAATTCGGAAAGCGTTACTTATGATGCGGATTCTCGAGGAAGGTCTCACTTTCGACGATGTGCTGCTGGTTCCCGCCCGCTCCGACGTGTTGCCCCGCGAGGTCTCGCTCAAGACACGGCTGACGCGCAACATCGATCTGCACATCCCGCTGGTGTCTGCGGCCATGGATACCGTCACCGAGGCCCGCCTGGCCATTACCCTCGCTCAGGAAGGCGGAATCGGCATCGTACACAAGAACATGGGCGTCGCCGAGCAGGCCGAGCACGTGCGCCAGGTCAAGAAGTACGAGAGCGGCGTGATCAAGGACCCGATCACCATCGAGCCGGACATGACAATCCGGGACGTGCTCGACCTGACACGACGGCACAGCATCTCGGGGGTTCCCGTGGTCCGGGACGGGGACCTGCTGGGCATCGTCACCAGCCGGGACCTGCGCTTCGAGACCGGCCTCGACCAGCCTGTCAGCAAGATCATGACGCCCAAGGAGCGGCTCGTCACGGTTCGCGAGGGCGCCGGTCGCAATGAGGTGCTCGCCCTGCTGCATCGCCACCGGATCGAGAAGATCCTCGTGGTCAATGACCAGTTCCAGCTGCGGGGCATGATCACCGTCAAGGACATCCAGAAGTCCACCGACTACCCCCATGCCTGCAAGGACGGCTCCGGCCAGTTGCGGGTGGGCGCGGCGGTCGGCACCGGGGGGGATACCGAGGATCGGGTTGCCGCGCTGGTGGAGGCGGGCGTGGACGTGATCGTCGTGGATACCGCCCACGGTCACAGCCAGGGCGTGCTTGACCGGGTCGCCTGGGTGAAGGCGCATTATCCCCAGGTGGACGTAATCGGCGGCAATATCGGCACCGCGGCCGCGGCGCGCGACCTGGTGGCTGCCGGGGCCGACGCGGTCAAGGTGGGGATCGGGCCCGGTTCGATCTGCACCACCCGGATCGTGGCGGGTGTCGGGGTGCCTCAGGTCACGGCGATCGCCAACGTGTCCGAGGCGCTCAAGGGCACCGGCATTCCGATGATCGCGGACGGAGGCGTGCGCTATTCGGGTGACCTGGCCAAGGCCATTGCCGCCGGGGCCAACTGCGTGATGGTCGGCAGCATGCTGGCGGGCACCGAGGAAGCGCCGGGCGAGGTCGAGCTTTATCAGGGCCGCTCCTACAAGGCCTACCGGGGCATGGGGTCGCTGGCAGCCATGCAGAAGGGTTCGAGCGATCGCTACTTCCAGAACGAGACGACGGCCGAGAAGCTGGTGCCCGAAGGCATCGAGGGGCGGGTACCGTACAAGGGCTCGCTGGTTGCCATCGTGCACCAGCTGATGGGCGGCCTGCGCTCGAGCATGGGATATGTTGGCTGCCGGGACATCGAGGCGATGCGCAGCGTGCCGCAGTTCGTCCGGATTACCAGTGCGGGGATGCGCGAGTCGCACGTGCACGACGTGACGATCACCAAGGAAAGCCCCAACTATCGTGTCGACTGACCGGCCGGCGCCCGGCCACGCAGGCGGTCGGGCACGCCGGCGGTCGCCGGAAAATCCAAGCGCCGGGGCGGGCCACGTCCCGGCGATTTCGTTCATTATGCAGGTGGATCGACCAGCCCCATGAGCAAGGACATTCACGCCGAGAGGATTCTCATCCTCGACTTCGGATCCCAGTACACCCAGCTGATTGCCCGCCGTGTCCGCGAGGCCGGAGTCTATTGCGAAATTCATCCCTGGGACCTGGCGGACGACGCCGTGCGGGCCTTTGCCCCGCGGGGCATCATCCTCTCCGGTGGTCCGGAATCCGTGACCATTGACGAGCCGCCCCGCGCGCCGCAGTCGGTGTTCGAGCTTGAGGTGCCGGTTCTGGGCATCTGCTACGGGATGCAGACCATGGCCGCCCAGCTCGGTGGCGTGGTCGAGCCGTCCACGCACCGTGAGTTCGGTTATGCCCAGGTGCGCGCCCGGGGACATACCGCTCTGCTCAAGGACATCGAGGATCATGTCACGCCGGAAGGCTACGGCATGCTCGATGTCTGGATGAGTCACGGCGACCGGGTGGTGGACCTGCCGCCGTCATTCAAGCTGATGGCCTCTTCGGACAACGCGCCGATCGCGGGCATGGCCGACGAGTACCGGCGTTTCTATGGCGTGCAGTTTCACCCGGAGGTCACCCATACCCGGCAGGGCCAGCGCATCCTCGAGCGGTTCGTGCTCGAAATCTGCGGTTGCGGCGGGCTTTGGGCGCCCTCGGCCATCATTGAAGACAACATCGCCCGAATCCGCGAACAGGTCGGAACCGACGAGGTGATTCTGGGGCTCTCCGGGGGGGTCGACTCCTCGGTGGTGGGCGCCCTGCTGCACAAGGCCATCGGAGACCAGCTGACCTGCATCTTCGTGGACAATGGCCTGCTGCGCCAGGGCGAGGGTGACCAGGTCATGCGGACCTTCGGCCGGCACATGGGGGTGCGGGTGATTCGCGTGGATGCCGAGGATCGCTTTCTCGATGCCCTGGCCGGCGAGTCTGATCCGGAGAACAAGCGCAAGATCATTGGCCGGGTATTTGTCGAGATCTTCGAGGAGGAGGCGGCCAAGCGTCAGAACGCCACCTGGCTCGCGCAGGGCACGATCTACCCGGATGTCATCGAATCGGCCGGCTCCAAGACCGGCAAGGCCCACGTAATCAAGTCGCATCACAACGTGGGCGGCCTGCCGGCCCACATGCGCCTGAAGCTGCTCGAACCGCTGCGCGAGCTGTTCAAGGACGAGGTGCGCCGGATTGGCGTGGAGCTCGGGTTGCCCTCGGAAATGGTCCATCGCCATCCCTTTCCGGGCCCCGGCCTCGGGGTGCGGATTCTGGGCGAAGTGCGCCGCGAATATGCCGAACTGCTGCGCCGGGCCGATGCCATCTTCATCGAGGAGCTGCGCAAGAACGAGCTGTATGACAAGGTATCGCAGGCCTTCGTGGTGTTTCTCCCCGTCAAGGCCGTGGGCGTCATGGGCGACGGGCGCAAGTACGACTGGGTCGTCTCCCTGCGCGCGGTGGAAACCATCGACTTCATGACCGCCCGCTGGGCGCACCTGCCTTACGAGTTTCTCGATCATGTCTCCCGCCGGATCGTCAACGAGATCGACGGCATCACCCGCGTGGTCTACGACGTGACCGGCAAGCCGCCCGGCACCATCGAGTGGGAATGACGGCGCATTTTGGCGGATCGTGAAAGGTCGTGACCAGGAATGGATGACGCGGGCGCTGGAACTGGCGCGTTCGGCCGCTGATGCCGGCGAAGTGCCGGTCGGCGCGGTGGTGGTCGATGCCGACAACCGCCTGGTCGGGGCTGGGCGCAACGGCCCGATTGCCGCACGCGATCCCACCGCCCACGCGGAAATCGTCGCCCTGCGCGCTGCGGCCGCCAGGCTGGACAACTATCGGCTTGGCGGCTGCACCCTCTACGTGACGCTTGAGCCATGCGCCATGTGCGTGGGGGCGATGGTCCACGCCCGGATCACCCGGCTGGTGTTCGGCGCGCCCGACCCGCGCACCGGCTGCTGCGGCAGCGCGACAGACCTGGTTCGCGCGCCGTTTCACAATCATCGGATTGAGGTCGACGGCGGGCTGATGGGCGAGCAGTCCGCAGACCTGCTTCGCAACTTCTTCCGGGCGCGGCGCGCTGCCGCAACGCGGTAGCCCCCCGAGGCCGGGCCGATCGTTCCCCGGGGCCCTCACGCAAAAGGGCGCAACCCCCCCGCCGGCGTCACGCCCCCAATGACTTTTTTGACCGGTCCCCGCCGTGGATGGCGGGGCCATGCTCATCAGAACCGGCCGTACACCAGCTCGGCCCGGCGATTCTGCGCCCAGGCTTCCTCGTCGGTGCCGTCCACTGCCGGGCGTTCCTCGCCATAGCTCACCACGCGGATCTGCTCCGGCGCCACGCCGTTGATCAGCAGCATGTCCCGTACCGCGTTGCCGCGCCGCTCGCCGAGGGCGATGTTGTATTCGCGGCTGCCGCGTTCGTCGGTATGCCCCTCGACCGTGACGCGCCGCTGCGGATTGTCGCGCAGGAAGCGCGCGTGCCCGCGGAGCAGGTCGCGAAACTCGCTGCGTACCGCAAAGCTGTCGAACTCGAAGTAGATCACCGAGTCGCCCATGCCGGGCTTGTCGGCATAAAGCTCGGCCTCGTCAAGCGTGCCGCCGTCAGTCACGCCGGCGGTTACGCCGCCATCACCCCCGATCCGTTCTTCCTGCATGCCGGCGGCATCATCGGCCCCATCCTTCGTCGGCGTGGTACTACAGCCGGCAACCAGCAGTGCAAGTGCTACGGCAATAACAGGCGGCATCGATTTCATGGCAGGTGTATCTCCAGGGAATTTGCATGATGAAGCGAGCGGTAACCCGGGGATCGGACCGGGACCGGATCGGGCTGAGATTGTACCGTATTTCCGCCCACTTAAAGCACCACGGGCCGGCACGCTGGCGTGATCCGCGTTTGGCCGCGCGTGCAATCGGGTTGTTGAAATCGCGGCGACGGGCCACATGTTCCCGAGTGCGCAAGCTGTGCTTTTTTGTCGTACCCAGGCAGTGTTTTGATCAAGGGAGGAGTTTTACCGATGAAAATCGCTCAAGTCGCCCCCCTGCACGAGAGCGTCCCGCCACGCACCTATGGGGGAACCGAGCGCGTGGTGCACTACCTGACCGAGGCCCTGGTGCAACAGGGTCATGAGGTGATCCTGTACGCCAGTGCCGATTCAGTCACCAGTGCGCGACTGCGCCCGGTAGTGCCCGAGGCGTTGCGGCTCGGCAAGATGCAACGCGATCCGCTGGCGTGGCACATGCTCGAGTTGGCCCAGGTCGCCCGGGAGGCGGATGAATACGACATCATCCATTTTCATACCGACTTCATGCATTTCCCGCTGTGGCGTCACCTGGCCGCGCCGCAGGTCACCACGCTGCATGGCCGCCTCGATCTGCCGGACCTGGTACCTCTGTACCGGGAATTCCGTGACATGCCGGTCATTTCCATTTCCGATCACCAGCGGATGCCGTTGCCGATTGCCCACTGGGCGGGCACCGTTTACAACGGCGTTCCGTCAGACCTTTACGACTTCCGCCCCGAGTCCGGCGACTATCTGGCCTTTCTGGGGCGCATGTCTCCCGAAAAGGGGCCGGAACAGGCCATCGAGATCGCACTGAAGGCAGGTATGCCGCTGAAAATGGCGGCCAAGGTGGATTCGGTGGACCGGGATTATTTCCAAAACCGGATCGAGCCGCTGATCAGACGCCATCCGTCGATCGAGTTCATCGGCGAAGTGGACGAGGCGGGCAAGAATCGCCTGCTCGGCGGTGCGGCCGCACTGCTGTTTCCCATCGCCTGGCCCGAACCCTTCGGTCTGGTGATGATCGAGGCGATGGCTTGCGGCACCCCGGTAATCGCCTTCAACCGCGGTTCCGTGCCGGAAGTGATGCAGCCGGGAATCAGCGGGTTCATCGTCGAGTCGGTGGACGAGGCGGTGACCGCCGTCGAGCGTATCGATTCGATTGACCGGGTCGGATGCAGAGCCTATTTCGAGGGCCGATTCAGCGCCGAGCGCATGGCCGAGAATTACGTTCGATGCTACCGGCAGCGGCTGGATCGGCATCCGGTGACGGCCCGCCGCCCGGGAGAAAGCGTCGATCCGGTATCCAGACAGCCGTCCGCGCTGGAGTCGTTTGACGCCGCCCGGGCTGCCGACAACGAAGTCGAGTTTCGAACTTCCGCCTGACCGCCATTGCCGGAGATTTCGAGTGATGGACGATGCGATCCAGGTGGACAACCGCTGGTACATTCCCGCCACCTCATCACGTGCTGACGACCGCATCCGGGTCCTGAAGTCCGGAGACGGCTTCGCCGTTTTCAGCCGGCACGGAGAGATGGGCCAGGTCGGGCTGGGGGAGCAGGGATTCTACCATCAGGGCATGCGCCACCTGTCCTGCTGGAACCTGCTTCTGGACGGGCGCGAGCCGATACTGCTCAACTCTTCCGTACGGCTGGACAACAGCCGCCTGGAGGTCGATCAAACCACGCCAGACCTGTTTCGTGACGGTGTGTTGTGGCTGCCCCGGGGCGGGATTCACCTGCACCGTGAACTCGCCACCCGGGACTTTGTGCTGACCGAGCGCCTGCAACTGACCAACTACCACGCACGGCGATGCCGGTTCAGCCTGGAATATCGATTCGGCACGGACTTCAGCGACATCTTCGAGGTGCGCGGCGTCCGGCGGGCGCGTCGCGGCACGATGCACCCGCCGCAGATCAGCGCGCGCGCCGTGACACTGGGCTACACCGGTCTGGACGGCGCAACGCGCCGGACCCGCATCGGCTTTGCCCCGGCGCCCACCCGGATCACCGCCGGCTCGGCACGTTTCGACCTCGACCTGGCGCCCGGACAGACGCTTGCCATCGAGGCCAACGTGGGGACCGACAGCGGTACGGGGGGCACCCAAATCGGCACCTTCAGCCACGCCAGCTCGGTCGGTGCCATCGAGCGCGAAATCGACGCGGATCGACTCGCGCGCGCCGAGGTCGTGACCGACAACGAACTGTTCAACGAGTGGATCACCCGCTCGTCGGCAGACCTGCGGATGCTGACCACCCTGACGGACCACGGGCCTTATCCCTACGCCGGCGTCCCCTGGTTCTCCACCCCCTTTGGTCGCGACGGCATAATCACCGCCCTCCAGACCCTGTGGGCCCAACCGGACACCGCCCGGGGCGTGCTGTCCTTCCTTGCTGCGACCCAGGCCGATCACACCGATCCGAAAAGCGAAGCCGCACCCGGCAAGATCATCCACGAAATGCGCGCGGGGGAAATGGCCGCGCTGGGCGAGGTCCCGTTCAAACGCTATTACGGCTCGGTGGACGTCACCCCCCTGTTCGTAATACTCGCCGGCAAATACTATCGCCGAAGTGGTGATTGCGATTTCATCAGGAACCTGTGGCCGGCCATCCGGCGCGCCATGCACTGGATCGGTCGCCAGCTCGATGACCGGGGTTATCTCGTTTATGCCCGCCACGGCCAAAACGGTCTGGTCCACCAGGGATGGAAAGACTCGGACGATGCCGTGTTCCATGCCGACGGTCGTGATGCCGCCGCCCCGATCGCGCTTTGCGAGGTCCAGGGATATGCCTTTGAAGCCTGCATCCTCGGCGCGGAGCTGGCAGAAGTTCTGGGTGAGGTGCAGACCGCCGCTTCCTGGCGCCAGCGGGCCCAAAGACTGCAACAGCGCGTGGAAGCCGAATTCTGGCTGGAACGCCAGAACATCTACGCCCTGGCGATTGATGGCAATGGTCACCCCTGCGCGGTGCGCAGTTCCAATCCCGGTCACCTGCTGTTGAGCGGATTGCCGTCCGGTGAGCGGGCGACCCGCACCATCCAGGCGCTGATGAGCCCGGAAAGCTTCAGTGGCTGGGGCTTGCGAACCGTTTTCGCCGGCGAGGCGCGATACAACCCCATCTCGTATCACAATGGCTCAGTCTGGCCCCACGACACCACGATGGCCGCTGCCGGCATGGCCCGCTACGGTTTCAAGTTGCAAGCCCGGACCCTGCTCGACGGTCTGTTCGACGCCGCCGTGCGCTTCGATCTGCATCGCCTGCCCGAGCTGTTCTGCGGTTTCGAACGCCTGCCGGGCCAGGGGCCCACGCACTATCCCGCCGCCTGCGCACCCCAGGCCTGGTCAAGTGGCAGCGTCTTCATGCTGATCGAAGCCATCCTCGGAATGTGCTTCGACCCGAAAGCCCCCCGCATCCTGCTGAACCATCCGCAGCTGCCCGGCAACGTCAACTGGCTGCGTATTCGTGGCCTGAGTCACCAGAGCGGCAAGCTCGACATCATGATCCGACGACATGGCGAGGACATTGCCGTCAATATCGAGCATCGGCAAGGCGCGATCGAGTTGAACGTCACGGTCTGAAACGCCCGCCAAAGTCATCGGTCCCATCCGGATCGTTCCCGCAACCGGACTCCCGACAGCCCGGTCCATGGCGAACCCGCGCCACCGCACTGCCGCCGATGCCCGAAAGACCATCCCCGGCACATGATGAACCCCCGCTGGTCGCGTAATAACCCCACGTATCGGAAAGAACACCATAGGCGGCGCTACCGCTTCGCGCAGGGTTTCAGTCCCGCGCTGATTCCGGGCACGTGCAAACAAACGGGGTATTAATCTCGGGAAGCGGTATTTGTTTCAATCCCGTTCTGTTTCCGGGCATGTGTGAGCCCCGTAGTCATGGAGGACT
>JBKHDT010000011.1:0-52722 GCA_046541195.1 Halothiobacillaceae bacterium | reverse complement strand
GGGGGTTTCTCCTTGTTCAACAACCAAAAAATACACACCAATACAACCGATTGCCCCCAAACCCGCCCCAGCAAAACCAGCGAAGGCACAAGCGTCCTGCCAGAACCGCACGCCTGCCAGCGCGCGTACAGTCGTCAGGTGGTTTCGTTGAGTTCGCGCAAGCGCTGGGGCGTCCCGACATCGGCCCAGCGTCCGGTGTGGATCTCGCCACTGAGGAGGCCCTCCCGGGCCCAGCGGTTCAACAGGGGAGCGAGTGGTTCATGGTGTTCAGGCGGCAGGTTCTGGAACAGCTCGGGCGCGTAACGTGCAATGCCGGTGAAGGTAAAGCCCGGCGCGTCAGGGTCCGGGGGTTGCGTCTTGTTGACGGGGACGAGCCTGCCCGCGTCAGTGCAATGAAAGTCACCCGTCGGGTTGTGGGCCGGATTCTTCGTCAGTACGAGGTGTGCAGGCTGGGTGTCTTGGGCAGAGATCAGGCGGGTAAAGGGGTAATCGGTGAAGATATCCCCGTTGACGACCAGAAAGGGGTCTTTTCCGAGCAGATCGAGCGCCTTGCGGATTCCCCCGGCCGTCTCCAGTGCGGTGCTTTCGTGCGAATACCTGATCTGCACGCCGTATCGGGCGCCATCACCGAAATGTGATTCGATCTGCGCGCCCAGGTGCGCGAGGTTGATGATGATGCGCTTGATGCCGGCCGAAGCGAGGCGCTCCACGTGGTAGGCCATCAACGGCTTGCCGCGCACCGGCAACATCGGTTTGGGGCAGTGGTCGGTGAGGGGGCGCATCCGCTCGCCGCGGCCTGCGGCCAGGATCATGGCGTTCATGGACGTTCTGCCTTCGGGGAATGGCGGGCGACGAGCGCACGAAAATGGCCCAGCTCCGGCCACGGGGCGAGCGACCGCAGCAGGTTGCGGTGGGTGCGGGGGAGGTCCGGCAGGTATCCATGCTTGCCGTCGCGGTGCGACAGGCGTGCGAAGATCCCCAGCACCTTGAGGTGCCGCTGGGCGGCGGTGTGGTCGAACCAGCGGCGAAAGTCCGACAGATCCACGGCTGGCTCGATGGCGCGCTGTTGCCACCTGCGGTGAAAGTGCTGGATAAGGCCGTCGACCGCCGGCTCGTCGAGTTCGAAATAGCTGTCGCGCAGCAGCGAGGCCAGGTCATAGGTCACGCCGCCGCCGACCGCGTCCTGAAAGTCGAGTACCCCGGGTCCCAGGCCGTCGTCGGGTGCCATCAGGTTTCGGGCGTGGTAGTCCCGGTGGACGAAGCCGGGTGGCTGCTCCAGCACCACGCACAGGATGCGGTCGAAGCCATCTTGCAGGATGCCCTGTTCTTCCTCGCTCAGGGCAACCTGCAGGTGTTGGCCCAGATACCACTCAGTGTACAGGCTCATTTCGCTCGTCAGCCGGCTGGCATCATAGGCTGGCAGCGAGCTGGCGTCGCTGCAGCGGATGCGCAGCAACGTGTCGAGGGCTTCCCGGTAACGCAACTCCCTGGCGGTTCGGTCTTCGTGAAGCAGGGCGGCGAGCATGTGGCGATCGCCGAAGTCTTCCAGCAGCAGCAGCCCGCGCTCCTCGTCAGCCTCGTGAATGCGGGGAACGCGGACGCCGGCCTCGGCCAGGAGCTTTGCCACCGCGATGAATGGCCGCACATCCTCGTGTTGTGGCGGCGCGTCCATGACGATGAGGCTCCGCCCGGGCAGGCGCAGGCGAAGATACCGGCGGAAGCTCGCATCCGAGCTGGCCGGCGCGATGGGTCCAACCGGATTCAGTCCCAGGTCCTGGCGGACCCATTGATCGATCAGCCGGTCGCGTTGAACGGTGCTCATGTGCCGGTCCCGGTGGTCAAGGCGGGGTAGGGTGTCATTGGCTGGTCACTCTGTTTAGAATGCTGATATCCCCATAAGATCAATCATCCAGGGAGAGGCGAACGCATGGCCATATTCCGGCAGCTTTTCGATGACGATACCTCCACCTACACCTACCTGATTGCGGACGAGTCGACCCGTGATGCGGTGCTGATCGATCCGGTACACGCCCAGTACGAGCGCGACATGCGCGTGCTCGAGGAAACCGGCGTGCAACTGCGTTACGTGCTGGAGACTCATGTGCACGCGGATCATATCACCGGTGGTGGTCGTATCCGTGCGGCCACCGGCGCGCAGTTCGCCGCCGGGGTCGGGACTGCCCTCGATTGCGCTGACCGGCTGCTGGCCGATGGCGAGTCGCTCGCGTTCGGCCGGGAGCGGATCCGCGCAATCAGCACGCCCGGTCATACAGACGGCTGTACATCGTACCGTTGGCGAGACCGGCTGTTTACGGGGGACACGCTGCTGATTGAAGCCTGTGGGCGGACCGATTTTCAGCAGGGGAGCGCCGAACGGCTTTACGAGAGCATCCAGCGCCTCCTGGCCGAGGGGGACGATGTGCTGGTGTTCCCGGCGCACGACTACAACGGTCGCCGGGTGAGCACCGTGGCGCAGGAAAAGGCACTCAACCCCTACGTGGCCGGCTTGTCGCGGGAACAGTTCGTCGCCAAGATGGCGGCGCTCAACCTGCCCAAGCCACGGTACATCGACGAGGCCGTTCCGGCCAACGAGCGCTGTGGTGAGCTGGCATGAACCGCGTCACCGTCATCGGGGCGGGCTTCGGCGCGCTGACCGCGGTGCGTACACTGCAAAAGAAATTCCCGACGGCCGAGCTGACCCTGGTGGCGCCCCACCCGGAGTTCGTCTACTACCCAAGCCTGATCTGGATGCCGTCCGGGCTGCGCACGGCGCAGGACCTGATCGTGGACCTGCGTCCGCTGCTCGAGCGCCTGGACGTGAAGTTTCATGCCGGTCAGGTCACGGGCGTCTCGGACGACGGGCGGCAGGTGGTGACAGACCAGGGCAGCATCGACAATGACGGCTTGATCATCGCCAGCGGCGGTCGTTTCATCAGGAAACTTCCCGGCATCGAGCATGCCCTGACCATTTGCGCGGGCACCGAGTCCGCGGCCCGGATCAGCGAGCGTCTGGCCGCCATGGACGGGGGGACGATTGCCATCGGTTTCGGGGGCAACCCCAAGGAGCCTGCCGCGGTGCGTGGCGGGCCAATGTTCGAGCTGCTATTTGGCATTGACCGGCTGCTTCGTCGGCAGGGACGTCGTGACCGGTTTCGGCTCATCTTCTTCAGCGCCGCCAAGCGTCCCGGAAACCGGCTTGGCGACCGGGCTGTCGATCGGCTGCTTGCCCGGATGGCCGCACAGGACATCGAAACCCGTCTGGGTCACAAGCCTGTGCGCTTCGAGGCTGATCGCGTGGTGACCGAGGCCGGCGAATTCGCGGCCGACCTGATCCTGTTCATGCCGGGCATGACCGGTCCGGCCTGGCTCGACAACACCGATCTGCCCCGCTCGCCGGGTGGCATGATCCGGGCAGATGGGCACTGCCGGATCGAGGGTCTTGCCCGCTCCTACGTGGTGGGCGACTCGGGAAGCTATCCCGGACCGGACTGGGCGCCAAAGCAGGCGCACATGGCCGATCTGCAGGCCAAGACAGCCGCCACCAACCTTGTCGACGAACTGCACGGCCGACCGGTGCAGGCGACCTTCCGCTGGGAACTGATCTGCATCATGGACATGCTGGACCGGGGCGTTCTGGTGTTCCGGAACGAGAAGCGGCAATTCGTCCTGCCCCCCTGCCGTCTGCTGCATTTTGCCAAACGCCTGTTCGAGTGGTGGTACCTGCGCGCGCTGCGCTGAGGCGCGGCCGTCATGGGCTGCATCGGGTGAATCGCGGGCCTTACAAACCGGCGCGCTGCTGGTACTCTTTGTCCTCCGTTTGTTGAGGCGACCCGCAATGCCCCTGCAACTACTCCGGCAGTTCTTCATGCTGTCGCTGCTGCGCATCGGTCCGCAGGACCTGCCGGCCGGCCGCGGCCCCCTGGCGATTGCCACCGCCTTCTACGCGGTGGTGGGCCTGCTGATCGTGACCTCCGTCGAGGCCGGCATCGAAACCGATACCCACCCGGTGGTGGAAGTGGCGCTCGAACTGCTCATGCTCGCCGGCTTCATCGGGCTCTGGGTCTGGATTCGCGAGGTGCCCAACCGTTTCGGGCAGACGTTGACCGGCGCCTACGGCGTCAACGGCATGCTCAGTCTGATTGCCTGGCCGTTGCTGATGGCGAGCCCGGCGACGGAGCAGGTCGATCAGGTTCAGGCCGGACCCGTCGAATTCCTGATCCTGGGGGTCATGCTCTGGAACCTCATGGCGCTGGGCAATGTTTTCCGCCATGCCTTCAATGTGCCGCTGGCCATCGGCTTTCTGCTCGGGTTCGTGTACTTCCTGCTGGCCGGTTTCGTGATCACGTTCCTCCTATGAGCCCCGCGGCCGAACCACTGCATTTTCTCGGGATCGCCGGCACCTTCATGGGCAGCCTGGCGATGCTCGCGCGTGAACTGGGCCATCCGGTGACCGGCGTGGACGCCAATGTCTATCCGCCCATGAGCACCCAGTTGGCCGAGCGGGGCATCCGGTTCCACGAAGGCTTCGACGCGCCCCCGCCGGCAGATGCGCGGCTGGTGGTCGGCAACGTGATGAAGCGCGGCATGCCGGTGATCGAGTCCATGCTTGACCAGGGCCTGCCGCACGTTTCCGGGCCCCAGTGGCTGGGAGCGCGCGTGCTCGCGGATCGCTGGGTGATCGCCGTGGCCGGCACCCACGGCAAGACCACCACCACGGCGATGATCGCCTGGATTCTCGAGTATGCCGGCATGGCGCCGGGATTCCTGATCGGGGGATTGCCGGCCAATTTCGACCGGTCCGCCCGCCTCGGGCAGAGCCCGTTTTTCGTGATCGAGGCGGACGAGTACGACACCGCCTTTTTCGACAAACGCTCGAAATTCCTCCACTACCACCCGCGCACGCTGGTACTCAACAACCTCGAGTACGATCATGCCGACATTTTCCCGGACCTTGCCGCGATCGAGACCCAGTTTCATCACCTGATGCGCATCCTGCCGGGCAATGGGCTGGCGATCCGCAACGCATCCAGCGCGGCGCTGGACCGGGTGATCGAACGCGGCTGCTGGTCGCCCGTCGAAAGCTTTGGCGCCGGCGGCGAATGGCAGGTCGAGTCATTCGGCCCGGCGGGATTTTCCATCAGTCATCAGGGACGTTGCCAGGGTCGGATCGACTGGGGTCTGATCGGTGCCCACAATCGGGAAAACGCCCTGGCCGCGATCGCTGCGGCACGGCATGCGGGGGTGCCGGTGGCGGTTTCGCTGGAGGCGCTTTCGCAATTTTCCGGCGTGGCGCGGAGAATGCAGCTGCGCGGCGAAGTCGGGGGTATCCGGGTTTTCGATGATTTCGCCCACCACCCCACCGCGATCGCGACCTCGCTGGCCGGCCTGCGCGAGACCGCGCCCGAAAGGCGGCTGGTCGCCGTGCTCGATCCTGCTTCAAACACCATGCGCGCAGGCGTGCACACGGGCACCCTGGCTGGTAGCCTGGCCCTTGCCGATCTGGTGTTTGTGCACGCGCCGGACACGCTGGCCTGGGACCCGGCATCGCTGCGTACCCAACTGCCGCTTCCACCAGTCATCGGGCAGGATGTCGCGGCCCTCTGTGCGCTCCTGGCAGACGCGCTCGAACCGGGAGACGATGCGGTCCTGATGAGCAATGGCAGCTTCGGTGGGCTTCACCAGAAACTGCTCGACACACTGGGAGGCCGCCTTGGGACAGCCTGAGTATCGGCGTATCGCGCTGGCGGTGACCGGCGCCTCCGGGTTGCAGTACGGCGTGCGCCTGCTGGACATGCTGCTGCAGGCCGGGAACGTTCGGGTTTCGCTGCTGTTTTCACGGGCTGCCCACGCGGTGGCTGCCCTGGAGACGGACTGGAAGCTCCCGGCGCGGACGGAGGAGCTGGCCGCGTACTTCTGCGAGCGTTTTGACGCGTCGCCTGACCGGCTCCAGGTCTACGCCCGCGAAGACTGGACGGCGCCGCTGGCGTCCGGCTCGAACCCGCCGGATGCCATGGTGGTCTGTCCCTGTACCACCGGGACGCTGGCTGCCATTGCCAACGGCCAATCCGACAACCTCATCGAGCGGGCCGCGGATGTGGTGATCAAGGAGCGCAAGTCGCTCATCCTGGTGCCGCGGGAGACACCCTATTCGGCGATCCACCTGGAGCACATGCTCAAGCTGGCCCGGCTGGGCGTGGTGATCCTGCCGCCCAACCCGGGGTTCTACCATCGGCCGCAGACCGCAGCGGATCTGGTCGATTTCGTGGTCGCACGCATTCTGGACCATCTGGGCGTGTCGCATGCCCTGATGCCACGCTGGGGAGAGGAGGACAAATGAACGACCAGGAAATACCCCTGTTTCCGTTGCATGCGGTCCTGTACCCGGGCGGGAACCTGTCGTTGCGGATCTTCGAGGTGCGCTATATCGACATGGTTCGCCGTTGCCTGCGGGAGGACCGGCCTTTCGGCGTGGTCCTGATCGACGAGGGCAGTGAGGTCGAAGCCGGCGTCACGACCCACCCGGTCGGTACCACTGCACGCATTGTCGACAGTGGCCTGCGTTCGGACGGCCTGCTGGGAATCTTCACCCGGGGTGAGCAGCGCTTTCGCATCGATGACCTGCGCACCCACGGGGACGGTCTTGCCGTGGCGCGCGTGCAGATGCTCGATCACAAGCCGCGGATCAATGTCGCCTTGGCGTCTTACCGGCAGCTGCTCGAGTCCCTGATCGAGAGTGATCCTGCCCGGTTCCCCGCCCATGCCCGACGGATGGATGACCCGGTCTGGGTCATCTACCGACTTTCAGAAAACCTGCCGATTCCCCTCGGCGAACGCCAGCGCATCCTCGAGGCCGAATGTCTGGATACCGGTCTTGCCGCCATTGACGCGGCCCTGGCGCGGATCGGCTTCCCGCCGGTGAACTAGCTGCTGTCCTTTGGTGCATCCGGAGCGGGCGCCGTTCTTGCCGTTGCCCCTTGCCGGGGCGGGCGCGTTTTTTGCCGAAGCAGGATGAAGGCCGGTTGCGCCCGACTGTTCCCGAATCGCCTGCAGGTCAGCGGGCCCGCGATGCGGTCCGTGCGGGGGGCTTGTTCGGAGCACGCGCTGATCGCCCTTGTGACAGACATCTTGCCTGGTTTTGCGGTGGTCGGCGGTGCCCGCGCTTTGGGCCACCCGGGTGCGGCCATGTATACTCGATTGTTCATCCATCGAATCCGAGGCGCTTTTTTCATGCCTGTGATCAACGTGACCGCCGACAATCTCGAGTCGACCATCACCGGAAACGACATTGTCATTCTGGATTTCTGGGCGCCTTGGTGTGGGCCCTGCCAGTCCTTCGCGCCGATTTTCGAGGAAGCCTCCGAAGAGCATCCGGACATCGCCTTCGGCAAGATCAACACCGAGGATGAGCAGGCGCTGGCCGGTCACTTCCAGATTCGCTCCATTCCGACCCTGATGGTGTTCCGTGAGCAGATCATGCTCATGAATCAGGCCGGTGCGCTGCCCAAGCAGGCGCTGGAGCAGGTCATCGCCCGGGTCAAGGAGCTGGACATGGACGATGTGCGCCGGCAGATCGCCGAGGCCGAGCAGCAGGGGCAACAGGGCCAGGGTTGAACCGCCGGCCCGCGGCAGTCTTTCATTTTTCGTAGCGAGCCGGGTGCGCGTGCATGTTTGCCGTGGTGAGCCAGATGGCGGTGATGATCCTCGGTGGCGTACTGTGGCGCCTGCTGTCGTTTGGCGGCTGGGACGCCGACCGGGCGCGCACCGCGCTGACTACCCTGGTCTACTACCTGCTGCTGCCGGCGCTGGTGTTGTCGGTCCTGTGGCAGGCCCCGCTGGGACTCGACTCCCTGCGCCTGGCCCTGTCGGCAATGGTGGGCGTGCTGGCCGGGTTGGGGCTGATGGCGATCTGGGGGCGGCTGGTTCATCTGCCCCGGGCGCAGTTTGGCGCCTTGCTGCTGGCGTCCGGCTTTCCCAATGCCACCTATCTGGGGTTGCCGGTACTCGAGTCGCTGTTCGGTGACACGGGGCGGACCATCGCGGTCCAGTACGATTTCTTCGCCTGCACCCCGCTGCTGCTGAGTCTGGGCATCCTGCTTGCGGTGCGTTTTGGCAGCAACCGGGGCGAGGCTGCCAGCCCGGTGCGCGCGCTGCTGCGGGTCCCTTCCCTGTGGGCCGCGGCGCTGGCGGTCGTGCTCAACCTCGCGGCGGTGCCTTATCCGGACTGGCTGGCCTCGGTGCTGGAACGCCTGGCCGCCGGCGTGGTGCCGATCATGCTGATCGCCCTGGGCATGAGCCTTCATCTGTCGGCCCTGCGCCCCGGCGCCCTGTTGCAGGTCAGTCCGGCCATCGTGATTCAACTGGCCCTGATGCCGGCGGTGGTGCTGGCAACCGCGAGCACGCTCGGGTTGTCGGGAACCCTCCTGGCGGGCACGGTGCTCGAGGCCGCGATGCCGGTCATGGTCCTGGGGCTGGTGCTCTGCGATCGCTATGGTCTGGACACTTCGCTTTACGCCACGACCGCGACCGCGTCCACATTGCTTGCGCTGCTGACCCTGCCGCTTTGGCATGGCCTGCTGGTGTGAGGTCGGCGCGTATCCGGATCGAAAGGTTGGAACACAGCAAGGTAACGGGAGTGATGCAATGAAAGTCGGCAAGGACAAGGTGGTCGGTCTCGAGTTCGAGGTGCGCAACGACCTGGACGAGCTGGTGGACAGCTCCGAGGGGCGGGCCTTCGAGTACCTGCACGGTTACTCGACCCTGGTGCCCGGGCTGGAGCAGGCGCTGGAAGGGCGCGAAGCCGGTGAAACCTTCAAGGTGACGGTGGAGCCGGAGGAAGCCTACGGCCTGCATGACCCCGCGCATGTGATTTCGGTGTCCCGGGACAAGCTCGACCCGGGCATCGAGCTGGTCGAGGGCAACATGGTGGAGACCCAGGGGCCCTACGGCCGGATCGAACTGATGATCGTCAAGTTCGACGACGAGCACGTCTGGCTGGATGCCAACCACCCGCTTGCCGGCGTGCGCTTGCATTTCAACTGCCGGATTGGCCCCGTACGCGAAGCGCACCCGGACGAGATCAAGCACAAGCGTCCTCATCCGGGGGGGCATCACCTGATGGTATCGGACTCTTCCTACTGGGGAGACGAGGATGCGACGGACGACACGGATCGGGGCAAGGCATGACATTGCGTTATCGCGTCCGACTCGAAAGGATCGGCGAGCGCCTGATCGACGTGTCGCTGACCCTGCCGCCTGCGGCCGTGCCTTATCGCCTGGCGATTCCTGCCTGGATTCCCGGCAGTTACATGATCCGCGACTTTGCGCGGCATGTGGTGCAGGTCGAGGCTTTCCGTCCGGACGGACGGCCCCATGCGCTAACCTGGGAAGACAAGCAGACCTGGGTGCTGCCCGCGTCCGACGAGCCGGTTCGGCTGCGCTGGGCGGTCCATGCGAATGACCTCTCGGTACGCGGTGCGCATTTCGATGCAGAACATGCCTTTTTCAACGGAACCAGCCTGTTTCCGTTGTGGATGGGGCATGAAGGAACCCCCTGCGAACTCGAACTGCTGGCGCCCTCCGACGAAGGCAGGGCGCAGTGGCGTGTTGCCACCGGCATGCCCTCGGTGGATATCGACGAATACGGGTTCGGCCTTTATCGCGCCGAGAATTACGAGGCGCTGATCGACTATCCCTTTGAGGTAGGCAACTTCCGGCTGCTGGAGTTCGAGGCCGGGGGTATCCCCCATCGAATGGCCTTTACCGGTGCCCACCCGGAAGCGGATCTCGCGCGCGTGGCCCGGGATGTGGCGAGAATCTGCACCGCGCAGCTGACGTTTTTCGGCGACCCGCCGCCCTTTGATGGCTACCTGTTTCTGGTGGACGTGGAGGTGGACGCCTATGGGGGGCTGGAGCATCGGAACAGCACGGCGCTGGTCTGCAGCCAGGCCAGCCTCCCGCGCCGGGGCGAGACGGAGCCGCCGGATGCATACAGGCAGTTTCTGGGCCTGTGTTCGCATGAGTACTTCCACAGCTGGAACGTCAAGCGTATTCGTCCCCAGGCCTTCATGGGGCTGCCGCTGGCGAACGAGGCCTATACCCGGCTGCTGTGGGTATTCGAGGGGGTCACCAGTTACTACGACGATCTGTTCCTGCGGCGCGCCGGCCTGGTGGATGATGCCGGCTACCTGGAGTTGCTGGCCGGCACGCTCAACCGGGTATTCCGCGGGCAGGGGCATCGTTGCCAGACGCTCGAGGAGTCCTCGCTGCTGGCCTGGACCAAGTTCTACAAGCAGGACGAGAATGCGATCAACGCCCTGGCGAGCTATTACAACAAGGGTGCGCTGGTCGCGTTGATGCTGGACCTGATCCTGCGTACGGGCCCGGGGCACGGTTCCCTGGATGCCTTGATGCGGCTTTTGTGGCGTGAATACGGCCAGACTGGCCGCGGGCTTCCGGAGGGCGAAACCGTCGAGCGACTGGCCGAGCGGGTCGGCGGACTCAAGCTCGACGAGTTCTTTGCCCAGGCGCTGCGCACCACCGATGAACTGCCGGTAGTGGAAACCCTGTCAGGCTTTGGCGTGTCTGCCAGGTGGGTCCCCGAGAAGGAAGGGCCGGATTTCGGGGTGATCATCCGGGCGGACGAGCGGGGCGAGGCCCGCGTGGCGGCAGTGCATGCCGGCCGCCCTGCCGCTTCGGCGGGCGTCTGTGCCGAGGACGTGATCATCGCGGTGGACGGGGAGCGGGTCGATGCGGCCTCCTTGCCTGCCGTGCTGGCCCGGTCCGTCGCCCGACGGCCCGTGACCTGGACAGTCTTTCGGCGCCGTCGACTGCGGGAAATTCAGGTTGTGCCCGCTGATCCGCCGGCCAATCAGCTCAGGCTGGGCCCCGACCCCGCGGCGTCGCCCGAGGCCGTCGCACGTTTGCGCACCTGGCTGGACTGATCCGGCGCGTGATCGCGTCGGGCGCGTGGCGGGCCTCGGGAACACGCGGCATGAAGGCTTTCCGGGGTTTCGTGCAGTCACGCCGGGACCCGTGGGCACTAACCGGCCGGACATTCATGCCCGGCCCGCGCACCGCAATTGACTGGCTTGCGCCATGGTGCGTTGGGGTGTCCACGTCCCAATCGGGAATCTGAAGCATTCGTGCCGATTCCCTAGTCCGCCGGTTCGGCCTGGTCCACATTCACGTCCCGAAGCTGGTCGAGCATCTCGAGGGTCGAGCGATCCTCGGGGTTGATCGGAGGCACCACCGCGATCTCGACCCGGCGGTTGAGTGCCCGGTTTTCCGGCGTGTCATTCGGCGCGATCGGCTGGTTCTCGCCCATGCCGCGCGCCTCCAGGCGCGAGCGTTCCACATTGCCGCGCTCCTCCAGTGCGTGCAGCACGGTAACCGCCCGCGCGGCAGACAGGTCCCAGTTCGACCGGAACGTCCCGGAGCTGATTGGCACGTCGTCCGTGTGCCCGGTGACAATGATCTGGTCGTCGTTCTTCGAAAGCGCCTGGGCAATCTCGTCCATGACTTCGCCGAAGCCGCCGGCCAGGGTGGCGCTGCCCGACGGAAAGGAAGTCTTTTCCTGAATCCGGATGATGACCGAGTCACTGCGCGGGACCAGCTCGACCTCGCCGCGATTGATCGGGTCGCGCAGCGCTTCCTCCAGATCGCCTGCCCGGGCCTCGATCTGTTCCCGGCGCGCTTCCTCGAGATTCTTGACGCTTTCCGCCGGGGCATGATCCACCGTCTGACCGCCTTCGAGGAAACCCGTGCGCGCGTCCATCTGCCCCGGCCCGAAATTCACCGCCGCCTCCACATCCTCGGCAGATTCTCCGCCCGCGACACGTTGAAGTCCGCCGAACGTCGTCTGGAAGGACTCGGCGACCTCCTTGTAGCGTTGCACGTCGATCACCGACATCGACAGCATCAGGATGAAGAAGGTCAGCAGCAGCGTAGCCATGTCCGCGAAGGTCGTGATCCACCCGCCACCGCAGGGCGGGCATTTTTTCCTGCGCGCCATCAGCCTTCCTCCGCCTCCTCCGGGTTCTCGCTGCGGCGCGCGCTGGCTGGCAGGAAGGTGTTCAGCAATTCCTCGAGCACCTTGGGATTGAGCCCCTCCTGGATGCCCTTGACGCCTTCGAGTACCAGGCTCTTGTTGATCTCCTCTTCGGTGGTGCGCAGCACCAGCTTTTCATAGATTGGCAGGGCGATGGCCTGGGCGATGAAGGCGCCATAGAGAGTCGTGAGCAGCGCGACGGCCATGGCCGGACCGATGCTCGATGGATCATCAAGCGAGGCGAGCATCTGCACCAGACCAACCAGGGTCCCGATCATGCCCATCGCGGGGGCCACGTCGTAGATCGAGCGCATCATCTTCTGCCCGGTCTCGTGCCGCTGCAGCATCATGTCGATTTCCCGCGTCAGCGCGGTGTTGATGACCTCGGTGCTGTGGCCGTCGACGATCATCATCACGCCGCGCTTGAGAAACGGGTTGTCGATCTCGGCGTCCTCAAGTGCCAGTGCGCCGTCCTTGCGGGCAATCTTGGCCAGTTCCGCGATCTGCTCGATCAGCGCATTCGGGTCGTCTGATCGCGTGGAAAAGGCCTTGCCGATGATCTTGAACGATTCCAGGAACTTGGGCAGGGTAATCATCGCCAGGGTAATGCCCAGCGTGCCCCCCACCACGATCAGGATCCCGGGAATGTTGATGAACATGGCCGCATTTCCGCCCAGCACGATCGCCAACACCACGACGGTCGTGGCGCCAAGCATGCCGATCAGGGTTGCCTTGTCCATTCGGGGAAGTCTCCAGACTTGATGCGCCGCGCGAGCATCCGAGTGTAGCAGGCTCGCCGGTTGTCCGGCACCTTCGCAACCAAGGCCGGGTCGTCCCGGACTGGGATGCCGGCCCTGCAGCCGGGCGTTCCCTTCGCCGGAGGGTCAAGGCCCGCTGCGGCCCGGGCCGGGTCGTCGTCGGGTCGATGCTGCCCCTGCCGTCAGAGAATCCGTTGTCTTGGCGTGCCTGCCGCGCAGCGTTTTTCTGAACAAACCCCAAGGTATCAATGTCCTGTGTGATCATGGACCAAGGCGCCGGCTGGCCTTGGCTTCGGTGGCACCGCGCATCGACCCCGGATCGGGCGGGATCTTCAGTCCCTGCGGGACGCGGCGGAAGGCTTTTCGACCGGCCCATGCGTATAATCGGCCCCGCGCCACCCTGCGGGCAACGTGTTCTGGATATCCATGGCGACAATGCTTCAGATTCCCGATCGGGGGCCCGGATGGCGCCGGGGCTCGATGATTCAGGCCCGGCAGTGCCGGGAAAGTCCTTCGACGCACCCATTGCGCAAGCCCGTGCGCTGCGCAGCACGGACCGGACGTTGCTGAAGGGCTCCGCAATTCAATGGGTTGCGCCATTGAACGCACGATTCGCCAGCCCGCGCGTTACGGATGGCGCGAGCCCCCGACGTCATGAACGCGTCGTGCAGGCTTTCCCCGGGGCGGGGCTGGTGACAGGAGAGTGCCGATGACCGGGCATGGCGCAGACTGGAAGGCATTGCGAGGCGCCTGTGACCGATGGTCCGGTCGTGCGGGGGTTCGGCTGGTCACGCTGGTGGAGACGGAGTCCTCGAATGACGTGTTGCTCCGGATGCCTCCGCTGGACTCGACGGTGGCCGTGTGCCTGGTTCGGTCCCAGAGCGCGGGCCGGGGTACCCGGGGCCGAGTCTGGCAGGCAGTTCCTGACCGGACCCTGACCTTCTCCGTGGCGCGTGACCTCCCGGTGACGATGCCGCTGGAGGGACTCAGCCTGGCCGTGTCGGCGGCGCTGGTCAATGCGCTGGCACGCATCGGGTTGACCGGCCCGATCGTCAAGTGGCCCAATGACTTGCTGATTGGTGACCGCAAGCTGGGCGGTATCCTGATCGAAGGGGTCCAGGTTGGCGAGCGACGGCGCGTGGTGGTCGGCGTCGGCATCAACCTTGCCGAGGGCGCGAAGGTTGCCGACCGCGTGCCGGCCTGCCTGGATGAGCTCGGCCCGGCGCGCAGTCCGATAGAGCAGGCCCGCCGGGCCGAGTGGGTGCTGCGTCAGGTTGCGCGCGTGCTGCGGCGCTGGCCCCTCGGTCGGGCGCAACTGCTGAGATTCTGGCAGGCGCATGATGCGCTGCATGGTCGCCCGGTCCGGGTTTGCCTTCCGGGGGCGGAGTTGACAGGTATCGCGATGGGCATCACGAATGATGGTCATCTGATCGTTCAGACACATTCCGGCCGCCGGATACTGGCTGCCGGTGAAGTGACAGTGAGAAAAACCGATTGAAGTTGTTTGCGGATGCCGGGAATTCCCGGCTGAAACTGAGAATGGGGCGGCATGGCAGCGTGCATGCCATCCCCTGGCGCGATCTTGACGACGAGGCGGTCGCCGCCGAACTGGCCGCGTTCCTGGCGGAGCACAGTCGACCCGACGGCCTGGTATGCTGCGCCCCGGTCCCGGAGGCCCAGCAGGCCAGGTTGCAGGCGCTGCTGGCCGGGGTGCTGCCGGATGTGGAGGTGTCCTGGCTGAAGGTGCATCGACGCAAGGGCGGGGTGCGCCCGGCCTACGAGGACCCGGCCCGCTTCGGGGTCGACCGCTATGTGGCTCTTCTGGCTGCGCGCGCCAAGCATCGAAATCAGGCCGTGATCGTGCTCGACCTCGGGACGGCGGTCACCATAGATGCCATGGATCGCGGCGGTCGGCATCTCGGCGGGCTGATCCTGCCGGGACTCGCCATGCTGGGAGATGTCTTGCGCGCACGCCTGCCGCAGCTTGATTCGCAGGGGGAGGCGACCGGAAGCCTGCCTGAAGACCTGCTGCTGCCGGTGACGACGGAGGACGCGGTGGCTCTGGGTACGCATGCCTTCTATGTTGGCGGGATCGAGCAGATTGTGGCCGACCTGTTGCCGCGCATGGAGGCAGAACCGGTCATTCTGGCCTGTGGCGGGGACGCCCCGGTGTTCTGTCGTGCCACGGGGCTGGATGTCGAGCACCAGCCGAATCTGGTGCTCGACGGCATGGTGCTCGCCGCCCAGCGGTGACCCGGGTCGGGCACCCGTTCCGCCTGCCGGCGCACATGGCGACAGGCGCGGGGACTGAGTTTTCGTGGTCCGTCATGCCGGTCGGGAGGTGGTCAGGTTGACCCTTTTGCGCTATCTTGTGGACAGGGCAAGGCGCGCGGGGGCGACGATGGGCATGCACGGGGAGATTCGAATGACACCGGCCCGGCATTTGGCGGTCCTCGCGCTCCTGCTGCTGGTCGGCGGTCTTCCGACGCAGGGCATGGGTTCCGAGATTTACCGCTGCACCGGGCCTGACGGGGGCACGATCTTCTCGGATGCGCCTTGTGGTGCGGATGCCGAGCCCATGCAGGTCGAGGCCCCGCCCCGGGGCGTCGGTGCCGGTCCGGGCCTTGCCGGTACCGCGGCCATGGCCGAGCGTTACTGGGCGCGCCGGGCCGAAGAGCGTGCCCAGCGGCTGGAAGCGGCTCGCCGGGAACGCGAGGACCTGAAAGCGCGCTTGCGGGAGGCGGAGTCCATGATGCGGCAGCGTCCGGAAGTGGTCGTCATCCAGGAGCGGGTCAACCGCTGGCCCTACCCGCCAAACCCCTACTGGCATCCATATCCGGTCAGGCCGAAGCCTTTCCACGACCGCTGCGGTGGGTCTTCCGGATGTCGCCCGGGGCGTTTGGAGTCCACCGCGCCCGCCGACCCGACCAGGCGCATGTTTTTCGATTCTGCGGGCAGCGGGGTGTCATCGCCGTCGCGAGGTGTCGGCGTCTTGCCTTCCGGGCCGGTCCGGGCGCCCTGAAAAACCAGCGCCAGCCCGGATCTCGGCTACCCCGCAGCCCTTCGGCTGCCGGCAGGGTGTATCATTCGGTGGCGCTCATGGAAATCCCAAGGAATCCGGCAACCCGTCATGTTTCGTCCCTACGAGCTGTTCGTCGGCCTGCGCTATACCGGCGCCAGGCGCCGCAATCATTTCATCTCATTCATTTCCGCGACTTCGGTTCTCGGGATCGTGCTGGGCGTGATGGCACTGATCGTCGTGATTTCGGTGATGAATGGCTTTCAGGATGAGTTGCGCAAGCGCATTCTCGGCATGACGGCCCACGCGACGGTCGTCGAGTACGGTGGGTCCCTGACGGACTGGCAGAGCGTGGCCGATCGCGTGGCGGATGAATCCCGGGTACTGGCCAGTGCGCCCTATATCGAAGCCGAGGCCATGCTGTCTGCGCAGCCGGAGGTTTCGGGCGCCATCGTGCGCGGTGTGCGGCCAGAGCTTGAGAATGGCGTGACCGACATTGCCCGGCACATGGTTGCCGGTCGTTTCGACGCGCTCGAGCCGGGCAGTTACGGCATCGTGCTTGGTCGGGAACTGGCCGACAGCCTCGGCGTTGAGGTAGGCGACCCGCTCATGCTGATTACCGCCAACGTGGCCATCACCCCGGTGGGGGCGCTGCTGCGCGAGCGCAAGTTTACCGTGGTGGGCATCTTCCAGGTCGGGATGTTCGAGTATGACCGGGGCACGGCCTTTATCGACCTGGACGACGCCCAGCGACTGTTTCGCATGCAGGACGAAGTCAGCGGCCTGCGCCTGAAGCTCGACGACATGTTCGAGGCGCCCTGGATCGCGCGCGGGCTGAGCGCCAGTCTCGGGCCGGACCTCTGGGTGTCGGACTGGACGCGTCGCCATGCCAACTTCTTCCGCGCGGTCCAGACCGAGCGCACGGTCATGTTCGTGATTCTCTCGCTGATCGTGGCCGTGGCGGCATTCAATATCGTCTCGACGCTGGTCATGATGGTGACCGACAAGCAGGCGGATATCGCGATCCTGCGAACGCTGGGGGCCAGCCCGATGAGCATCATGGGGGTCTTTGTCGTACAGGGCACGCTGATCGGGGTGGTGGGCACGATCGTGGGCACGTTTCTCGGCGTGCTGCTGGCGTTGAATGTCGAAACCATTGTGCCCTGGATCGAGGCCCTGACCGGGCGGCAGTTCATGCCGGCCGATGTCTATTACATCAGCGAACTGCCTTCGAGGCTGGACTGGCTGGATGTGGCGCGGATCGCCGGGATGTCCTTCACCCTGTCGCTGCTGGCCACCTTCTACCCGGCCTGGCGCGCTTCGCGGACCCAGCCGGCGGAGGCACTGCGCTATGAGTGAACCGGTCATCGCGTGCAATGACGTGCGGCGGCAGTTTCGCGAGGGCAAGCTGCAGGTCGACGTGCTGCGGGGGGTCAACCTGACGGTGCAGCGGGGCGAGACGCTGGCCATCGTCGGAACCTCCGGTGCCGGCAAGTCCAGCCTGCTGCACCTGATGGGCGGGCTCGACCGGCCGACTTCCGGCGAGGTTCTGCTCAACGGCACGTCGTTCTCCAGGATGGGCGAGGCCACCCGGGGCCGGATGCGCAACCGGCATCTGGGGTTCGTCTACCAGTTTCATCACCTGCTGCCGGAGTTCAGCGCGGTCGAAAACGTCGCCATGCCCCTGCTCATCCGGCGCATGCGTCCCGAGGCCGCCCGGCAGCGTGCCCGCGAGGTGCTCGAAAAGGTTGGTCTGGCGGAGCGCGAGGCACATCGTCCCGGCGAGCTTTCCGGGGGCGAGCGTCAGCGCGTCGCCATGGCCCGGGCGCTGGTCACCCGCCCCGACTGCGTACTGGCCGACGAGCCGACCGGCAACCTCGATTCCCGGACCGCCGAGTCCGTGTTTTCGCTGATGATGGATCTCAACCGCGAATTGGGCACCGCCTTTGTCGTGGTCACCCACGACCTGGCGCTCGCCGGTCGCATGGGCCGATGCCTGCGCATGCAGGACGGCGTGATCGTCGAGGATTCCGGCGTGGGCGGTTCATCCCCGGAGCATGGCTGAGGGCGCGCTGGCGCAGGGGGGGCGGCAGCGCGCCGGTGATTCCGGGTGTTTGCGTCCCTATCCCTGGCGGACGCTTGCGCGTTGCGGGGCGTCCCCATCCCAGGGGCATGGACCGTTGCCGTCGGAGAGCCCGCAGTCCAGTATCCGGGCAATCAGCAGCCTTGCAAAGGCCCACTCCCGCTCCGTGCCCCCGTCCCGGTGACGCAGGTAGATCTCCAGGCCGACATACCGGAATCGGTCATTATTCCAGACGGCTGTCGGGATCACCGTTTCCACTGACGGGCCGTCGTTATTGGCGGACCGGGTCAGGGCGAGCATGCGCACCATGGGTCCGCCCGGGGGACTGTCGAAGACATCATCCTGCATCGCGTGCCCGAGACAGTCGCGCAGCGACGAGTCCGGGCAGTACACGTCTGCGCCGGTCTTTTGCGAGTCCACGCCTGCGTGGAGGTCAATGACCAGCGAATAGTGTTCCCGCTCAACGATCTTGAGCAACTGGTGGTAGATTTCCTGATGCTGGAGTTTGTAGTAGAACCGCTGATCCGGACGGGGATGGCGTCCCGAGATTCCTTTGGGAATGCGCAGCAGATCGATGCGCCGACGGCTCATCCCCTGTGCCACCTGCTCCCCGAAGGCCAGCTCCTCTTCATGGACGCCGATAATCAGCAACGCGCCGGGCCGATTTGTCCGGGGTTGCCCCGGTCCGGTGTCCCTGGCCTGCGCATCGCGTGAACCCCTGCTCATTTTTTTTCAATCCACAGGTAGAGTTCAAGCGAGCCGGTCGCGCAGAGCTTGCAGTCCCCGCAGCCGGGCCCCCCGGCCGAGGTTTTCTGGACCCGTCCCTTTCGCTCAAGCACTCCAAGCATGTCCCGCATGGCCTCCGGTGAGGACGAGAAGTAGTCGGTCAGCTCCGCCAGCGTCGCAAAACGATGGCGGGCAAGATAGTCTCTGACGTCGGCCAGGATCATGGATGCCTCCCAGGCCAGGGGGCGGCGTCAGCCGCTCCGGATCGGCCCCGTGGCGCCTTCCGCATTGCGACGGCCCCAACGCTTGAGTGCAAGGAACAGCAGTACCAGTGCAGTCAGTATGCCGATAATCCAGGCGAGCGCGCTCTGAGGATGCTGGCCAAAGGTGGCTACCTGATAGAACAGCGTCGCGCCCGCGTAGGCAACCCCTGTCGTCCAGGCCACCATGAAGCCGGTCCAGCCCGGGCCGGTTTCCCGGTACGCGGCTGCAATGGCTGCTACGCACGGCGTGTACAGCAGGACGAACAGAAGGTAGGCGAAGGCACCCGCCGCGCCGTCGAACCGGGCCGCCATGGCGCCGAAGGTGCCCGGCTCGACGCCTTGCGCTTCGGCGGCCTCGGCGGTGTGGGCGGTCTCACCCACGCCGATCCCCAGTGGGTCACCCCAGGCGCCGAGCGAGTCGGCGAGATTGGCCGGGATGCTCCCCAGTGCTTCCGAGACGCCGGCCGTCAGGCTGAAGTCCTCCTCCTCGCCAACATGCAGCCCCTGGGCGCGGGTTTCGGCTTCGGCCAGCGCCGTGTACATCGAGTCGAGTGTACCCACGACAGCCTCCTTGGCCAGGATACCTGTGAAAATGCCCACCGTGGCCGGCCAGTTTTCCTCGTCGAGCCCGATCGGCGCGAACGCGGGGGACAGCGTACGGCCGATTTCGCTGAGTACCGAATCCGGGCTGTCCTCGTGCCCGAAAGTCCCATCCGTGCCAATGGCGTTGAGCACGTTCAGCACCAGTACCATCGGCACGATAATACGCCCGGCGCCGACGATGAAGCTCTTGAGCCGTTCCCAGGTTCTTATGAGCACCCCCTTGAGGGTCGGGCGGTGGTAGCGCGGCAACTCCATTACATAGGGCATCGCCTCGCCCTTGAGCATGGTGTGTTTCAGCATCAGTCCGGTCATTACCGCCACCGCAATCCCGATCAGGTACAGGCCGAAGACCACGTTCTGCCCGCCAATCGGGAAAAAGGCGGCCGCAAACAGTGCGTAGACGGGCAGTCGTGCCCCGCAGGACATGAACGGAGACATCATGACGGTCATGATCCGGTCCCGGTTCTGTTCCAGCGTTCGCGTGGCCATGATGGCCGGCACGTTGCAGCCGAACCCGACGATCAACGGGACGAACGACTTGCCGGGCAGGCCGATCCAGCGCATGAATCGATCCATGACGAAGGCGGCCCGGGCCATGTAGCCCGAGTCTTCCAGTGCCGAGAGGAAAAGATAGAGCAACCCGATGATCGGGATGAACGTGGCGACGACCTGGATGCCCCCGCCGATGCCGTCGGCCACAACGAGCGTCAGCCACTCGGGTGAGCCTGCCCCGCTCAGGGCGGCACCCAGGCCATCGACGAACAGGGTGCCGGCAAGAATGTCGAAGAAGTCGATAAAGGCCCCGCCGATGTTGATGGTCAGCATGAACATCAGGTACATCACGGCCAGGAAGATCGGGATTCCGAGCAGGCGATTGAGCACGACCCGGTCAATCAGGTCGGTCATGTCCCGCGTGATGCTGCCACTTCGTTGGGTGACCGCGTTCGCGACCCGGTTGGCCATTGCGTAACGGCCATCCGCCACGAGGATGTCGACATCATCCAGGGACTCGGTGGCATCCTCCAGGCGCGACAGTGCATCCGGTCCTGCCGTTTCCCGCAGCAGCTCGCGAACCTGGGCGTCGCCTGCCAGCGCCCGGAGGGCGAGCCAGCGTGCGGAGATTCCCCGGTCGTGAGCAACCGGCGCCAGCTCGGCCTCGATGGCCACGATGGCGTGCTCAAGCGCGTCGGCATAGGTGACGTTGGTGGTTGCCTGCGTCGGCTGTTCAGCCAGTGAGTGCAGCAGGTGCTTGAGCTCCGGGATGCCGCGACCCTCCGAGGCCACGACCGGGACGACCGGGCAGCCGAGCTCGGCCGACAGGCGGTCCACATCGATTTGCACGCCCTTGTCCGCCGCCACGTCCATCATGTTCAGGGCGATCACCAGGGGCGTGCCGATCTCGATGAGCTGGGCGGTCAGGTACAGGTTGCGCTCAAGGTTGGACGCATCGACGATGTTGATGATCAGGTCCGCTTCGCCGGCGGCGATGTAGTCGTGAACAATCTGCTCGTCCAGGGAGACCTCGCCGTCACTGACGTCCAGCGAATAGGTGCCGGGCAGGTCAACCACCTCCACCTCCCGCCCCTCGTACCGGTAGCGGCCCGTCTTGCGTTCCACGGTGACGCCGGGCCAGTTGCCCACGCGCTGACGGGCACCGGTCAGGGCGTTGAACAGGGTGGTCTTGCCACAATTGGGGTTGCCTACCAGGGCAACGGTGCGATCGACACTCATGAGCGTTTCTCCACCAGAATGATCACCGCCTCGTCCCGACGGATGCTCAGCAGGAATTCGCGCACGCGCAGTTCCATGGGGTCGCCCATGGGCGCGCATCGGATGACTTCAAATTCAGTGCCGGGCGTCAGCCCCATGGAAAGCAGTTTTCGGCGAAAGACTTTGCTGGCCCCGGTGTAGCCGACGATCCGGGCACTGTCCCCGACCGACAAGGTGTCCATCGTGGTGCTCACGGGTTCCTCCTGGGTCTTGCTTGATGGATGATTTGCGCGATGCCTGCCAGCCCGAAACCGGAGGAGCGTCCGCTCAAGGGCGATGCTTCCGGTTGACGTGGGTGGGGCAACCTGTTTTAAAATCCGTGTCTAAATGCGAACAATAATCATGTAAATTATAGGCCACATGCGGGGTTGTCAAGGGAATGTCTGCCGTGCGATGGGGCAAGCCATTAGAATTGCGAAGCCCGCGCCCGGCGTGCTCCGGCCCGGGCGTTGCCGTGTGAAGCCATGAAAGGCCTGCCGCGCGTGGCGGTGCAGGCCTGTGTGCATGCTTCAGGGTCCCGGTTGATGCAAGGGGACGTCAATGTACAATGGCCTGAAGTTCTCGCTGGCGTGGGCTTGCTGGTGTCGGGCCGGGCCGTCGCCCGGCTGTGCAGATTGTCCGGGGCAGAACAGACGGGAAAGCCGGCCCGGTGCCGGTTTTCCCGGAGCAGGGGAAAATTTTCAGGGTGAATGCGTCGATGTCTTCGGTTGACCTGTTTTTGATGTTGCGTCGCCACCTGGCGATCGTGCACCACGTGCCCGGGCGCATCCGGGTGCGGATCGCGCGGTCGATCCTCAAGGATCTGGCGCACTTTGAGCCGGATCAGGTCAAGGGAGTGCTCCTGGGCGCCCGCGGCGTGCGCGAAGTGCGCGTGAATGCCCAGGCCGGTTCGGTCGTGATCGACTACGCGACCCAGGACATCCAGCCGCAATGGTGGGCGGATCTGCTGGCGGGGCCGGAAGGGCAGGCGCGCGCACGACTGGGGCATCTGCTTGAGCCGCAGCCATCCGAAACACACGATCCGGCACGCGTCGCGCCTTGATCGCTTTTTCGACTTGATACGGAGCATGAGGAGGCTGGAATGAACAATCCGAACGGCAAGCCGGAAACGACCGGCTACGGGCCTGGCCCGGAAGGAAACCCGACGGGTCCGGGCGTCGGTCACGGGGCCATGGGTGGTTTCGGACAGGGCGAGGCCGGGCCGGGTCCGCATGCCCAGGGTCCGGGATTCCATGGGGCGCAGGGCCACGCCGGACCTCAGCCCCAGGGGCCGGGTGTGCCTCCCCAGTTTCAGGGCGCGCCCTGGGGGTGGGGTATGGCGCCCGGGCCTTACATGCCCCAGATGGGTTACCCCTGGGGGGTCCATCCGGCCGCGATGATGCAGCCGGGCATGCCTTTCATGCCGCCGAATTTTGGCGGCGCGGCCGGCATGCAGCCGCCTCCGGCTCCCGAGCAGGCGGGCTTTCAGGCGGCTTTCGATCAGGTGGCCGAACAGAACGGACTGGGTATGCTCAAGGGGTTTTTCGATACTCAGGACAGTGATTTCTGGAAGGGCGCGCTGGTCGGAGCGGCCGCAGTGATGCTGCTGACCAATGACCACCTGCGCGATTCGCTGATCGGCGGCGCTGCAAAAACCGCCGGGGCGGTCAAGTCGAGTTTCGGCCTGGGGGCGAATGACCCGCAGGACAGCGAGGCGGCCGAACAGGCGCCTGAAGTCGATGAACAACACGAGGAGAGTCGGTCATGAGTCACCATTATCCGATGCAGGGTGCCTACCCCGTTGCGCAGGCAGGAGCGGTTTACGGAAGCGGCATGTATCCGAGTCAGATGGATCAAGAGATGCAGCGATACCAGTACCAGCTTCTGATGAATGCCGCGGTCACCGGGGCGATGATCGGTGCGAGCGGTGCGGCGGCGATGCAGTTGCATCGGCGTCAGCAGCAGGGCATCAGCTGGGGCGAGGTCGGTCGCGGCACGGTCAAGGGCGCGTTTCAGGTCGGCGTCGCCGTGACTGCGGCGACCGCGGTCGGTCGCCTGTTCAACAACCCGACCTGGGGCACGGTCGCCGGTCTGGCGACCGGTACCGCCGTCATGTACGCCCTGACCGGCCCGAAGGATCAGGTCACGGCGAAGGGGGAGACTGAGCATGAATAATCCCTATGCATACGGCTATGTCTACCCGCAGGGGGTTTCTCCCTACGCGATGATGTCCTTTCCTCAGGGCGGGGCGTATCCCGGTGCCTACGCGGCCTGGGCGGGGATGCCGCCAGTCGCGGCGACGCCAGCGCGGGCGAACGCGTCTTCGATGCCCGGGTCAAGCTTTGTCAAGGGCGCCCTGGTGGGCGCTTTGGCCGCCTATGTCCTCAGCAACGAGCATGTCCAGGAAACCATGATCCATACGGCGGTGAAGTCCTGGTCGGTCCTGCAGGGTGGGATTGAAGAGCTCAAGGAGCGTTTCCGGGATGCCGAGGCCGAGCTGCACGCCGCGCAGATGCACGAGGACTGAGGCATGTACCCGCTTGCGCCGAGTTCTGGTCTGGCCCTTGCGCTGACCCGGGCGCTGGACGACGAGTACCGGGCGCGTGCGACCTACCTTGCGGTGATTGCCAGGCATGGGCCGCTGGAGCCTTTTCGGTCCATTGCCGAGGCCGAGCAGCGGCACGTCGATGCCCTGGTCCGTGCATTCTGGCGTCATGGCCTGCCGGTGCCGCCCGATCCCTGGTTCGGTAAGGTCTGCCCGCCGGAGACGGTGGAGGCTGCCTGCGCGGCGGGGGTGGAAGGCGAGATTGCCAACATCCGGATGTATGACCAGCTGTTGCTGGCCGTGCCCGAACCCGACGTCCAGCAGACGTTCAGGCACCTGCGCGAGGCCTCGCTGAGTCGCCACCTCCCGGCGTTCAGTGCCTGTCTGGATCGCTGTGCGCAAGCAGCAGGCGGCGCCCGGCGGGCACCACCCGGGGCGGCGGATGCGTTCATGCGCGGCGCGCCGGGAATCGCGGTCGGCCTCCTGCTTGGTGCCGGTCTGGTCTGGGGACTTGGTCGCCGGCGGCCACAGGGGCGCTGACCGATGTCCCAAACCCTGGATCGGCCGCGCGGCAACGGACTGACGCTGGTTCACGAAACCTCGGGGCGCATGCGCTTCCGATTGCCTTTGCTAAGCGATCCGCTGATCGACTTTTCCTGGTTGCAGACCTGGCTGGAGTCCATTCACGGCGTGGTTTCGGTCCGGATCAACCGGCATGCGCGCTCCGTGATCTTCGAGCATGACGGCACCCCGGCATCCCGGCAGGCCATCATTGACCTGCTGCACGCCCTGGAGCGGCAGAAGATTCCCAGTGGCGAATCGAACGGGCAGGCACCGGCGGATCTGACGCCGATCGTGACCAGTGCGGCGGCGGTTTTCTCGCTGCCTTTTTTGCCGCCCCCCCTGCGCATGCTGGTGACCTTCCTCAACATTGGCCCGATTCTGGTCACCGGCCTGGATGCGCTGCTGACCCGCGGAATCAAGGTCGAGGTGCTTGATGCGATTGCGGTCGGCCTGTCCGCGAGTCGCGGCATGTACTTTACCGCCAACGCCACCGCCGGCCTGATGGCCCTGGCGGGTTACCTTGAGGAAAAGACCGAGCGCCAGTCAGACCGCATGCTGCGCCGGCTGCTGCGTCCGGAGCCGGTTCTGGCCTGGGTCGAGCGAGACGGGGCCCTGGTTCAGGTGCCCGACAACCAGGTATCCGCCGGTGAGTGCGTCTCGGTGGGCGTGGGCGAAAAGATCCCCGTCGACGGGTTGGTTCTGGGCGGGGCGGCGCTGGTCAACCAGTCGGCGGTGACGGGCGAGTCCGTGCCTGTGCGCCGGGAGGTCATGGACCCGGTTGTTGCCGGCAGCGTGATCGAGGATGGCCGCCTGCGCATCGAGGCGCGGCGCGTCGGTGAACAGACCACGACCGCGCGCATCGCCCGCTTCATCGACGAGTCCTTGAAGCATGACTCCCAAACCGAGCGCCTGGCCGACCAGCTCGCCGACCGGCGGGTCTACCTGACGCTCGGCACGGGGATGCTGGTCTACCTGTTGACCGGCCAGGCGCGGCGCCTTGAGTCCGTGTTCCTGGTCGACTACTCCTGCGCGCTCAAGCTGGGCACGCCGCTGGCCTTCAAGTCGGGCATGTACCAGGCGGCCCGGGCGGGCGTCCTGTTCAAGGGGGGCGAGGCGATCGAATCCCTGGCCGCGGTGGATACCGTGGTCTTTGACAAGACCGGCACGCTCACGCACAACGACCTGCATGTGACGGACGTGGTCGTTCTGGATGAGGACCGCTGGCCCAGGGAGCGGCTGCTCGCCGTGACCGCGTCCATCGAGGAGCATGCGGCGCACCCGGTTGCCGAGGCAATCGTGCGCAAGGCGCGTGAGGAACGCCTGAATCACGTGGACCATGGCGAGGTGGAGTACCTGGTTGCGCACGGGATGCGGTGCGTGGTCGGGGACGACTGCCTCCTGATCGGCAGTCGTCACTATCTTGAGGAGCACGAGGGCCTGGACTTCAGCCGCTTCGAGCACCTGACCGGGGACCTCAGGGCGCAGGGCAAGACGCTGCTCTATGTCGGGACGCGCGCCGGGCCGCTCGGATTCATTGCCCTGCGCGACACCCTGCGCCCCGAGGCGGCATCGGTGCTTGCACGGCTTCGTGCGCTCGGCGTCGCGCATCTGGTCATGCTCACCGGGGATCATCGAAATCGCGCCGAGGCGCTGGCGTCCGAGATCGGGGTCGACGAGGTTTTCGCCGAGCAGGTCCCGGAGGACAAGGCCGGCGTCATCGAGCGGTTGCGCGCCGAGGGACGCCGGGTGGCCTTTGTCGGCGACGGAGTGAATGACGGGCCGGCGCTGGCCGCCGCGGATGTCGGGATTGCCATGTCCCGGGGGGCGGAGCTGGCGCGGGCCACCGCGGATGTCGTGCTGCTGGAGGATGACCTGGAGCGCCTTGGCGAGGCGCTGGACGTCTCGCGCCGAACCATGCGCCTGGTACAGCAGAATTACGACGCGGCGATCGGGATCAATACCGGCGTGATGATCGGGGCGGCACTGGGATTGATTTCGCCCATTGCCACCGGTGTGTTGCACAATGGAAGTACCGTGGCCCTGCTGCTCAGGGCACTGCACGGGATCGACCGGTCCTGACAAGGGGCGTCCGGACCCTGTTCCGGAAACATCGGTCCGGGCCCCGGGCCGATCAGCAACACGTGATGGAGGTACATACAACATGGCAATTCATCTGGTTCCCCTGGTGGCGGGGGTTGCCATCGGCAGCCTGGTGACCTACCTGTACAAGGACGAGAATGTGCGCAAGGGCGTGACGCGGACAGCCAAGGATGTCTCTGGCAAGGCGCGGGAAACCGCACGGACCGCTTCCGACAAGATGGCGGACGGAATTGGCGCGCTGGGCGAGCGCATGGCACGCATGCGCAGGACTACCGACGAATCGCAAACCAGCACCTCCGATGCCGAGTCGTCCGCCGAGTCGTCGTCCGGGCCGGAGCGACTGGAGTCCGCGTCGACCGAGGACACCCCGGGCGTCGCGCGGCCCGACTGAGGCCGAATGCTGGCCGGATCACGGTCCGGGGGTCCCGGTTGTCTGCCGGCACCACGATCGGGCCAGACAGCCCTGGGCTTTGGGGGCAGGCAACCCGGTGCGGCGGCAGCTTGCGGCAGCGGGTGCATGCACACTGGCCGCTGACCGCGAAGCCGGTCGCTGGATGCACAAGGCCGATGCCGGAGCAATCTCTCCTGTGCACTGGGCTGCGCGCTGAAGCGATGCGCCCTGCCTCATGCAAATGGCGTGGCGCGGAAGATCTGTCCATGGTTCCGGTCGGTTGCCCGGCGTGGGCCGATCCGGCCACGGCCCACGGCCCACGGCCCACGGCGCGCCGTCACGCCGTCACGCCGGCACGCCACGGGTGTCGTGGCGAATCGGACCTGGGACTGCGGATCGGTTTAGTCGTAATTGATATGGATTCGCATTGCGAATCTGTTTATACTAAAGACTCAATCCCTGTATCCGTTCGTGAATGCGCATCCGTTTGCGATGCGCAACGAGCCGCTAGGAGGCCTGCCATGACCCAGTACCTGCACCACGTTCCTGGCCGTCTGCGTATCCGTGCCAAGGTATTCCGTTTCGATTCTTCTGCCCGTCACCGGGCATTGCACGCGTTGCGGACGATGGAGGGCATCCATACCGTGCGCCTCAACGCCAAGGCGGGGAGCGTGACGGTCTGCTACGACACGGACGAGACCAGCCCGCAACGAATCATTGATTTGCTCAACCGTTGCGAGTGCATGAAGCAGCCCGCCGAGATTGCCGCCATCGGCAAGGAACCCGCCCGGGTCAAGCCGAAGCGCCATTCATCCGGCAAGTCCTTCGACATCACGCGCGAGGTCGGGCGGATTGCGTTCAACGTGGTCGTCAGCCGGGGGGTAACGGCCTCGCTCGGCATGCTGCTCGGCCCGCGGATCTGATTGCGGCAAGAAAACGATTCATGCCTCGTTCGTGCTTGGTGGCCAAATGCGGCACGAATGGTCGGAAGGCTTCGGGCCGGATCAAGCCGGCTCGGCCGCGGTGGCACGGCAGCGGCCGGCATGGTCCCGCGCCCGGCGGGGCCTTTTGCGCCGGTTGTCAGCATTCGGCTGCCGGGCATGGTGCTGCCATGAAATCTGGGCGCTGAAGCCCTCCGCCTGAATGCCCTCTGCCTGAAGCTCGTTCCGCCAGGTCCACGGGGCGTATTGCCCCGGACTTGCCGGCTGCCTCCGCCCGGGTGGTGGACCGGGTAGCTGCGTACCGCCGGCCAGATCCTGCACCCCGCGCCGGGATGACCACCATAATGCGCATCGCGCGTGTTCTTCTGCTGCCGTCGAGCATTTCCCATCGGTGGCCTGCAACGCGGCTTTGCTGCGTCGGCGTACCCCCGCCTGACGGGCAGGAAAGCGAGCTTCGGTTACGGACCGAATGGCAAGGATTTGCTGATCGGCGCACCGATGCCCGGCACGGGACGGCTTGCCGTCGAGCAGACTGCCTCGTGCCGGGGTCGCGGCGGCCTGTTTATTGTCCCCGACCCCGACCCCGACCCCGAAATCTCCTCGCCCCGCGTTACGGACTCGGGGCAGTATCCAGCTCGGGCCGGTCCCCTGGCATCGTCCGTCATGGCCGGCGATTCGGTCGGGGGTCCGGGCACCGCGGTGTTGTCAGCGGGCCGCAAGCCACTGTGCGCGGGCCGTCCGCTCGTCCGTTGCAAGCAGCCGGATGCTGCGGCCCGGTCGCAGCTGTGCCAGCCGCGCCAGGCTGGTCGGGGTGAGCCAGCCGGCCACGGCGTAGCCCCCGAGGGTCTGCCGGTCGGCCAGCAGCAGGATCGGCTGCCCGTCCGGGGGAAGCTGGATGGTGCCGGGCGCGACCGGCTCGGAGCGGATGCCTGGAAGCGAACACAGTGGCGGGCCGCTGAGGCGAGCCGCCATCCGGTCCGAGTCACTGCGCACGGTCCACGCGCAGTCCGTCAGTGCCAGGCGGGTCGCATCGGGCAGCGCCTGCCACTGCCCGCCCGGCAGAAAATGCAGCGTGGCCGGCAGCCCGTCGCGGTCGTCGGCCGGGCGGAGCGGCGTGGGCACCAGGCGACGACAGGGCAGGGGCGCGGGTCGGCTTGCGCGCTCAAGTTGATCGAATCGTGCCAGGGGAGCACCGTCGTTTCGCAGGCCGCCCAGTCCCTCGCGGGGTACGGTCGGTGCGTGGCCGGCCAGTCCGCCGGCCACGGCCAGGTAGCTGCGCAGGCCGTCGCGGGCATGGCCGAAGCGCAGCGTCTGGCCCGCACGGACCCGGTGGGTTTCCCAGTTTTCCAGGGGGCGGTCATCGAGCCGGCAGTTGGCATCCGCGCCGGTCAGCGCAATGTCGGCGTCATCCAGAACCTGCAATACCAGACCGCCCAGCGTGATTTCGATGGCGGTGTCTTCCGGCGGATTCTCCAGCATTCGGTTGGCCCAGCGCAGCGCCGGCTGATCCAGGGCACCGCCCTCGGCCAGTCCAAGGTGCATGCTGCCTTGGCGACCGCCGTTCTGCAGGGTGACAAGAAAGCCGGGGCGCAGAACGCGAAAGACCGGATGCGTCATGTGGCGGGCTGGAGCCAGTCGATGCGCCAGCCGGCCTGCGGGTCTCTGCGCAGGCGTTCCTGCACCCAGGGCAGGGCTTCGGCCAGATGGGTGTCCAGTTGCCAGGGCGGGTTGATGACCAGGACGCCTGAGCCATTGAGCCGGTTTCCCGGGCTTTCGGGCCACACATCCATCTCGATGCGCAGGATGGGTCTTTCGGTCAGTGCCACAATCCGGCGGTGCAGCCCGTCGATTGGCCCGCGGCTCTTGACCGGGTACCAGAGTGCGAAAATGCCGGTCGCCATG
The DNA here is from genome assembly GCA_046541195.1 of Halothiobacillaceae bacterium. Taxonomy (GTDB): domain Bacteria; phylum Pseudomonadota; class Gammaproteobacteria; order Halothiobacillales; family Halothiobacillaceae; genus JBKHDT01. The sequence continues at coordinate 23,032 of JBKHDT010000011.1, read as the reverse complement.
CGCCTGAGGCCGTCCGCCAGGCCGCGCTCCACCAGTCGAAACTCATCGGCGCGCTCGTAGGGTGGGTCGATCAGCACCAGAGCGCGTCGCTCGGCGGGCGGCAGCAGGGCGCGAATCGCCTGCCAGCCATCCCGGTTCTGGACGAGGCAGTTGCGGCCCTGGACCCGCTTTCCCAGCGCCCGGGCCTCTTCCGGGTGCAGTTCGCAGGCCACGAGCCGGTCGCTGGGGCGGAGCCGCTCGGCGACGAGTTTTGCAGAGCCGGGGTAGTAGCGGCCGCTGCCCCCGCGCGTGGCTTCGATCAGCTCGCGGATTGGCTGCGGCGCTTCCCCGGGATCGGCACGAAGTCGCTGAATCCCCCATTCGGCTTCGGTGGCGCGCTTGTCCGAGAGGTCGTACAGCCCGCAGCCGGCATGGGTGTCGAGTACAAAAAGCGGCTTTTCCTTTTGTTGCAGTGCCTTGAGCAACTGGAGCCAGACCAGGTGCTTGAGCACGTCGGCGTGGTTTCCTGCATGAAATGCATGGCGATAGTTCATTCTGCGAGCTCCAGATCAGGGGGCGTCGTGCCGGGGGACCATTTTGCGTGATCGTGACCGGCAGGGCGATACAAGCAACCCGAATCCTGCAATAATGGTTGCGTGTTCTCCTGCCGGGAACCGCTTTGCAGCGCGTGGTCCTTGCGCTTGTCGCGTGCTCCTGATCGTAAGGGGGCGAGCGTTCCTGCGCCGGGGACGTGCTTGCCGGGGGCTGTGCCTGGCCACGGTGGCCGCTGCCGCGAGCGGCCGCGCAGCAGCGCCGGCGAGTCAAGTGTCGGGTGGTCCTTGTTCAGCGACAGGCGTCGCCGACAAGCACTGGCCGCCAAAAGCCCGTTATCGCTGACGGGGATGGCCTGAACCGTGCGGGACGAACCGGTCGGCGCTTCCGTTACCAGACTCAAGGAGGTCGTGTGGATCTAGCGCATCAGCGGCTCGTGACCGTGGCCCTGCTCTCGGACACGCATGGCGTGCTCGACGAGCGGGTCCGCGACATCGCTGCTGAATGCGACGTGGCCGTGCATGCCGGTGATATCCTCGACCCCGACATACTGCGGGCACTCGAGCCCCGCAGCGGTCACGTGATTGCGGTCCGGGGCAACAACGACACCGCGGCCCAGTGGCCCGAGCACACCCGAAGCCTCCTGGAGCGCCTGCCGGAATCGGCGACGCTCGGCCTGCCGGGCGGGCAACTGGCCGTGGAGCACGGACACCGGGTGTTGCCCGCCTATCAGCGGCACGAAAAGCTGCGGGCGCGTCATCCGGATGCACGCCTGATCGTGTACGGGCATACGCACATGCTGCTGATCGAGCGCGGTGCGTCGCCCTGGATCGCCAATCCTGGCGCGGCAGGACGGGTGCGCACCTTTGGCGGACCCTCCTGCATCGTTCTGACCGCGACCGCGGACGATTGGCATCTCGAACCTCATCGTTTCACCAAGTAGGCACGCCCAGGTACCGGGCAAGGGGAGGAAATCGGGTCAATGGCCAAGATTCTCGCCACGGGTATCGCAACCCTGGACATCGTGAACCATGTGAACGGCTACCCGCCCGAGGACAGCGAGGTGCGCGCCGTGGCGCAGACCGTACGGCGCGGAGGCAATGCCGCCAACCTGCTTGCGGTGCTGGCGCAGTTCGGTCACCAGTGCCACTTCGCCGGCACCCTGGGCGAGGACCCGGACGGACGCCGGATCGAGCGTGATCTGACCGACCGGGGTATCGACATCTCCGCGGCCCGCCGGATTGCCGGCGGACATGCGCCAACCTCCTATATCCTCCTCAATACTCGGAACGGTTCGCGTAGCATCGTGCACTACCGAGACCTGCCCGAATACGGACTGGACTCGTTCATGGACCTGGCGCTCGGCGAGTTCGACTGGTTGCACTTCGAAGGACGCAACTGCGACGAGCTCGATGGCATGCTCGCCCTCGCGCGCAGCATCGTGGTGGATCAGCCGATATCCCTGGAGGTGGAAAAGGAACGTCCCGGCATCGACCGGCTGTTCGGGCTGGCGGATATCATCTTCTTTTCCCGGGTCTTTGCCCGTGGTCGGGGCTTCGATGATCCGGAGGTCTTCCTGGCCGCCGCGCGCGGGTGGGCGCCGCATGCCGTGCTGGTACTTTCCTGGGGTGATCGCGGTGCCTACCTGTGCACGCAGGATGGCATCCTCCACGAGCCGGCCCGGACGGTGCCGGAAGTCGTCGACACCATCGGTGCCGGGGATACCTTCATCGCCGGCTTCATCGATGCCCGGCTTAACGGGCGCACGCTGGCCAATGCGCTGGTGGAAGCCTGCCGCCTTGCCGAGCGCAAGATCGCCCAGGACGGTTTCGACAACCTGCTGGCGTCGGATCGGGCTGCCGACGGTGCCCGCGCAGAAAAGACGCAGGTCGTCGCGTTGGCCGAGTTGCCCGATCCGGGGAGTCGGGAGCTGACACTGGTCGACGGCCATGCCACTCGGCGGGTGTTTCTGGTACGCTCCGGGGATATGCTCAAAGCGTATGAGAATCGTTGCCCCCATATCGGCGCCGAATTGAACTGGCAGCCGGACCAGTTTCTCGACGCCGAAGGCAGGGAAATTGTCTGCGCGGTGCATGGCGCACGATTCCGGATCGACGATGGCTTGTGCATCCACGGGCCCTGCGCCGGAGAAGCCTTGACCCCGGTGCCGGTGGTCGTGGAGAACGGACAGGTGCGCCTGGGCGGCAAAAGCGCCTGATACCGGGGCGTGGTTTGCCCGGGAGTCCCTGCACGAAAGCAGCGCTTGCGGTGCAGGGCACGACAGTCCTGCCGCGTCCGGGCGCAAGCAGGTCAAGCATGCTGTCCGGGCCGGACGTGCATCGGCCGGCGCATTGCTGCATGAAGCCGCGGACGGCTTTCTTGCAGAGGTTGCCTGGCGTCACCCGAACCGGTGTTTGGTTGGCTGAACACTCGTGCCGGTGGCCGGACGGACCAGGGAATGGCCGGAGCGAACGCGTGCAGAACCTGCAGGCGAACATGGAAACCGAGGGTGTCGAGGCTGGATCGACCCGAGGAAGTCGTGAATGAGTGAAACCAATCCCCCCGAATCCCTGCTCAACGAGGCGCTGTCGAATGACGAGGCGGCCCGCTTTCGCCTCTTGCGGCTGCTGATGGATACCTCCCCGGATTTCATGGTGATCAAGGACGGTGCAGGGCACTGGCTGCTCGCCAACCGCGCCGCGGAGGAACTGTTCGGCATCAATCCGGGCGAATGGTTCGGCAAGCACGACGACGCGCTGAGCGCCCTGTGTTATCCCGGGCAGAGCGGGGCGCTGGCCGAGTGCCGGTCGACCGACGAGGCGGCCTGGGCGCAGGGGTCGCTGCGCCGGCTGCAGGAGGAAGTCCCCATGCCGGAAGGCCCCACGCGGGTCTTCGACGTGCTCAAGTTCCCGGTGTTTCGAGACGGCTGTCGGGATGTGCTGATCGTCATCGGTCGGGACGTGACCGAGCGCATCGACGTGGAGCGCTCGCTGCGCGTGCAGGCGACCACCGACGACCTGACCGGCCTGGTCAGCCGCCGGCATTTCTTCGATCTGGCGGACGAGGTACTCGTTGGCTGGGCGGCCGAGAACAGGCAGGCTGCCATGGTCCTGCTGGACGTCGATCACTTCAAGAACATCAACGATACCTACGGGCACGCCAAGGGAGACGAACTGCTCCGGCAGATGGCTATCCGTCTTCAGGCGCTGACCCCGCCCATCGACATTCTGGCCCGGCTGGGCGGTGACGAGTTCGGCCTGCTGATGGCACTCGACGAGTCCCACCCGACCCGGCTGACCCGGCAACTCGAACAGATCATCCACCTGGCGCAGGACCCCTTCGAGCTGGGCCTGGTTCGGGTGTGGGTCACGGTGAGCATGGGCGTGGCGTTCTTCCCCAAGGACGGCAACCGGGCGATCGACCTGATGCGGGCGGCCGACTCGGCCATGTACGAGTCCAAGGCCCAGGGGCGAAACAGCTTTTCCTTCTACAACAACGAGCTGGCGCGCAAGGTGGCCCTGAAGACCCGGCTGTTGGCCGCCTTGCGCCAGAGCCTCGACGACGAGTCCTTCGAACTGGTCTATCAACTCCAGCAGAATGCCCGCAGCCTGGAGGTCAACGGTGTGGAAGCACTGTTGCGCTGGACGCCGGAAGACCCGGAACTGGCCTGCGGGCCGGCGGAATTCGTCCCGCTGCTCGAGGAAACCGGCCTGATCATCGAGGCAGGCGGGTGGATATTCCGGCAGGCTTGCCAGCAGGCTGCCGACTGGGCCGAGCGCATCGGAACCCAGGTATCGGTCTCGGTGAACGTCTCCGCGGTTCAGCTGCATTCGCCCTGCTTTCTTGAGCGGGTCCGCCTGGCGCTGGATTCCTCGGGGCTGGATGCCGAGCTCCTGGAGCTTGAAATCACCGAGACGGCGCTGATTCGTGACCCGGAGGTGGCCTCCCGTGCACTGGCCGAGGTCAAGGAGCTCGGGGTCAAGCTGGCACTGGACGACTTCGGGACGGGCTATTCCTCCCTGAGCTACCTCAAGCGGTATTCCTTCGATCGGCTCAAGATCGACAAGAGCTTTGTCCAGGACTGCGTGGCCGACGGCGATGACCTGGAGATCGTCAAGGCAATCATCGTGATGGGACACGCGCTGGGCATGGAGGTCATCGCCGAGGGCGTCGAAACCACCAGCCAGCGGGACCTGCTCGAATCACTCGGTTGCGACCTGTTCCAGGGATATCTCATCGGGCGTCCCGCCCCTGCCGAACAACTGGACTCCAGGCTGGGTGTCGGCCTGCTCTGAGGCGCACCCAGTTGACCCCGCATGATTCTCGGTTATCTTTGCATGGCCCGACTGCGTCTCGTGATCGGGCAAAACGCCCACCAGCATGTCGAGGCACACATGTCCACCGAGGCCAGAATCCGGGAAACCCTCCAGGCGCGCTTTGCTCCAGAGCGCCTTGAACTGCAAAACGAAAGCCACATGCATGCCGGCGGGGCCGGTCGAGAAAGCCACTTTCGCTGCGTACTGGTCGCCGAGGGCTTTGGTGGCCAGACCCTGATCGAACGGCACCGGGCGGTGCACGCCGCGCTGGGTGAACTCATGGGCAGGGTCCATGCGTTTTCGGTGCATGCCTACACGCCGGGGGAATGGGCGCGGCGCGCGCAGGAAGCGCCGAGCTCGCCCCCCTGTGCCGGTCGCCACTGACGGTCGGGGTGCGGTTCATGGGGCATAAGGTGGGGGGGGCGGACTGCTGCCGGACGCCATGCCGCGGACGATCCCCGTCCATTCGGGCGGGCCGTTCATGATCGCGCGCTTGCTGAGGTGGCTTGGTCTGGGCGCAGACACGCCGCAGGCGACCCGGAAGGATCGCTCAGCCTCCGTTGCCGTGGTCGCGAGCGAAGAGCTTGTCGGCCTGCGGCCCGGACTGTCCGAGCAGACAATCACCGGGATCGATCAGGCTTACCTGCGGTCCCTGTTCTCTCCCGCTGCACTGCGGCACGAGCGTCCCGCGGAAAAGGAGCAGGACTGGTTGCGTGCCCAGCGTGACATGCTGGCGCGGGATCCGGCCTCGTTGCAGGCGTTGGTCCCGCGGCTGCCGTCGATCATGCCCCGGCTGATGTCGGCGGTGAACAATCCCGAGTCCACCAATGCCCGGCAACTTGCCGGCATGATCGAGAGTGACCCGGTGATCGCGGCCACGGTGCTGCGGGTGGTCAATAGTCCGGCGATGCGCGTTCGCCGCGAGGACATCGACAGTCTTGAGCAGGCGATCATGGTGCTGGGCTTTGCCGGCATGCGCGAGGCCATTGCCGCGGCGGTGGTCAGTCCGATCGCGCGCTTTGATCGAGATGCGCGACTGAATGCCCGGGGTATCCAGCAGCTCTGGCCGGTCAGCCTGCATGCCGCCGTCTGTGCCCGCGAGGGTTGCCGACGGATTGCGCCTGATCGAACCTTCGATGCCTACATGGCGGCCCTGGTTCATGCGAGCGGCCTGATCGCGCTGTTGCGCAGTCTCAAGACACTGGATGCGGGCAAGCTTTCCACGACGCTGCTCGCCGACATCGATCTGCTGGCGCGTCATTACGCGCTCGCCATCGCCCGCGCCTGGGGGTTGAGCGCGGTTACCCTGACCATCCTCGAGGACTGGGCCGAGGTGCAATTGCATACGCCCGAGCAGATCATGTTCCGTGATCTGCTGGTATTTGTGCGCGCCAACGCGCTGTACACCATCGGTCAGATCGACAAGGCGCGCCTGCGCGGCCTGTGGCGCCAGCTGCCGGATTACGCCGAGTGCTGGTTCGAGGAGTGCGCGGGCCGGCAGGGCGGCGCCGAAGACCGCTGACCGGCTGCCTGACGACCCGCGCTTTCCCGGCATACCCGCCCATCCGCATCAGGATTGTGCAGCCCCCGAGGGGCTCCGGTCTGCTTGGGCCGACGAACCACCCGTGTCGGTGTCCGTTTCGGACGGCGCTGGCCGGGCGGATGCCAGCAGGCCCGGCAACGGGCCTCGTCGTCGCGCAGCGTGCGGGGCCCGCAGGCTCAGGGGCAGTCTGCCGCGGCCTTGCCGATATTCACCCCGATCTGCACCTCGGTTGCACTCTCGGGGATGTCCGAGAACGTCACCGTATTGCCCGACAGGGTCGTGTTGGCCGGGAAGGGGCCGGAATCCGCCAGCGGGTCGCAGACGGTCACGTCGGTCTGGGGATGGATCGTCAGGGTGCCGTTCCAGGCGGTGCCGGTCCAGCCGGTGCGGGTGGCGGTGCAAGTGTACTTGATCGCCGGCACCTCGCTGGTCAGCGCGCAGTCATTGCCGTCCAGGTCCATGGGCGGCATCTGCAGCCCGTTGGCGAGGTAGTCGTTCCTGTTCTGGAAGCCCTGCGGCGTCACTTCGACCACCACGGTCGTGGTCAGGGTCGCGCCCGGATCGAAGATCGGCGGGCAGTAGTCCGGTGTCAGGCAGAAGCCCTTGCCCGGGCTGTCGATGAACGGCGAGGGCGAAACCAGCTTGAGTTCGGCGTTGCAGTCCGAGTCGTTCGGGTTGCCGCCGAAACGATGCAGCAGGAACTGATGCCCCTCGTAATGACTCGGCGTGTACAGGTCGGTCTCGGGATCGACCCCGATGCCCACCGAGTCCGGGTATTCCAGGCCCCGGTCCACGAACCCCCGGTAGATGCGGACGGTGCTGAGTGCCGGATGACGGCTGTCCATCCGCGTGCTGTCCACCGGTTCGTCCGGAGCGCCTACGCAGATGCGGTCGTTGTTGTGCGCGCCGGCAGCCCGGGTCACGCCCACGTTGCCGTACCAGCCCGGGCCGACATAGCACTTGTAATGGAAGTAGCGGTATCGCGTGGGCCCGGTCGCGGGTAGTTTTTCCATCGGGTCGATCCCGATCCGCACGCAGGCCGAGGCGTCCGATGCCGTGATGAAAGTATCCGCACCATTGATGTTCTGCGTGGTGTAGAAGGTACCGGCAATCGTGCTGAATTCTTCGCCGGATCGGATCGTCAGCAGCACGCGGCCGTCGCTGTCGATCAGCTCGGTGGCACCATCCGGCGCCGTGTAGGTGAAGGTGCCGTCCTCCAGTTCGCTGCCATCGGCCAAGGTGGTTAAGTTGGCTTCGGCCCCCTCGGGTACCGCGTCGTAGATTCGCCCGCCCTGGATTGCACGTCCGGTGGGGCGATCGATGGTGATCCCGGCTTCCGGCCCCAGCGCGGTGCGCGCACCGGAGGTCGGATTGTTCCAGCCGATCAGACTCTCCAGGACCACCTGCTGCGTACCGTCCTTCGGGTCGGTCCAGCGCACGTCCACCGCGACATCCCAAAGCGTATCGGAGACGCTTTCCACCGTCCGGTTCAGGGTGAAAGTGGTGTTGGTGCCGGTGACGGACTGGTCGCTGACCGAGGTCACGGCATCGAACTGGGCGCGGTTGATGTAACCGCGCAGGATTTCCAGGTCCTGCTCCGCGATCTGAAGCGCCTCGCTGCGGGCCTTCGCCTGGCCGCTGGAGGAGATCAGTTCGTTCTGCAGCGAGGCGATCGCCAGAAGGCCCACCGACATGACGACCAGGCCGATCAGCGCCTCGATCAGGGTGAAGCCGCGCGACCTGCCGCGTGTCCGTGCAAGATTGGAAGTCATGGTGCGGGGTCTCCCTCTTGGTGGATCATCCTGACGGGCCTGCCGGGATGAACTGGCTGAGCCGTGGTCCACTTTATTTTTAAAAAAACTGTTCGGGCCGGTGGGCGCAGGCCCCGGGACGCTGCGGTTGGTTCTTTCTGCCCTGATCGCGGCCGCTGCGTTCTCGGGATGATCGTCAAGGCTGCGCCCAGTCGCGCCAGCTGCCCGGTACGCCGGAAAGCTCACCGATACTGGCGGCGCCGCCTGCGGCGACAGGGTCGTACAGCACGGTGACATTGCCGGTACCGTCGGCCTCGCCTTCCACGATGATCGACCCGTAGATCCTGGGTGTGCCGCTGCCGCCCAGGTCGCCACGCACGTACACGATTCCGTGGATCACCGCGTTGCCGCCGAACTCGACATCCCCGTCGACGATCAGGATGACCGGATCGAGTCGCGTGCCCAGTTCCCGGTTGATGCTGCCGCCCTCGTCCAGCCAGATGATTTCCCCGTCGCGGCTGTCGCCGTCGGTCAGCTCCTGGTGGGTGACTTCGGAAGTCACCACCTGGTCCCGGTAGTCGTCCGGGGGCAGGCCGAAATAGCTTTCGAACAACTGCTCGTTACTGAGATTTCGCAGGGTCGTGTCGGACTCGATTACGTCCGGGCCGCGCGCATCCTTGTGCGTGCCGCAGATGTAGTAGTCGCCGGTGTTGCTGCAGTTGGCGAAGTTGATGTCCTCCGGGACCGCCGGGTAACCGGCCAGCGCATCGGGGTCGTCCAGGTCGGGGGTCTCGGGTGCCGGCAGGTTCGGGTCGCGGATGAACGTCTTGGCCGTGGCATTGTTGTAATCAAGCGTCTGGCCGGTCCAGATGGTGAGGTTGTTGTAATAGTTGACCACCGTCATGTTGCCCGCCACGTTGACCGTGCCCCGGGCCGTCAGCGGGTTGGAGGGCGGGTTGGCCATTGAGGGGCTGGATCGGACCACCTGCGTCACCTGGTGTCGGGCGGCCGAGTCATCCGACCAGCCGCAGGCAACGATCGTGGCATGGCGCGCCCGGGGCGAGGCGGCATTGCAGGTCATGGTCCCGGTGGCATTTCGGGCACAGTGTCCGCCACTGGCCGGGTTGAACTCGGGGTCGCTGCCGTCACAGAACAGCACCCGATTGGTTGCCCCGTTGCCCAGGGTCTGCGTGGCCAGCACGTCGAGCGTTCCGTCGTCATCCTGGTCCAGCCCGTCTTCCCGCATGTAGACATGCGCCCGATCCAGCCCCGCTTCGGCCGCGGCCATCGCCTGCTTGGCGCGGGTCTCGTTGGCGGAAACACGCTGTTCCACGATGGCCGAGCGCGCCGTGAACAGCACCACGATGGTTATGGCGACAAGCAGGACCAGGGCCACGAGCAGGGTCACCTGGCCGCGCTCCTGCCGGCGATCAAGACGCACGATCCGGGTCATGGGGAGGCCTCCGCGGTTACAATTCGGTTGTTGCGGATCTTGACCGTATCCGTCAGCGTCATGGTGACCTGGTCATCGTGCGCGTGGCGGCCGGTGAGCGTGATGGTGATACGCCGCACTTCCACCATCCGGTCCCCTGCCGTGGCGTCGTATCCGGCTGTGGCCGGGTCACAGGCGGGAATCGTGCTGCCCGCGGGTGCCGTCCAGGTGCTGTCTTCGTCGAGGTTGTGGCAGCGCGACCCGGCGGTGCTGAAGGCGAGACTGGTGACCTCGGTCACGCCCGGGTCGGTGAGATCCTCGAACAGCGCGCCGTCGCAGCTTGCGGTGCCATCGGTGCCCAGTTCGGTTCCGGGAACCACGGCCTGCAGGTTGCCATCGGCCAGTCGGTAGCCGTACAGCGGCGCGGCCGCGGGGTCGGCCTCGTCGTAGAGCTGCCCGTCGCCATCGTGGTCGAAGTCATAGCTGAACATCAGGCACTGGCCGCCGGCGTGGATCTGGATGTCCGTGGCCGGGGCGTCCCTGCGGGTAAACGGGTTGTCCATCGGAGTCGTCGGGTCGCTCGCCGCCTCGGCCGAGCCGGCCCAGTAGCCTGCGCGGCGCAGGTCGGCGGACAGGTAGCCCAGTGACCCGCGAAGCTGCTGATTGAGCTTGACGATGGCCAGTGTGTCGCTGCTGCCGCGGAGGGCCGACAAGAACACCGTGCCCACCACGGCGATCACGATCAGCCCCACCATCAGGCCGATCATCAGCTCGACCAGGGTGACGCCTTGCTCGCCGGGTTTCGGACTGCGTGACGGGATGGCGGGGGAGCGGGGATTCATGAGCATGCCGGGTAGGCTCCGATATTGGCGCCGGGCGAACAGACCGAGATCTGCCCGAGGCGCGAGACGGTGACTTGCAGCGAGAAGCCCTGCGGGGAGGTCAGGGTAATCGACTGCGCGGCCTGGTTGTTGCCCAGTGAGCCGCGCATCGGCTCGAACTGCATGGCCAGGTCGCCCGTGGTCACGCCGATGCCGTCAAAGGCATCGGCCGGGATGCGCTGCAGCGATGGCGCGTCCGACCCGTCCCGCGAGATCACGCAGGCATTGGCCTCGGTCGCTTCGCTCACGTTGCAGTCGCAGCCGGCCCGTTCCGAGACCCCCAGGCACCACGCACCCCCGGCCGCATCAATCACGACGTGGATTGGCTCGGACTGCTTGATCGCCTCCGACCGCGCCAGTTGAATCTCGCCGTAGACCGCTTCGGTGGCCTGCACCAGGCGGCGCTTTTCCAGGATGTCGATCGCGCCGACCGCGAGCACGGCCAGAATGGCCAGAACCACGATGGTGATCATCAGCTCGATCAGGGTGAAACCGCCGGGGCGGTTCACCCGGTTGTCAAAAGTCCTTGCTCTGTGCACGCTTGTCGTTACCCGTGGTACCCCGGCCTGCCGCGACAGCGCCGTCGAGATTCGAAAAAGACAGCCCTGATTATAGAGTGCTGTCGTTCTTTGAACGGGTCGTCCCCGCGCCGCTTGTCGTCCAAAAGGCCCCGCTGATCGAAAAGCGCGGGCCGGCAGGGCGGCAGGAAATTGTCGACGCTGCTAATCTCCTCACTGGCTGTCCCCGCGTGACCGATGGCGGGTTGCCTGCCCGGCCATGCTGCCGGTTCGTGTTTGCGAAAGAGAAGCGACAAAAGATGCACAAGTCCAGCGTCCGTCCCCGGGGGTTTACCCTGATCGAGGTCATGATCGTGGTGGTGGTGGTCGCCATCCTTGCGGCAATCGCCTATCCGAGCTACGTCAACTACGTGATCCGTGCCGAGCGCAGCGATGCCCGCGAAGCGCTGCTGAGTATCCAGCTGGCCCAGGAAAAGTGGCGTGCCAACAATCCGGAGTATGCCGCGGATCTTGCGACACTCGGGCGCTCCAGTACCTCCGGCGAGGGGTATTACACCCTGGCGATCACGGCCTCCTCGGCCACCGGGTTTTCGGCCGCCGCGACCCGTCTCCAGGCCGGGCGTGACCCGGACTGCAGTCCCATGACCCTCACCGTGGACCGCAACGGTGAAACCCGGGGCCCCGCCGACTGCTGGTAAAGCCTGCTGGCAAAGCCCAGGTACCAATCACCCGGATCGCACCCGGCGGGGCATTTGGGGCGCCGAAGCCCCGCATTTGCCTTGCCGGCCTGTTTCCGGATGAGGACCTGATCAGTCGCCGTGGTCACTGACTGACGCGGGACGCGCCGCACAGGAGCGTTCGGCGCCACAGGGAACTTTGCGGCAGTTGCGCTTGCCAACCTGTGGTATCCACTTGGCACAGGCGTGGCTGATGCGGGCGCACCGTCCAATGCGGATGCCGGCTCGTCTTGCCATCCGCAAAGCGCAACCCGAAACGCCCCCCGATGAATGAAGATGATCACGTACCGACCCGCCGGAGCCTTCCTTGAGCCGCGAAACCACGTCTAAGACCGCGGTTCGGGTTCTGCTGGTGGCCTCCGACCAGTCCACGCTGGCGTGGATGGCCGCTTCCCTCGAGCCTGGTGGCTGGAGCCTGGATCTGCGTACTGCATCGGCATCGTCGGCGCTGGCGGGCGCGTTTGCCAAATCGATACCCGATGTGGCCCTGGTCGGGACGCTGGCCGGGCGCTGCCCGGCCGAAGTCTTCAGGAACCTCCTGCCCGCACAGTGTCCCTGCCCGGTGATTCTGGTGGACCCCCTGGCCCCGATCCAGTCCGGGGAAGACATCGTTCGCGGCCGGGCCTGGGATATTGTCTCGCCGGATGATGCCGATCGGCTGCTGGTTTCCTTCTCCCACGCGCTGTCCCACGTCCGGGCGGGGCGACGTCACCATCAGGTACGCTCGCGGCTTGGCGAGCGCGACAAGTCCCTGCGTGCCATCACCTCCCACGTTCCCGGCATGGTGTTCCGCCTGCAGGTGCGGGCGGACTCGCTGCGATTTCATTACGTCAGCGACGGGGTGGCCTCCCTGCTCGGTTGCACGGCGGAGCAGATCCTCGAGGACCCCGGGTGGTTGTTCACCCGCATCGCCGACTGGGATCGGCAATCCCTGGAGGGGCTGCTGGCGCGGACACTGGACGGCCTGGCGCGTCTGGACTGGACCGGCGCGCTTGACTGCGAGGGGCAGGCGCGCTGGCTGAATATCAAGGCCAACGCAATCCGCGAGGAGGGCACCGTCGAGATCGATGGCGTGGCTATCGACGTCACCGAATGCCGGGAAACAGAACAGCGACTGATGGCCACGCTGTTCGAGCTGGAATCCCAGTCCGGGCGGCTTCAGGAAGTGCGCGAGGAAGAGCGCGAGCGGATCACCCGTGAGATTCACGACGAACTCGGGTCGCTCATGACCGCCATCAAGCTGGAGTTGTTCACGCAGAGGCGCTGGGTGGAGTCCCATATCGGGCGACCCGAATGGGCCGGGCCGCTGTCCCGAGGACTGTCTGCACTGGCGGACCGGATCGATACCGCCATCGAGACGGTTCGGCGCATCGCGAGGGAACTGCGTCCGCGCATTCTCGACGACTTGGGGGCAGCGCTCGCGATTCAGTGGTACGTCGAGGAGTTCGCGCGCAGCGCGGGCCTGGAGGCCCTGGTGGAGGTCGATCCCGAGATGCCGCCCCTTGAGCGGGCCATGGACACGGCGCTGTTTCGCATCGTGCAGGAAGGTTTGACCAACGTGGTCCGCCACGCCGGTGCCCGGCTGGTGCATGTCACGCTGCACCGGACGGGTGACGAGCTGGTCTTCGAACTCGGTGACGATGGCACGGGTTTCGATCCCGAGGCCGTGACCGCACCGCAGTCCACTGGCCTCATGGGGATGCGCGAGCGGGCCCGGCGACTCGGCGGCACGTTTGATATTGACCGCTCGATCCACCGGGGTGCCCTGCTGCGCGTCGTGTTCCCGCTGGGGCGCCGCGTGTCCTGAACAGGAAGCCCGAAAGCCGGCGTCGGCCCGGGGCATCGCAGGGAGGTCATCCCCGGGGCGGGCGCGCCGAGGGTTGCAACGGCAGGCCGGGGCAGGTATCCAGTGTCGTGGACGTGACCATGTATCTTTTTTTCGGGGGGTGCGGGCCTTGCCCAAGGTGCTGATCGTCGATGACCACGCAATTCTTCGCGCGGGTCTGAAAAACCTGCTGCTCAGCGAGCGATCCGTCGGCACGGTCGTGGAGGCCGGTGACTTCGGTGAGGCAGTTGCGGCGGTGCGGGCAGAAGATTTTTGCGCCGTGCTTCTGGACATCAATCTGCCGGGGCGATCGGGGCTGGACGTGCTGTCCCATATCCGGCGCATCAGGCCGCAGCTGCCCGTGCTCATGCTGAGCATGCATCCGGCCACGCAGTACGGCCTGCGCGCGATCCGTGCCGGGGCCAGCGGGTACCTGAGCAAGGACTGTCCGCCCGAGGAACTGCTCGCGGCGGTGCGCACCGTGCTTCAGGGCAGGCGCTACATCACCCCCGAGATTGCCGAGCAGCTCGCCTGGGCCGTCAGCGATCCCCATGACGGGCTGGACCGCCACCGCAACCTGTCGAACAGGGAGCTGGAAATTCTGCAGCTTTTCGGTCGTGGCCTGTCCACGGCCGAGATTGCCGAACTGCTCTGCCTGAGCAAGAACACCGTCAATACCTACCGGGCCCGAATTCTCGACAAGCTCGACCTGCGCAACAGCGTGGAGCTGATGCGCTACGCCATCGAGCACCAGCTGGCCTGAGCCCAGCCGGCGCTTCCCGATCCGCAGTCTTCCCCCGCATCCAACGGCCCGCGTCTTGTTGCCTGCCCGCGCCCTGTGGTCCGAATGACCACAGATATCGTCTGATTCCCGTGACATCGATTGTGACAACTCGGTGACGCTGGCGGGCGCCCGGCTGGGCGATCATGCCTGTTCTTCGAGCCGGCGCCTGGAATCAGGTCGTGTCGGCATCCTCGATCAGCGGACGGCGGAGCCAGCCCATGAACAGCTTTCAAGAACCCAGCTTCCAGCAACCCGGCGCGTCCGAGGTCAAACAGCTCAGGACCCAGGTCCACCTGCAGGCCTGGACCGGTGCCTTCGCCATCCTGCTGGCCTGCCTTTGGTTTCAGATGCCGGACAGCCCGGTCCGGGTGGTCCTGGTGGTCGCGTCCCTCCTGATGCTCGGGGTGGCCTGGGCCGTCGCATACCAGCGTGCGATCCGGCTGTCCGGCTCGCTGATCCGCCGCATCCAGGTCGGCACGCATCAGCCCGAATCGCAGGACGTGTCCGAATGTACCCCGGACTCCTGCCTGATTCCCCTCCTGCCGGTCTGGCGAGACACGATTCGCAGCGGGCGGCGACGGATGGAAGATTCCGTCACCGAGCTGGCCGGACGCTTCGAGCGCATCCACCAGACGCTGGACATCGCCCTGAACGACTCCGACGCCGGTGGCATACGCGGCCGGCAGCACGCCGTGCATGAAGTCGCCGACTCGGCGAGCGAAGCCTTCTCCGAGCTCTGGGACACCATGGAGTCCGCCGCCAGCCGGGATGCCCAGACGCTGGAGGGGATTGACGCGGTGGCCCGCCAGGGCGCGCAGCTCGTGTCCCTCACGGCGGAAATCCGGCAAATCGCACGCCGCATCAACCTGCTTTCCCTGAACGCGTCCATCGAGGCATCCCGGGCAGGCATTGCCGGTCACGGCTTCGACGTCGTGGCCGCGGAAGTGCGCGCCCTGGCCGGCCAGTCCTCGGACACCGTGGACCGGGTCGAGGTGGTAGTGGCCCAGATGAACGACCGGGTCGAGGAGGTGGTTCGGCAGGCCCGGGAAAGCCTGGCCGTCTCCCGCAACGCACGCGCCACCGGTCGGGAAACGATCGACGAGACCCTCATGGCAATCCAGCAGCGTTTTGACGCCGTGGCAGAGGATACCCATGCCCTGCTCAAGCTCAAGAAGGCCGTCGGGGAGGAGGTTTCCGGGGTCATTGTCCGGCTGCAGTTCCAGGACGAGTTCAGCCAGGTGCTGACCCATCTTGAACAGGCGCTCGATGATGCCCGCACGGGGCTCGGGCAACCGGGCGCGCAGCGCCCGGGCACCGGCGGTTCATCGCTGATCGACCGCATGAGGGCACGGGCCTCGACCGACCTGGAAAAGGGCCTTTTTCGCGGGGAAACCCTGGCCGCCGGGCGGGCGGTTGCGGAGCCCAACCAGGTGGAATTCTTCTGACCGTGGGCACACACGGTTGCTGCAACACAAACGATCGGGAGATCTGAACAATGAGCAAGAACATACTGGTCGTGGACGATTCCGCGGCGGTGCGGCAGGTCGTATCCCTGTCACTCAAGCAGGCCGGTCACCGGGTCGTGGAGGCCGTGGACGGACGAGATGCACTGGGCAAGCTGGACCAGTGCCGCTTTCACCTGGTCATCAGTGACGTGAACATGCCAAACCTGGACGGCATCGGCTTTGTGACCAGGATGAAAAGCCATGATGCCCACCGGTTCACGCCGGTGCTCATGCTGACCACCGAGTCGGGCGAAGCGCGCAAGGCCGAGGGCCGTGCCGCCGGGGTCCGGGCCTGGCTGGTCAAGCCCTTTTCACCGGACGTCCTGCTGTCCGCCGTCGGCAGGCTTGCCTGATGACGTCTCGGCACCAATGGCGGCTCGACGGCGAGCTGACGATTCGGGAAGTGGCCGGCCTGGCCCGGGTTCCCCCGATGACCGAGCCCGATCGGCACTGGTTTCTGGACCTTTCCGGCGTGCGCGAGGTCGACGGCGCCGGCCTTCAATGGCTCCTGGAGCTGGATTTGGTCGTCCGTGCGGCCGGCGGTCGCCTGGCGGTCACCGCGCTCAGCGATCCGCTGGATGCAGCCCTGAAGCTTTCCGGTATCGGGCGTCTGCTGTCGCCCGGGGAGGCCTCGGATGATGAATGACGCGGTGGCTCTTTTCCGGGAGGAAGCCCGGGAGCACCTGGAGACGCTGGAGCAGACCCTGCTGGTGCTGGAGACGGACCCGTTCAGCGGGGCCCATGTCGATGCGGCTTTCCGGGCGATGCACACGATCAAGGGTGCCGCGGGCATGGTCGGCTTCAACACCCTCTGCGCTTTTGCACACCATTTCGAGAGTTTTCTGGAACAGGTGCGGGCGGGCGCGCTGCGCCTTCAGCCCGCCCAGGTAAGCGTGTTGCTGGCCGCCTGTGACCACATCGGCACATTGCTTGCCATGACGGATGCCGAGGCGGTCGAGCAGGCAACGGCCGGTGATTCGATTCTGGCACGCCTTGAGCCGTTGGCCGGGGCAGCGCAAACGCCGGTCTACACGATTCATGTCCTGCCGGATGCCGACACCTTCCGCCGGGGCCTGGACGTGCTGCCGGTCCTGCGAGAGATCACTGCACTCGGGCCCTGCGAGGTCAAGGCGCAGCACCGCCCCCCCGAGGGCGGCGAGGCTGATCCGGAGTCCTGCCGGCTGTCCTTCGTGCTCGAACTGCAGACCGAACGTGACCGCACGCACATCGAGGATGCTTTCCTGTTTGTTTCGCAGGACTGGGAGATCCAGATCGAGGCGGCGTCGCCCGGGGACCCCGACGACCAGGGCGCCGAATCGGTCGGCAGCCCGGATGGGCATGAAGGCATCGCGGGCCAGCCGGCCATGGTGGGCGAGGGAACGGTCCGGGTCGCCCAGGGCAAGCTCGACGCCCTCGTTGACCAGGTCGGTGAGCTGGTGATCCTCCAGGCCCGCCTGGAGCGCCTGGCCATCACGCGCGAGGACGAAGCCCTCGTCGAGCTGGCCGAGCGGCTGGGCCGGCTGGGTGACGGGCTGCGGGAAACCGCCTTCGAGGTCCGGATGCTTCCGATCGGCGCGATCTTCTCCCGTTTCCGGCGCCTGGCCCGTGATCTGGCCGACAGTCTCGGGAAGGAAGTCGAGTTCGAGACGTTCGGTGGCGATACGGAACTGGACAAGGCGGTGATCGACCGTCTCGCGGACCCGCTGGTTCATCTGGTGCGCAACAGCCTTGACCACGGGATCGAGCCCCCCGGCCAGCGGCTGGCTGCCGGCAAGAGCGCGCGGGGCCGGATACGCCTGCGTGCCGAACAGCGCCAGGGGCAGGTCCTGGTGACCCTGGAGGATGATGGCGCCGGGCTGGACCGCGCGGCCATCCTGGCCCGGGCCATCGAGCGCGGGGTGATGCCCGCGGACGCCTGCCCCGACGAGGCGACGATCGACCAGCTTATCTTCGCGCCCGGCTTTTCCACCGTGGACCGTGTCTCGGACATCTCCGGCCGCGGGGTCGGCATGGACGCGGTGCGCCGCTCCGTGGAGGCGCTGCGGGGACGCATCCGGGTCTGGAGCCGGCCCGGCGAGGGAACCCTGGTGGAAATCAGTCTCCCCATGACGCTGGCGATTATCGACGGCCTCATGGTGACCGTGAACGACCAGCGCTACGTGCTGCCCCTCGATACCGTGGAAGCCTGTGTCGAAACCACCAGCGAGGTACAGGCCGGCTCCGGCGGGGCCCGCCTGCTTCGGCACATGGGCGAGCCGGTTCCCTGCCTGCGCCTGCGCGAGTGCTTTGGGGTGCCCGGAACCGTGCCGGCCATCGAGCAGACCGTCCTGGTGCGGATCGGCAGCGAACGGCTGGGAATCACCGTCGACCAGGTCGTCGGCAATTTCCAGACGGTCATCAAGAGCCTGGGCGCCCTGTATCGCGGCATGCGCGGCCTGGTGGGCGCGACCATCACCGGAGACGGGGAAATCGCCATGATTCTGGACGTCGGCGACCTGATCCGCGAGGCGACGTCCTAGGGGAGACGCTGCACCAAGCCTTCGCTGGCTTCGTGCAGCAACGAACGGGCCAGTCCATGCCGCCCCGGGCTGTGCAACTGACTGGCTTGTGCGATGGCGCGGCAGATTCCCTGTCGCCGCAAGCACGGTCCCGCGATCGCGGGACGGACTCAAACGAGACAATGACGGTAACAAGAAATTGAAAAGTATAAAGATCAAGACCCTGCTGCTGGCAGGCCTTGCCCTGCTGATCGGCCTGATGGCCGGCAACAGCTGGTTTGCGCTGCAATCGCTGGAGCAGGCGCGCGAACGCCTCGAGGACATCGTCTCGGGCTCGGCCGAGCGCATCAAGGCAAGCGGCCGACTGCAGGCCAGGATGCTCGAGCTGGCGCGCCACGACGAGCATTATCCCCTCGCGCGCAACCAGTCCGACCTTGCCGAGATCGACGACGCCCGTGCGCGGTCGGTAAGCGCCCTGGAGGCCGGTCTGGACCGGCTCCGGGGTTTGACCGAGAGCGACCTGGGGCAGTCCCGCCTGCTGCAGTTCGAGGAGGCGCTGTCGGACTATGAAAACGTGGCCGCCAAGGCGCGAGAACTGATGACCACCGGGATCTTTGGCGAGCAACCGCTCGCCGCAATGCGCCGGGAGTCCGCCGCGCTGCTCGCGGAGGGGGGCACCGCTCCGCTCGAACGGGCCCTCGAGGTAGTCACCAAGATCGTCGACGAAAACGATGCCCAGATGGGCGCGGCGTCAACGGCCGCCGCGGACGCCCACGGCCAGTCGCGGTTGTTCCTGTCTTCAGCCCTCGGGCTGTCCTTCCTGCTGGCGCTGACGGTTTCGTGGCTGATCATCCGGCGGATCGACGAGGTGATCCGCATCGCCAGCCGGATCGGGGAGGGGGACCTCGGTCAGGTTTTCCGTGACCGGGGAAGCGACCAGGACCTCTACGGGGTGCTGCGGAAGATGAACGGTCGTCTGCGGGCCATCGTGGGCGACATTCAGGAGGCCTCCGGCAACGTGTCGGCAGGCAGCGTGGAGCTGAGCAGCACCGGCCAGCAGGTTGCCGAGGGCGCGACCGAGCAGGCGGCTTCGCTTGAGGAAATTTCCTCCGCGATGGAGCAGATGGCGGCCAATATCGGCCAGACAGCCGAAAATGCCCGCCGGACCGAGGAGATCGCGACCGAAGTCGCCGTGCAGGCCCGCAGCACCGGCGAGGCGGTCCGGACTTCCGTGGGTGCGATGCAGGAGATTGCCGAAAAGATCGGGATCATCGAGGACATTGCCCGTCAGACCAACCTTCTGGCCCTCAATGCCGCCATCGAGGCGGCCCGGGCCGGAGAGCACGGGAAGGGCTTCACGGTGGTGGCTGCCGAGGTGCGCAAGCTGGCTGAACGCAGCCAGCGTGCCGCGGGCGAGATTGTCGAGCAGTCCCGTGACACGCTGGCGGTTTCCGAGCGGGCCGGCGAGATGCTTGGTCGTCTGGTGCCGAGCATCGAGCAGACCTCCGCGCTGGTGCGGGAGATCAGCACCGCCGCCATCGAGCAGGACAAGGGTGCCGCCGAGGTCAACAAGGCCCTGCAGCAGCTGGATCAGGTTGTCCAGCAGTCGGCGGCCTCGGCCGAGCAGATGGCTGCCAGTTCCGAGGAACTGTCCGCCCAGGCCGAGCGGATGACCGGCACGGTGTCGTTCTTCCGGGTGTCGGCCGAGGCATCGGCGGGCGATGCCCGCGCCTCCTCCGAGGCGGAGCCGTCGGCTTCCCGGCTGCCGGGCCCGCCCCGGTCCGGCCGAGGGTTCCCGACTGCACGGCCCGACCGGGGCGTGGAGATCGACATGGGCGACGAAGCCTTTGTCCGCTACTGATTTCAGGAGGCATTCCATGACACAAACCAGCGAGTCCCCGGTGTCCCGGCCGCTTCCCGAGGACGGTCTGCAGTTCCTGTCCTTCATGCTCGACGGCGAATGCTTCGGGGTGGACATTCGGGGCATCCAGGAGGTTTTGGCGTTTCGCGCCGTCACGCCGGTACCCCGAGATGCCGACGACATGCTCGGGGTCATCAATCTGCGCGGTCGGGTGATCCCGGTCATGGACCTGCGCCGGCACTTCCGGATGCATTGCGCGAAGCCGGACGTCGACACCTGCATCGTGATTGTCCAGGTGCAGGTCGATGACGACAGCGCCGCGGTGGGCATCCTGGCCGACCGGGTCCACGAGGTCGTGACCGCGGAGGCGGCTGACCTCTGTCCGCCGCCACGCATCGGCAACCGGGTGCCTGCCCAGTTCATTCAGGCCATGGTGTGCCGCGATGACGCCTTTGTGATCCTGCTCGACCTGAACCGGATCCTCGCGGAGGATCGGCGACCCGCAGGGCTGGCTGAACAGATGCCCGCGGACGAGGTTGAGGTCGGCGAATGGGCATGAGCGCACTGAATGCGACGGATCACCGGCGGGTGGCGCGCTTCGTCGAGGCGGTGGCCGGCATCCGACTGCCCGCCCACAAGCGGGATCTGGTGACCTCTCGACTGCGTCGCCGGTTGGAGGCGACCGGCCATGACAATGTCAAGAGCTACCTCGACTTTGCGCTGGCAGATGAGCAGCGCAATGCAGAACAGCTGGAGCTGGTGGATGCACTGACCACCAACCGGACGGATTTCTTTCGGGAGGGGCGTCACTTCGAGTTCCTGGCCGAGTGGGTCCGTTCGGGCCGGGGGCAGGGCGTCCCGGCGTCCCGTTCGCCCCTGCGTGTCTGGAGTGCGGGCTGCGCGACCGGCGAGGAACCCTATACCCTGGCCATGGTACTGCTCGAGCTGCAGGCCGTTCTGCCGGGGTTCGATTTCGAGCTGTGGGGATCGGACATCTCGCGCTCGTCACTGGAGCGGGCGCGCGCGGGAATCTATCCCCAGGCGCGGGTCGAGCCGGTGCCCACGGCCCTCAGGCGCCGGTACCTGCTGCGCAGTCGTGACCGGGAAGCGCAATTGGTGCGTGTCGGCCCGTCGGTCCGCGAGCGGGTCCGGTTCTTTCCCTTCAACCTGATCCGTGACGACTACCCCGACCCAGGCAGCCTGGACGTGATCTTCTGCCGCAACGTGATGATTTACTTCGGTGAACAGAGCCGTGGGCACATCCTGGACAACTTTCACCGCTGCCTGTGCCCTGGGGGGCTGCTCTTTCTCGGGCACTCGGAGAGTATCGGCAACCTCCAGACCGGCTTCGAGTCGGTGGCGCCCACGATCCACCGCCGCCGCGCGGACCGGCCATGATCCGGGTGCTCGTCGTCGACGACTCGGCACTCGTGCGCCGCCGGGTGACCGAGATCCTCCATGCCTCCGCGGACATCCGGGTGATCGCCACGGCGCAGGACCCCTACGTGGCCGCCGCCCGGATGCGGCAGTCCAGGCCCGATGTGATCGTGCTGGACGTGGAGATGCCGCGCATGGACGGGATCACCTTCCTGCGCAAGATCATGGCCCAGCACCCGATCCCGGTGGTGATCCTCTCCGGGCAGGTGACGCGGGACAGCCCGGCCGCCCTGGCTGCCCTGGAAGAAGGGGCCGTCGAGGTGCTCGCCAAGGGAGAGATGGCAAACCCCGGTGAGGCGCAGCGGGCCCATGTGCTTGATGCCGTGCGCGGGGCGGCCGGTGCGCGCCTGGTCCGCCGCACCCAGAGTCAACCGCCGGCGCGAACGCGCGTGGCGGCGGTTTCGGGAGGACACTGGGACGGAACCCGGCTTGTGGTCATCGGCGCTTCCACCGGGGGCACCGAGGCCATCCGGCGCATGCTGCAACTGCTGCCGGCGCACGGTCCGCCCGTTGCGATCGTTCAGCACATGCCCGCGGGCTTTACGCGAGCGTTCGCCAGGCGGCTGGACCAGCTGTGCCCCGCCCACGTCAAGGAAGCGGAGGAAGGGGATGCCCTGCTGCCGGGGCGGGTGCTCGTGGCGCCCGGGGGGCGTCATCTGGTCCTCCGGCGTCGAGGCGCCGGATTCGAGGCCGCGTTGCAGGACGGGCCGCTGGTCATGCGGCACCGTCCCTCGGTTGATGTCCTGTTCCGCTCGGCGGCCGAGTGCGCCGGTGATCGTGCCGCGGGCGTCATCCTGACCGGGATGGGCGAGGATGGCGCCCGCGGATTGCTGGCCATGCGCGAGGCCGGTGCGCGCACCCTGGGGCAGGACGAGACCAGCAGCGTGGTCTACGGGATGCCCCGCGCGGCGCTTGCGCTGGGCGCCCTGCAGTCACAGTGGCCGATCGACGAGCTGATGCCTGCGGTCCTGCACGCGCTGCAAGGGCCCGCCTCACGCCACGCGGCAACCCCGTGACATCCGGCGGCCGGCGGGGTGCTGCCCTGGCGAGCCGGCTTGATCATCCAGCATGTGAACCGGCATGTGAAAAGGGAGATGCGGAACGGTTCGGCATGCGCCCGGTCATTCCTGAAGGCAGAAAGCAAGGGGAATTCATGTCTCAGACACACTGGCAACTCGTCGAGAGCCCTTTGGTTCGGGCGGCTGTGGATTTCGGCGGTGCGCCGGTCGAGTCCTCTCCACAAATGCTCCAGCAGACGCTGCACGCGATCCGCAGGCACCTGGGCATGGAAGCAGCCTTCATTTCCGAGCTGCACGGGGGGAAGCGCACCTTCCGGTACGTTGACCAGGATGGCGATTTGCCGATCCTGCATGCCGGGGGATCCGGAGACGCCGAGGAAAGCTATTGCAAGCG
>JBKHDT010000010.1:0-54907 GCA_046541195.1 Halothiobacillaceae bacterium | reverse complement strand
AGGCGGGATCGAACCGCCGACCTCCTGCATGCCATGCAGGCGCTCTCCCAGCTGAGCTATAGCCCCGAATCTTCTCACAGAAGCCGCGTATCGCTTCGCCCCTGCGTCGTTCGATGGCGCGCATTATACCGGCCGTCCGGGACTGGTCAACCCCTTTTTTGCGTTTTCATGAACGCGATGGCGCGCTCGATCCGGGCCAGGGATTCATCCCGTCCCAGCAGCGCCAGGGTAACGCCAAGCGATGGCGAAACTGTGTTGCCGACCAGGGCAATCCGCAGCAGCGGCCCCACCTTGCCTAGCTTGAGCCCCAGTTCGACGGCGGTGTTCTTGACCCGTTCGTCCAGCGGGTCCGCCGCCCAGTCGTGCACATCCCGCAGGCCGGCCTGCACGGCCGCGAGCACTTCGGCAGATTGTTCGGTCACATGCTTGGCGACGGCCTTCTCGTCGTATTCCTCAGGCGCATGGAAGTACACCCGTGCCTGTCGGGCCATGTCGACGAGGGTCGAAGCCCGCTCGCGCAGGGCGTCGACCACGCGCTCGACCGCCGGCCCTTCGCTCGGGTCGATATCGAGATTACCCAGGTGCCAGCGCAGCTCGTGGCCAACCCGGTCGGCTGGCAGGGTCTTGATGTAGTGCTGGTTGAGCCAGAGCAGCTTCTCGGGGTTTATGCTGGAGGCGGAATGGTTGATGTCCTCGATGTCGAACAGGGAAATCATCTCGTCCCGGCTGAAGATTTCCTGGTCGCCGTGGGACCAGCCGAGGCGCACCAGGTAATTGAGCAGCGCCTCGGGCAAAAAGCCGTCCTCGCGGTACTGCATGACACTGACCGCCCCGTGGCGCTTCGAGAGCTTGGCGCCGTCCGGGCCGTGAATCATCGGCAGGTGGGCGAAGATCGGCGGCTCGACGCCCAGGGCCCGGTACAGGTTGACCTGCCGGGGCGTGTTGTTGAGGTGGTCATCGCCGCGAATGACGTGCGTGATGCCCATGTCCATGTCGTCGACGACCACGGTGAGGTTGTAGGTGGGGGTTCCGTCGCTGCGGGCGATGATCAGGTCATCCAGTTCGCTGTTGGCGAAGACCACCCGCCCCCGGACGGCATCGTCCACGACCACGTCACCTTCCAGCGGGTTGCGAAAGCGCACCACCGGCTCCACGCCCTCGGGCGGCGTTCCTGTGAAGTCGCGGTAACGCCGGTCGTAACGGGGCTTTTCTCCGGCGGCCAGCTGGCGCTCGCGCAGGGCATCCAGCTCTTCCTTGCTGCAATAGCAGTAGTAGGCATGCCCGGTGTCGAGCAATTGCTGGACGACCGCGCGGTATCGATCAAAACGCTCTGTCTGGTAGAAGGGTCCCTCGTCGTACTCAAGGTTCAGCCAGGTCATGCCCTCCAAGATGGCATTGACCGATTCGGCGGTCGAACGGGCGCGGTCGGTATCCTCGACACGCAGCACGAAGTCGCCGCCGTGGCGCCGCGTGAAGAGATAGGCGAACAATGCCGTGCGCGCCCCGCCAATGTGCAGAAACCCCGTTGGGGACGGGGCAAACCGAGTGCGTACCTTCATGGACAGGCTCCCAGCAGTTGTGGATTCTCGTGATTGTCGTGGCCGGCGCTTTACCGGGCGGCCACATTCTAGCAAGGTCGGGGCGGTGCGGGCCGACCCGGCGCATGGATAGGCTGCAAAACGCGTCATGGACAGGCCCATCCCGGCTCGCTGTCCGTTCGGTCCCGGGCGCGATCCCTGCCCGTTCCCGCCAGGATGGAATCTCGCGCTAGGATGGGATCTTCTGAAACCCGAGCGGCTCATCTGAGCCGGAGCCGACATTGAAGACAGACCCACGGTCACCGCATGCGGGAACGGAAAACGCGAACGAAGACCCGCCCGCCGACCCGTCCCGTTCCGGAGCGATCACCGGACACGCAACTGGCCGGGGGCGGCACCGATCGCGGACGAGAATTGCCCGATGGCTCGGGATGCGCATTGCGTTCCTGGGCGTGATCCTGTGCAGTCTGCCGGGGCTTGCCGTGGCCCAGGCAGTCGATGCCCTGGAATCACAGCAGCGGGCGCTTCTGGAACAACCGCTGAGCCAGGGCGGTGGCGCCGACGAGGACGTGCCGGATCGCATCATGCGGTACGTGGATCACAATCTCGTGGAGCGGGCGGCATTGCTGCAGCAGTTCCATCGCGGCCATCGCAAGTGGCCCGCGGATACCGATCCGCATACGCTGCAGCTGCTCGCCGCACTCGAGGCATTCAACCATCGCGCGCTGGACCAGGCGGTGCTGGCGGCGCATGACGGCCAGCCGTCGCTGTTCCGCTTTCGAGGGCTGATGATCGGGGCTGCCGCCCGAATCCAGCAGGGAAGGCTCGCCGAGGCAGGCGAGGCGCTCAGGCAGGCCGCGCAGCTGACCCTGCCGGAGGACACCCCCGCCGCCGACACGGCAAACGCCCTGCGCGCATGGGCCGCGATGACGCCCGAGGTCCTCGCCGACGCCGCGCAGGAGGCCGGGCTCCCGATCACCCGGGACGTACTGCGTGCGCTCAAGGCGGCCAAGGAGCGCCCGGCCTCCACTACACTCCGTCGACCGGCTCGGCTGACGGGCCCCTGCCTGCTGGAAGGCGACGGCGCCCGACCCCGCCTGCTGCTTCCCGCCTCGGACCGTGCGCAGGCGCTGCGTCCCCTGCTCGCCCAGGCGGGCATCATCATCCGGACGCCTGAACACGCCCGCTGCGCCGGTCGTGTCCTGGTTCATCCGCTGCTTGACCCAGGCATCGTGGGTCAGTGGATCGACGAGCGCGTCGAGGATCTGCCCGAGGACAGCAGGCTGGTCATCGTGACTGACCGGCTCCATGCCGCGCAGCGTGCCATTCTGGCCGAAGTCGCGCCGCCGGCGGCGAAGCGATTGACGTTCACGCAGGCGGACCGGGATTTCATCGGGGCACTCGAGCGCAACCTTGGCGGAGCGCGCGTCGTCATCCTCGTCGGCGACCTGGCCATGACGGCCCAGGTTGCGCCGTTGATTCGCTATCTCGGACGCCAGCCCCGCATCGTCACCGGGTACCTGGATGCGCGGGACGCCGCCCTGATCCGTCCCGAGGACCTCGCCACCGTGGAACACCTCTGCGCCGGGCGCGACGCGAGCGCGCCATGCCTGCATACCCCCGCAACCTTCGCCCACGCCTTCGCGAAGGATCTTGCCCTGCTCGCTGCCCGGGACGACGGAACCGTCCAGGGCCAGTGGGGGCGATACCACATCGGCGAGCGACAGATCCGACTGTACCCGCGGTGGTCCGGACCTCGCACCCAGTGAGGCCGTCCCGCGCCGCGCCCGACGGCGCGGTTTCATCCTGCGGAATTTGCTCAAGAAAAAGCGCTTCCGGCCGCCTAATATCATGCCTGATGCGGCCGTCCGAAGGACGTCGGGCCGATCGCGCGTTCTTCAATGCCATGGAGCAGCAATCAAGATGAGCATCCTCAATGCCTTGCAGGCCGGGCAGTTCCGGCTGGACGATCCAAAAATGCGCGGCCTGTTGCAGGCGAGCAAGGGCAAGACCCCGGCGCAGGAGGATTCCGCCAAGGTCCTTTCCGGGCTTCAGAACAAGATTCTCGAATCGCTGGCCAACAAGATCCCGGGCATGACCCCGGAGAAGATGCGCGCACTTGATGCACGCGAGTACACGCCAGAGAAGGTTTCCGACCGGATCGCGGACTTCGTCTCCCGGGGGCTCGACAACGCCCGGGCGCGAGGCGCCTCGGAATCGGATATCGCCGAGCTCCAGCGCCAGGCGACCGAAGGGGCCCGCCGCGGCTTTGCCGAAGCGCGGGAGATCCTCGACAGCCTGGACATCCTGAGCGGCCGAATCGCCGAGGATGTCGAGCGAACCGAAGAGCTGACCTTCGACAAGCTCGCGGCACTCGGATCAGTCACCAGCCCGGCCGCTTCCGAACTGACCAGCATGGCGGCGGCGGAACGTTATGCCCAGGCTGAACGCTTCGAGATGAACATCACCACCCGAAGCGGTCAGGAAGTGACCATCGCCTTCGACCGCAGCATGACGCAGGAATCCAGCGGCGCGGTGGCCGTGGACGATCAGGGCAACCGCGTGGCACGCTTCGACATCAGCCGCAGCGAGCAATCCGGCTTCCAGTTCAGCATCCGCGGTGATCTGGAGGCCGACGAGCTGGAGGCCATCGAGAACCTCGTGCGCGATGTCAGCCAGCTGGCCAACGAGTTTTTCAACGGCGACGTACAGCAGGCCTTCGAGCAGGCCCGCAATCTGGACTTCGATGCCAGCCAACTCGCCCGCATGGACCTGTCCATGAGCCGCACGGAAGTCTACATTGCCACCCAGGCCTACACGCAGACCAGTCACCTCGACGAACACGGCGATTCCCAGCGGGGTGTGCGTCGTATCGACCAGCTGGTCGACGGCCTGGCGCAGAAGATTCAGGATCGCCAGCTGGCCTTTATTGATCAGCAGGCAGACTTCGTCAGCCAGCTCATGGAACGCCTCACCGAGCAGGATACCCGCTTCAAGCGCGCCGACAGCGATACCCAACAGGACATGCGCGACCACCTTGGCATGCTGATCTCTGCTGCACGGGAGCGCGCGGCCCGGACGGCCGACGACTGAGGGCAACCGGTTCGAACCCGGCACCCCGCCGACAGGGCCTGGCTGCTTGCAGGCCCTTTTTCTTTGCCAGATACACCGCAAGGCCCATTCTTAGGTGTTCCTGATCGAAAGGACCCTTTCGACGAGATCTGCGGGGCATGGACGCCCCGGCGCGGCCGGGACTTTATTGCACCGCTGATAAAGCGCGCGGGCGGTTGGCGGGTGGTTGCCTGCCCTTTCCCGGAAAAACCTCGGAACGCAATGTTTCGAGGTTCCCGATCGTGGCCGATGCGAGTGCACCGCCCCGCCCGGGCGCGGGCCCAGATCCGGCCTGGTGCCCGATTGAGATTGGATGCCATGCCCGGGTGCCGAAACCGCGCCGGGCCAGGTGCGCGGAACCTACGCCCGGCAGAGCACTCAGAAATGACCCGGACGGGCAGTTCGGTTACATTGAGCCGCTTTGCCGCGCCGTGGCGCAAGCGGGTCGATCGCACGGAGCGGGCCGGGCTGTGAACTGCCCCTGGTTGCTGCGGGAAGTCACCGAAGGCTTCGCGCAGCGTGTTCCCAACGTACCCGGCAAGCCGGCTGGCGGCATCCAGTTTCGCCCGGCGCGCGCAGCACAAGAAACCCGGGATCCGGACCAGAAAAGATGAGCCTCACCATCAAGAAATACTTCCGCTGGCTCCTGCCGGTCATCATGCTCTCCATCGGTGTCGGCGGGTTCATTTACCTCAAGCAGTCGGCACCCGAGCCACAACCGGTTTCGGCCACCGAGCGTGCCTGGCAGATCGAGACGCTTGAGGTCCGACCCAAACTTCATGTGCCCGTTCTGCAACTGCACGGGGTCGTCGAGACAGCCGACCTGTTCACGGCCGTCGCCCCGGGGGCCGCACGGGTCGAGCGGGTCGCGGTCCGCGACGGGCAACGGGTCACCAAAGGACAGTTGCTCGTCGCGCTGGACGAGGCGGACTTTCAGCCACGCGTCATGCAGGAGCGGGCGGACGTGAACGAGCTTGAGGCGCAGATCAGCAGCGAGCATCTCAGGCATGAGAACGACCAGGCCGCGCTGGCACGGGAACGGCAATTGCTGCAAACGGCAAGTCGGGCGCTGGAGCGTGCCGAATCGCTGCAGTCACGCGACCTCGGCTCCCAGGCGCAGATCGACGAGGCCCGCGATGCCGTCGAGCGGGCGACCCTGACAGTGGCCAGCCGGGAACAGTCGATCGCGGACCATCCGGCGCGCCTGGCCGCGCTCGAGTCCCGGTTGCAGCGCGCCCGGGCCGACCTGCAAATTGCCGAGCGTGATCTGGCGCGCAGCACGATTCGGGCGCCATACGACGGCATCGTGGCCCATGTCGAGGTGGCCACCGCAGACCAGGTCAATGCCTTTGCGCGGCTGCTTGAAATGTACCCGGCCGACGGGCTGCGCCTGCGCGCCAGGCTGCCGAGCCGGCACGCCGCCGAGATCCTCGAGGCGATGGACAACGAGGTCCGTCTGGGTGGGACCACGCTCGAAAACGACCTGCCCCTGACATTGACCGGACTGGCGGGACAGGGCGATGGCCGGGGGGTTGAATTGCTGTTCGACGTCGATGCGGGCAACCACGCGCTTCGACTGGGCAGCATGGTCACCATCCGCCTGGAACGGCCGCCGGCCGCCGACTCCATCGCCCTGCCCTACTCGGCACTGTACGGCAGCGACCGGGTCTACCGGGTCCGGGACGGGCGCCTCGAGCGCGTGCGGGTCACCCAAATCGGCGAGGTGCCCCGGGCGGGAGAAACCTGGATGCTGGTTCGGTCCCCGGATCTGGTCGCGGGTGATCGGGTTGCGGTCACCCATCTGCCCAACGCGGTGAACGGCCTCAAGGTCCAGACCGCCGATGAGCAGACGGCGCCATGACGGAACGGACGCAAGCGACAACCGTCAACCCCGGCGGCCGGCGAAACGGGGGCGGGTTTCTGGCGTTTTTCGTGCATCACCGGGTTGCCGCCAACCTGGTGATGCTGATCATGATTCTCGGGGGCATCTTCGGGGTCATGCGGATGAACATCCAGTTCTTCCCGAACTTTGCGCTGGATGTGGTGACCGTGCGCGTGGTCTGGACCGGTGCCTCGGCGGAAGACATCGAGCGGGGCATCACCATCCCGCTGGAACAGCGGCTGCGCAGCATTGCCAATCTGCACAAGATCAGCTCCACCTCGGCCCAGGGCATTTCGAGCATCTCGCTGGAGTTTCGGGAGGGGGTCGACCCGGTGCTCGCGCTCGACGACGTGCGCCAGCAGGTCGACGACTTCCAGAACCTGCCGGCCGACGCGGAAAAACCCCAGGTCAGCCGGGTGGTCCGCTACGAGCCGATTGCCCGGGTGCTGATCCACGGCGATATCGACATGCGGGAAATGCGCATGCTGGTCGACCGTTTCGAGCGCGATCTCGTTGCCCGGGGCGTCGACCGGGTCTCGATCGAGGGGCTTCCCGAGGAGCAGATCGCCATCGAAGTGCCGGCCGGAGAACTCGAGCGTATCGGGCTGTCACTGGATCTGATCGCAGACCGGGTCGCGGACTGGTCCACCGACCTGCCCGCGGGCGTCATCGGCGAGCAGGATACCGGCCGCGAGTTGCGCGCGGTCGAGCAGGCCCGAACCGTCGAGGACTTCGCGGACATCCCGCTGACGGCCGATCGCCAGGAGCGGATTCTCCTGGGAGACGTGGCGCACATCCAGCGCGAAGCACGCGACGGACAGATCGGGCTGTATCACGAGGGGGCACCCGCGGTCGAGTTGCTGCTCGAACGGGCGGAAACCGGCGATTCGCTCGCCTCGGCGCGGGTACTCGAATCCTGGCTTGCCGATGTCGAACCCATCTTGCCGCCCGGCGTGAACCTCACCGTATACGACCAGTCCTGGCAGCTGATCGACGAGCGGATCAGCCTGCTGGTCAAGAACGGCTTTGGCGGCCTCGTCCTGGTCATGATCCTGCTTTACCTGTTCCTCCCGGCACGGGTGGCCCTCTGGGTGGCCATCGGCATCCCGACTGCCTTCATGGCCGCGCTTGCCGTGCTCTGGGGCGTCGGCGGATCGATCAACATGATCTCGCTGTTCGCCCTGATCATGGCCCTGGGGGTGATCGTGGACGATGCCATCGTGGTCGGTGAAGATGCCGACGCCCATTACCGGGCCGGCGAGTCGCCCCAGCTCGCCTCCGAGGGCGCGGCCCGCCGGATGCTCTGGCCGGTGGTGGCCTCGTCGTTGACCACGGTGGCAGCCTTCATGCCCCTGCTGGCCGTCGGCGGCATCATCGGCAATATCCTCGGCGACATTCCGCTGGTCATGATCTGCGTGCTGATCGCCTCGCTGCTCGAGTGCTTCGTCGTGCTGCCCGCGCACCTGCGCAACGCCTTCAGGCCCCAGACAGCGGGCTGGTCGGAACGACTGCGCGAGCGCTTTGACAATGGCTTCACCGCCTTCCGCCAGGGTCCGTTCCGCCGCCTGGTCCGGGCCAGTCTGGCCAACCGGGCCACCACACTCGCCAGTGCCGCCACCGCGATGATCCTGGTCATCGGCCTGCTGGCCGGCGGGCGGCTGGGCTTCACTTTCTTCCCCACGCCCGAACCGCAGATCCTGTACGCCAACGCCACCTTTGTGGCCGGCACCCCGCCCGAGCGCGTCTCGGAGTTCATGCGCTCGGTGGAGCAGGCCCTGGCGGAAACGGAAGCGCAACTGGGCGGCGATCTGGTCCAGACCGCCATGACCCGCGAAGGCGGCACGATCGGCGCCGCGGGCACCGGCGCCCGCGGTGACCAGCTCGGCTCGATGCTGATCGAGATGACCTCCCCGGACGACCGGAGCGTGCGCAACACCGAATTCATCCGTGAATGGCGTTCCCGCATTCAGGAACCACCGGGGCTGGAGAATTTCATCATCAGCCAGCGCGAGGGCGGCCCCCCCGGCAAGGACGTCAATATCCGCCTGACCGGGGAGGACGCCGACCAGCTCAAGGCAGCAGCCGTGGAACTGTCCTCGACCCTGGGTGAAGTGCCCGGCGTGCTCGACACCGAGGACGACATGCCCTACGGACGGGAGCAGCTGATCTTCTCGGTCAACTCGTACGGGGAGGCGCTTGGCCTGACGACCCGGATGCTGGCCAACCAGCTGCGCGCCGCCTTCGACGGCCGGCTCACGCAGATTTTCCAGGACGGTCCGGACGAGATCGAGGTGCGCGTCATGTTGCCCCGCGCCGAACGCGAGCGCATGGCCACGCGCCAGCGACTGAGCATCCGCCTGCCGGACGGACGCTTCGTGCCGCTGGAGCAGGTGGCCCGCTTCGAGACCCGACAGGGCTTCGAAGCCCTGCGGCACGCAGAAACGGAGCTGGCGGTGGAGGTGACCGCGGAAGTCAACCGGGCGATCAACAGCGCGGCCAACATCCTGGCAAGCCTCGAGAAGGACACCCTGCCCGATCTGGCAGGACGCTACAACGTGCAATACAGTTTCGAGGGCCGCGCGGCGGACCAGCGCGAAACCATGGAGGACATGAAGTTCGGGCTCTACCTGGGGCTGGCCATGATGTACATCGTGCTCGTCTGGGTGTTCGCCTCGTGGACCACGCCGCTGATCGTGATGGCGATCATTCCCTTCGGACTGGTGGGCGCCCTGCTCGGCCACTGGCTGATGGGGCTGGACGTGACGATCCTCTCGATGTTCGGACTGTTCGGGCTCTCGGGGATTGTCGTCAACAATGCCATCATCCTGGTCAGCTTCTACAAGCTGGCGCGCGAGAAAGGCCTGTCGGTGAACGAGGCGCTGGAGGAGGCTTCGGTCCAGCGCGTGCGCGCGGTGCTGCTGACCTCGCTGACCACCATCGGCGGCCTGTTGCCGCTGATGTTCGAGACCTCGCTGCAGGCGCAGTTCCTGATCCCCATGGCCGCTTCCATTACCTTTGGTCTGGGCTTTGCGACCTTGCTGGTCCTGCTGGTCATCCCGGCGCTGGTTTCGGTGCAGGAAGGGCTTCGCCAGCGCTTCACTTCCCAAGCCCATCAGGCACAATAGGGAACTGCCACGGACCGCTGCCGGGGTGGCCTGACCGCACCTGCCGTGCCGACGCGCGGCGGGTGCCGCCAGACTGTCGGCCCGACCGGTCGACGAGGCGGATCACGCGGATGCCTCACGAGCATCACGGACCTCGGCCGCCGCGCACCACCACTCGCAATCATGTGACGCCAGTCTGAAACACCCGCGCCGAAAAGCCCGATTGCGCAATCAGCCGGAGGCCAGCCGATGAAACGCCTGCTCTCGTCCCGGTACTTCCTGCCCTACTTCGTCACGCAGGCACTCGGCGCGCTGAACGACAACCTGTTCCGCTTCGCGCTGATGTTCTCCCTGGCCTTCGTGGCAGCAGACAGCCTGCCGGCAAATCTCAACGTCATCATGAATCTGGCCGCGGGGCTTTTCATCCTGCCGTTCCTGCTGTTCTCGCCGCTGGCCGGGCGACTGGCGGATCGGCTGGACAAGGCCGTGCTCGCGCGCTGGCTCAAGGGCTCCGAGCTGCTGCTGATGGTCCTCGCGGCAATAGGCTTCTGGCTGCAGGCCTGGCTGTTCCTGCTCGCGCTGGTGTTCTTCATGGGCACTCAATCGGCGCTGTTCGGCCCGTTGAAGTATGCCCTGCCGCCACAACACCTGCCGGTGAACCGGCTGCCGGCAGCCAATGGCTGGGTGGCCATGGGGACCTTCGGGGCGATCCTGCTCGGCACCGTGGGGGCCGGCTGGATCGTCGACTGGGCCAGCGAACATCAGCAACCGGGGCTGATCGGCATGATCGTGGTGGCGATCGCACTGGTCGGCTTGGTTGCCGCGTGGCTCATCCCGGCGGCGCCCCCGACGGGCGTCACCGCAGTCGCGGCCATCAACCCGCTGCGTGATGCCTGGCGGACCCTGCAGGCGGCGCGATCAGGCATCCTGCCCGTGGTGCTGGGCATCAGCTGGTTCTGGTTCGTGGGATCGGGGTACCTGACGCAGTTCCCGAACTTCACACGCGAAACGCTGCAGGCAGACGAGCGCGTCGGCAGTCTGCTGCTGGCGTTGTTTGCCATCGGGGTGGGCTCAGGCGCGGTGCTCGCCGGCCAGTTCACGAGGGGCCGCAGTGCCCGCTATCTGGTGCCGGTGGCTGCACTTTGCGTGGCGGTTCTGGGCGTGCCCTGGTACCTGCTGGCCGCGCAGTTCCCGATCGTCCCGATGCTTGATGTGGCCGGCCTGGCGGCGCACCCGGCCGGGCTGGGGCTGATGGCCTGCATTTTTCTGACCGGGATGGCCGGCGGGGCCTATATCGTGCCGCTGTATACCTTCCTGCAACGACGAAGCCCACGGAACCGACGGGCCGCGACCATCGGTGCCCTCAACGTCGTCAACGCGCTGTTCATGATTGCCAGTGCGCTGAGCGGCATGCTGCTGTTCGGCGTGCTCGATATCAGCCTGCCGACCTTCTTTGCGGTGTTTTCGGCCACCGGTCTGCCGGTCGCCTGGCTGGCCTGGCGCATGATCCGCAGCCAGCCGGCCCGGTGAAGATCATGGGTGGCCAAGCCGGTTGCGGATTTCAGCGCTTGGTGCGGAAATCGTCGTGGCAGGCCTTGCAGCTGTCCGCTGTTTGCTTGAAGGTCGCGCGGATCTGCTTCATGTCCCCACCCCCGGCGGCGATGACCAGCTGGTCGGACGCCTCCTGCCAGTCAACCAGGTACTCATCGAACTTTTCCCGGTCACTCCAGACCTCGTCCTTGGCACGGGTTTCCCCGAACATGCTGTCCGAATTGGGGATGAAGCCCTCGCCGGCGATCCGGCTCATTGAGGCAACCAGCTCGGCCATGGCTGCGAACTCGGCCGGATCGTAGTCGATCTCGCCCTTGACCATGGCGCCCAGCTTCTTGAAGTTCCATCCAGCCACATTGAACACGGACTGCCGGTAGTCAATCGCATCCTCGGCGGGATCCGAGAAAGCGGGCGCGGCGGGCAGGGTCAGGGCGACGGCCGCGACCAGCGGGGTCAGGAAACCTGTGAAAACAGTCTTCATGAAAAGTCTCCGGTTTGAATCGGTCGGGACACAAGATGCACTGGGCATCTGGAGCATGCCTAATGAAGACTAGACCATTACCGCAGCGACTGCAGGACGGGAAAGCGTGCCCTGAGCCGCACGAGCGCCTCAAGGTCGATCCCGGCCATGACCGAGCCGGGATCGGCGGTCCCGGCCTCGTCGAGCACCCGCCCCCAGGGATCGGCGATCAGGCTGTGTCCCCAGGTCTGGCTGCCGTCGGCGTGCGTGCCAACCATGCCCGCCGCCACCACGTAGCACTGGTTCTCGATGGCCCTTGCCTGCAATAAGGGGCGCCAGTGCGCCTCGCCGGTGGTGGCGGTGAACGCGGCCGGGACCAGAAGCACCTGTGCGCCATTCCGGACCAGCGCGCGAAAGTGCTCCGGAAAGCGCAGGTCGAAACAGATCGACAGGCCAAGGCGCAATCCGCCGGCGTCGATCACCACCGCCTCGCTGCCCGGCTCGAAAACCTCCGATTCCCGGTAGTCCCGGCCACCGGGGACCGAGACATCGAACAGAAACCGCTTGTCATAGTGTCCGATGATCCGCCCTTCCGGAGAACAGACGACCGACCGTGCGCGCAGGCGCGCATCGGGGGCCGCGGACGGGGGCCGCCAGGGAATGCTGCCAGCCACCAGCCAGATCCGGTGATGCTGCGCCTGATCGGCCAGGAACCGGTGGATGGGGCCATCGTCATCCTCGGCCAGGATTTTGAGGTCGGACAGCCGACCGGGCATGCTCGCCAGGTTCTCGGGCAGGAGCACATGGGTGGCGCCCTGCGCGGCCAGCCGCGACAGTCCCTGCTCGATTACCGCGCGGTTTTGGGGCCAGTCGGCCAGCCCGTTCCATTGCAGTGCCGCAAAACGGGGCAGGTCAGTCATTTTCATTGCGCCCGGCACGCTGGAGTTTGGGCTCGTCGATGGTGCCCCGGATTCGGTAACGCATGGTCGGCTCCAGACGTGTGTCACTCTGGCGGATGAGCTGCTGGGCCAGCAATACCGCGCCGCCCACCAGTGGTCCGCCGGCCACGGTGCCGATGATCGGCAGCAACATGCCCACATCCGCGTACACCGCCATCTGGTAGTCCAGTTGCTCGGTCTGCAGGTCCGTCGTGCCCTCGAGCACCGCGAGCAGGGACGGCGAATGGATTTCGAGCGGCTCGACCGCCATGCGCCCCTCGGAAAAGCTGATTCGGCCAATCATGTTGTCAAAGGCAAAGCCCTCGGAAAAGACATCGCGAAAATCCAGTGAAAGGCGCCGGGCCAGTGCCCCGATGCTGAACAGCCCAAGCAGCCGCCCGGCGCCGGTATCCACTTCGCGCAGCCGGCCATCCTCGATGACAAAGTCGCCGTTGCCGACGAGGCGCATCAGGTCCGGTTCGTGGGGCGGCCCGGGCCAGGCGACCGAGAGACCGGCGCGCGCCAGCCGACCACCTTCGATCGCCGAGCCGCCGCCGAGCGTCTTGAGCAGCGCGCCAACCTCTTCACTGTGCATCCCGACATTCATCGAGGTCATCATCCCGTCTTCGTCCTCGTCCACGGACCCATTGGCCTGCAGGCTGTACAGCCCCGGCCGGGTGATCAGCACCTCCGGAATCGACCAGCGATGCTGTCCCGGCCCGGCGCCCGGCGCCGCTCGGCCCTCGAGCGAGAGACTGCCAAGGCTGCGCCCGTCGTAACGCAGGTCCGCGGCACTCAGGCGCAGGTTCGGCCAGTTGGCGATCGACAGCGGCTTCGCTTCGTCCGGACGGGTCGGCCCGGGCCGCGCGGCGTCCGAATCGCCCGCCGCCTCGATCCAGAGTCTTTCAAAGTGCGCCTCGGCGTCCCGAACCCGACCGTCTTGCCGGTGCAGCACCAGTTGTCCGGCGCTGCGATCACTGTCCACGTCGAATTGCCAGCGATCGGCCGATCCCATGTCGATTTGCAGGTGCGCGCCCGGGAATGCCAGCCGCCCCAGATCCAGTCGCTCGACGCGCACCGCGCCGGACACCGGCAGGTGTGCCGTTTTCCCGGCATCCGCCGCGCCGGACGGCGCGACCGACCGACGCACGAAGCGCGCCCAATGGGCAAGATCCAGCGGCCCGACCGTGCCACTCAACACGAATCCGCCATCCGGCACTGGCCGCTCTTCCGGCAGCACACCGGAGCCGAACTGCAGGTTGCCCGCCAGCCCGCGGTCCGGCGCGCGCCAACTCAGCCGGGCCCCCAGCCGCTCCGGCAGGGACAATGCCAGATCACGATGACCGTCCGGATGGAGTCGCGCCTCCAGCCGCGTCCGCTGGGCCAGCGACTCCGGCTTGCCGAAGGGCTCGGGCAGCGCCAGGGTCACACCCAGCAGCGCGCTGTCTGCCGTCACCAGGATCGGCTCGTTGCGCATGGCATGGGGAATGACGACCCGGGCATCCACCTCGGTGCGACCGGACAACGGTTCGGCCCACCCCGCCGGTCGAAAGGCGAACAGAGGATCGATTCGGCCCCGTGCGGTGATCTCGGTCGCCTGCGTTCCCTGCGCGCCGGTGGTCGCCACGGCCAGGCGCAGGGGCTCGCCATCCAGCTTGCCGCCAAGATCGGTGCCGGAGATGCGTTCATTGTGAAAGTCGAGCGTCCCCTTGAGTGCTTCGAGTTCCAGGCTGGCGGCCGGAATCGACAGGCTGGCCTCGTCGAGGGTCAGCCGACCGCGCACCTGGGTCGTGCCGTCCCGTTTGAGCAGCGGCACGAAGATATCCAGCGAGAGGTCCGCCTCGTGTCCGAATTGCAGTCCGGAGAGCAAGTCGGGGGACAGCAGTGGGCTTGCCTCGAGGTAGCCGATCTGCCGGTCGATCGGGCCACGCAGGGAAAGCGCCAGGTCGACATGCGGCCGCTCGAGCCGGGGTATTGAAACCATGCCGTCGAGCAGGCGCACGCCGTTGACCAGGCCCCGATCGATTTGCGCCTCGAAGCGATTGCCCACAAAGCGGATCTGCCCGACTAGATCCTGTGCCGGCAACCAGTGACGATCGTAGGCGAGGTCGAGATCGCGGTAATCGAAACGCGCCTCGAATCGCCCCTGGTCGTCCGCCCGATGAAAGGGCATTTGTGCCAGTGCACCCTCGATCCGCAGCCGGCCGTTGTCGATCCGGCCTGCTCCGTCCAGCGCCCTGCGCAGCCAGGCGACGGCCGCCGGGTCCATTACCCCCACCGGCAGATGCCGCGTCAGGGGCGCAACCGCCGGCGCTTCGAAATGGCTTTCGATATCGGCTACCGGCCCTTCCGGGGCAAGCCGCAGGTCGAACCGCGTTCGGGTTTGCAGCCCGGGGAGCGCCAGCCGGAGGTCGGGCGCGAAAACCCGCAATGTGCCGGCTTCCGCGAGAAACAGCGCGCCCTCGATCTGCAGCGGATCAAGCGGCGCATCAAAGAGCGTCGGGGACTCCAGAGACACCGTCTGCCGGGGCACTTGCAGCACCCAGCCTTCGGGCAGCTTGAACAGGTCCGCATTCAGGCCGGTCTGCGCCGTTTCGCCCAGCAGCCCCGGCATCATGCCGCGAGGCAGCCACCGCACGTCGCGCAACCCCAGATAACCGTGCAGCAGCTGCCCGTCGGAAAAAACCAGAACCGGATCATGAACCTGCCCCGAAAGGCCGGTATCGCCGATCAGCTCATGCAGGGGTTCGGGCAGGGGCGACACTGCCAGCCAGGTACGCAGCGCGGCAAGGTCAACCGACTCGCCTCCCGCGTGCAGCCGGGCGCCACGCTGGGCGAGCCAGATTTTCTGGGACGGGACACTCGGCCCGGGCCCGTCGACGCGAACCGCGTCGAACAGCAGGGACCAGTCGCCGGCGCGCGTGCCCAGCCGCCAGCGGGCCCTCGTGCTCACCTCGTCGAACTGCGAGCGCGCGACCGGCACGGCGCGTTCGCGCACGCGGGTCGCGACGAGATCGCGGATGACCACGTCCGAAACCACCTCGACCAGACGGCCATCGTGGAAGTCCAGCCAGGCTTCGCCTGCAAATTCCCCGGCATCCAGGCGCGGCAGTGCCCAGGCGCAGGTCGTGTCGCCGGGACGGGGACAGCCACCGAGCGCCCCGTCAAGTACGCCGGGGAACAGCGCCTCGACCTGTTGCTGCAAGTGCGGCAGGTGGATTTGCGACAGGGCCAGATAGACCTGGCCGGAAAGCGCCGGGGCCGCCCGGTCCAGGCGCAGTCGCAGACGCTGCGTTTCGCGGCTCGTGTCCTCGTCGGTACGCCATTGCAAGGCCGCCTTCCAGTGCGTCTTGTCGCGCTGGGCCTGAAGCGTCGCCTGCCGGATCAGGGTCAGGTCGCGCCCCCGGGCATCGCGGGCGTGGAGGCTCAGGTGCTTGACCCGCAGGGCACCAACCGAGTCTGCCATGCGCAGGATCATGCCCGCCGCATCGGGACGATCCGGGCGGGGCGCGCCCTCGCCCCTCCGGTCGGCCGGGTCGCCGGTGAACGGCAGAAGACGCCCCGAGGCATCGCGGTAAAGATGAAGGTCCAGACGCTCGATGCCCAGCTCGCCCAACACCGGCGTACCGGCGCGCAGGCTGCGCCAGGGGTCGAGCACCAGGCGCACGGCACCAACCGACTGGTATTCGCGGCTTTGGGGCGCACGCAGCTGTGCATCTTCAAGGATCAGGCCCGGCGACCAGCCCCGCCAGTCGATATCCAGTCCCTGCACGTTCAGGATCAGGCCGCTGCGCTCGGATATCCAGGCCTCCACGTGCCCCAGATAATCCTCGGACAGGGGCAGCAGCATCCGGGCCAGGCTGAACAGCACGGCCACCGCGATCACGAGACTCGCAGACCAGAAGATCAGGCGACCCAGCAGACGACGAAGCAATCGCGGCATTGGTTCCAGCCCTGAAGTCGGTTATCGCCCGGGGATCGGTTGCGCACCGCCCGGCAGGCTCCAAGCACTTTCCTGACAGGTCCAGGAGGCGGCCCGGTCTTGCGCGCTCCTTACATCAGGACGATATCGTATTGTTCCGGCAGATACAGCGGTTCGTACTGGAGCCTGACCGGCACCCCGGTAAACTCCTGCAGTTCGGCCAGCGAGGTCGAATCCTCTTCGTGGAGACGGTCGATCACGGCCGGCGCGGCGATGACCAGCATCTGACGCGCATTGTACTGCCGGGCCTCGCGGAGCACCTCGCGGAAGATCTCGTAGCAGACGGTTTCGGCGGTCTTGACCGTGGCGCGGCCGCCGCAGACCGGACAAGGCTCGCAGAGGATGTGTTCGAGGCTTTCCCGGGTCCGCTTTCGGGTCATCTCGACCAAGCCGAGCGAGGACACCTCGCAGACCTTGGTCTTGGCATGATCCTTTTCCAGGGCGCGCGACAGCGCGGTCAGCACCTGCTGGCGATGATCCGGCTCGTTCATGTCGATGAAATCGATAATGATGATCCCGCCCAGGTTGCGCAGCCGAAGCTGCCGGGCAATCGCCTGTGCCGCCTCGAGGTTGGTCTTGAAGATGGTCTCCTCAAGCGTCCGGTGCCCCACAAACGCGCCGGTATTGACGTCCACGGTGGTCATCGCCTCGGTCTGGTCGATGATGATGTAACCGCCGGACTTGAGCGGCACCCGCTTTTCGAGGGCCCGCTGGATCTCGTCCTCGATATTGTGCAGTTCGAACAGCGGCCGCTCCCCGGGATAGTGCTCGATCAGCGGCAGGATCTCCGGCACCATCTCCTGGGCGAACTGCATGGCGCGATGGTAGGTTTCGCGCGAGTCCAGCCGGACCTTTTCCACGCTGCCCCCCACCACGTCCCGCAGGGTCCGCAGGGCCAGCGGCAGGTCCTCGTGCAGCAGCCCGGCCGAGCCGAGCCCACGCTTGCGCTCGAGAATCCCCTGCCAGAGCCGCCGCAGGAACATCAGGTCATGACTGAGCAGATCCTCCCCGACGCCCTCGGCCGCAGTGCGCAGGATGAACCCGCCGTCACGCTCGTCCACGGGACCGGCCAGCCGGTCCAGCAACTCCCTGAGCCGGCCCCGCTCGCTGTCGTCCTCGATCCGGCTGGAGATTCCGATATTCCGCCCGTTCGGGACGTAAACCAGATAACGCGAGGGAATGGTGATCTCGGTGGTCAGGCGCGCACCCTTGCTGCCAAGCGGGTCCTTGATGACCTGCACGATCAGTTCCTGGCCGGGGCGCAGCAGTTCATGAATCAGGCGCGGCCCGGGCTCGATGCCGGTTTCCTTTTCCTCCGGCTTCAGATCGATGTCGGAAACATGCAGGAAGGCGGCACGATCAAGACCGATGTCGACGAAAGCCGCCTCCATGCCCGGCAATACCCGATTGACCCGGCCCTTGTAGATATTGCCCACCATGCCCCGCGAACGGGCCCGCTCGATATTGATCTCCTGAAGCACGCCGTTCTCGACCACCGCGACGCGGGTCTCCTGCGGCGTGACATTGATAAGGAGTTCCTCGCTCATGATTCGATCCAGTAAGGGAAAATGTCGAAGCGTCCGATCAACTTGGCCGTTTCTCTGAGGGGCAGGCCAATCACCGCCGAGCAACTGCCGTCCACCCGCTCCACGAACAGGGCGCCATGGCCCTGGATGGCGTAGCCGCCGGCCTTGTCGGCCGGCTCGCCCGAGCGCCAGTAGGCCGTTGCGCGTGATGCACTGAACGGCGCCATCGTCACCCGCGTGCGGACGAGGCATTCGACCAGCTCATCCCGGCCCGCCACGGCGACGGCCGTCAGCACCTCGTGGGTTCGTCCACCAAGACGCTTCATGAAATGCATGAACTGGGCCTCGTCGACCGGCTTGCCGAGAAGTTCGCCTTCGGTCACGATCACGGTGTCGGCGCCGAGCACCACGGCATCCGCCGGCAATCCGGGACAGGCGGCACCGTGCCGGGCCTTGGCACGGGCCAGCCCGGTGACCTGCGACTCGGCCGACTCGCCGGGATGAACGCGCTCGTCGATGCCCAGGCAGGCCCCGGGGAGGATGTCGAACGCGACCCCGAGCTGGCGCAGCAAATCGGCGCGACGCGGCGATGCGGAGGCGAGTTTCAGCCGGGCCATGAGTGCCTCAGCCCCGGTGGTAGGGGTGGTTGGCCAGCACCGACCAGGCTCGGTAGAGCTGTTCGGCGAGGATGACCCGCACCAGGGGATGCGGGAAGGTCAGCGCCGAGAGCGACCAGCGCAGCTCGGCCCGCGCCAGCAGGTCAGGATGCAGGCCATCCGGGCCGCCGACCAGCAGCGCAATGTCCCGCCCGCCCTGAAGCCAGTCATCGAGGCGTTCGGCAAGCTGTTCGGTGCTCAGGGCGCGACCCCGCACGTCCAGCGCCACCACCAGCGCATTGTCCGGCAGCACCGCTTCGATCCGGTCAGCCTCCTCGCGCACGGCCCGGTCGATATCCGCGTTCTTGCCCCGTCGGCCCGGGGCAACCTCACGAAGCAGCACCCGGCAGGTCCGGGGCAGCCGGCGTGCATACTCCTCGAACCCCGACTGCACCCAGTCCGGCATCTTCTCCCCGACCGCGATCAGGTGAATGCGCATCCGCCCCCCGTCACTGCTGCGCGGGCGGGGCCGACCAGAACTTTTCGAGCTGGTAGAAGTCCCGTGCCTGGGGCAGCATCACGTGAACCACCACGTCCACCAGGTCAACCAGCACCCATTCGGTGCTCGCCACGTCCAGTCCCTCGACGCCAAGCGGCCGGACGCCTCCCTTTTTTGCCTCGCTCACCACGCTCTCGGCCAGCGCCTTGAGGTGACGGTCTGAAGTGCCCGAGGCAATCACGATGGTGTCGGCGAAGCTGCATCGACCCCGCACGTCCATCACGCGGATATCGACCGCCTTGAGCGCTTCGAGCGCCTTGACCACCGTCTGTTCCAGTTCTTCGCGTTCCATCAATTCGTCGTACTCTTGATATTGTGTTCGATCAGTACAGGACCGCCCCGGAAGGCCGCCCAGCCACCGGCCACCTGATCGGACAGCCAGCCGGTCAGTTCGTTTCGGCCAGCGCCTGCCGGACTGCCTCCGGCACCAGATACCGCAACGAGCCGCCCCGTGCGCGCCGTTCCCGGATCGCGGTCGCCGAGATGTCCAGCCGGGTGATCGGCACCTGGCAGATTTTCCCCGCCGGCGAGTCGGCCAGAGCCTCCGGATCGACACCGTGCGCTCCAAGCAGCCTGCGGGCCTCGGGTCCCGGCTCTGAGCCCGGGCGGGTCGCGACCGCGAGGTGCGCCTGCGCCAGGATGTGTTGCCAGCAATGCCAACGGGTAAAACCGTTGAACGCATCCATGCCCATGATCAGGACCAGCGGCTGCGCCGTGCCAAGCTCCGCACGGATCGACGCCAGCGTGTCGACCGTGTAGGACCGCCCCGCCCGGGCCAGCTCCCGATCATCCACCACGAAGTCCGGATGGTCCGCAACCGCCAGGGTCACCAGCCGAAGCCGTTCCTGCGCGTCGGCCTGCGGGTCCTCGCGATGCGGCGGCCGCGCGGCGGGCACGAACCGAACCGACGAGAGTCCCAGCGCCTCGCGCATTTCCTCGGCCAGCCGCAGGTGCCCCAAGTGAACCGGGTCGAAGGTCCCGCCAAGCAGGCCGATCACGTGCGCACGTGCCCGTCACCGAGCACCACGAACTTTTCGTTGGTCAGCCCGATCAGCCCGACGGGGCCGCGGGCGTGAATCCGGTCGGTCGAAATGCCAATCTCGGCACCGAGTCCGTACTCAAATCCGTCCGCGAAGCGGGTCGAGGCATTCACCATCACCGAGGCCGAATCGACCTCTCGCAAAAAGCGCCTGGCTCGTGCCAGGTCCTCGGTGACAATGCTGTCGGTGTGATGCGATCCGTGCCGCTCGATGTGCTCGATGGCCGCGTCCATGTCCTCGACCACCCGGATCGACAGCACCGGGGCGAGGTACTCGGTATCCCAGTCGGCGTCGCTGGCGGCCACCACCCCCGAACCCAGGATCGCGCAGGTGCGCGGGCAGCCGCGCAGATCCACGCCGTACCTCGCGTAATCCCCCGCCAGCGCCGGCAACAGATCCTCGGCCACGGCCTGATGGACCAGCAGGGTTTCCATGGCATTGCAGACCCCGTAGCGGTGGGTCTTGGCGTTCAGGGCAATCCGATGGGCCTTCTGAAGGTCCGCGCGGTCATCGACAAACACGTGGCAGATCCCGTCTAGGTGCTTGATCACCGGCATGCGAGCCTCGCGCGCCACCCGCTCGATCAGTCCCTTGCCGCCCCGCGGGATGACCACGTCAACGTACTCGGCCATGCCAAGCAGTGCGCCCACTGCGGCCCGGTCGGTGGTTTCGATGACCTGTACCGCGTCCTCGGGCAGCCCGGCGGCGATCAACCCGCGACGCACGCAGCCTGCCAAGGCCGCATTGGAATACGCGGCTTCCGACCCGCCCCGAAGAATCACCGCGTTGCCGGACTTCAGGCACAAGGCCGCTGCATCCACGGTCACATTCGGTCGGGACTCGTAGATCATGCCGACCACGCCGATCGGCACGCGCATGCGGCCGACCTGGA
The DNA here is from genome assembly GCA_046541195.1 of Halothiobacillaceae bacterium. Classification (GTDB taxonomy): domain Bacteria; phylum Pseudomonadota; class Gammaproteobacteria; order Halothiobacillales; family Halothiobacillaceae; genus JBKHDT01. The sequence continues at coordinate 33,728 of JBKHDT010000010.1, read as the reverse complement.
TGCCCGAGGGTCGGTAGGCCAGATCGCTGATCGTGCCGACCGGGTCCGGCAGGGCCGCAATCTGGCGGACGCCCTCCGCCATCTGCGCAATGCGCTCCGACGTCAGGGTAAGCCGCTCAAGCATCGCCTCATCCAGGCCAGCCGCCCGCCCGGAGTCGAGATCGCGCGCATTGGCAACCAGCAGCGCTTCGGTTGCCGAAACCAGCGCATCGGCCATGGCGAGCAGCGCCCGGTTCTTGTCCCCGCTGGACACGCGGGCCAGACCGCGTGCCGACTGACGGGCCCGTTTGCCCAGAGTCATGATCTGTTCTTCGATCGTCATGTTGCTCACATTCGGTTCAAAAGTGCATGTCCATGTTCTTCCCGGCGGCGCACAGAGACAACCGCTCCAGCCCGATCCACGGGTCGCCCGGATGCAACCCCTTGACCGCCCGATCCACCTGGCCACAGGCGCCAAGCAGCGCGCGCCAGAACCCGGCCTGGTGACGCCGGACCGCCGCCCCGTAGGGTCGACGTCGCGGCGGCGGCACACCGGCCGCCTGCAGGGCCTCGGCCAGATCCCCGGAATCGGATGCCCTGGCCAGGATACGGACCTCGCGCGTGACCGCCCAGAGCGCCAGAACGATTTCGACTCCCTCCGCCCGCAGGCCGTGCAACGTCCGCTGCACCCGGGCGACATCGCCGGCGACGATCGCCTCGCCCAGGTCGAAGACACTGAATCGGGCGTTGTCGGTCACCGCGGCGACCACTGATCGCAGCGAAACCGGACCGGGCGGCAGCAGCAGCGCCAGCTTCTCGATCTCCTGACGTGCGGCCAGCAGGTTGCCCTCGGCGCGCTCGGCCAGAAATCGCGCCGCATCAGGCTCCAGTTGCAGGTCATGTGCACGCGCCCGGTGCGCCACCCAGCCGGGCAGTGCCCCGGATTCGACCGGCCAGAAGGCCAGGTGGATTCCGCAGCCTTCCAGCGTCCTGAACCACTTGGCCTTTCGGGCCTGCTGGTCCAGGCGCGGCAAGGTGACGACCGCGCACAGGTCGGGGCCGAGCATCTGGACGAATCGCGTCAGGGCCTCGCCGCCTTCCTTGCCCGGCTTGCCGGAGGGAATCCGCAGATCGACGATTCGCCGCTCCGAGAACAGCGAGCGGTTTCCGGCAGCTTCCTGAAGCCGGGACCAGGCAAAGCCCGGCTCAACGATCAGCTGCATGCGCTCGGAAAAATCACGGGCCCGCGCGGCATCGAGGATGGCGTCCCGGGCCTCCTCGACCAGCAGCGGCTCGTCGCCGGTCAGCAGGTACAGGCTGCCCAGTTCCCGCGCCAGCTGCGCCCGGAGCTGCTCGGGGCGAAGCTTCATTCGGACGGTCCCGAGTCCGGCCTGGCCAGCAGTCGGTAGAAGACCAGGCGCGCAACGTCTTCGGCAAGTTCCTGTCGGGCCACCTGCTCGTTACCCACGGAACCGAGCACTTCAACCGGGTCGTAACCGTATGGACGCGCGGCGGCGATGTGATACTCGGGCAGCAACACCTCCCCGGCACGGTTCTCGACCCGGAAGGCGACGGTCTGCGTCCATTCGTATTCCCGGGGCTGGGCCCGGGCATCGACGATGGCCACCCGATCCACCAGGTCGTTGCGCGTGAAGATCAGCGCCGCGGCGGCCCGCCCGCCCTCCGGCACCGGAACGACCCCGGCATCCGACAGGCGTTCGGTCAGCGCGCGATACAGCGGATCACCCGCATCGAGGTTGCGGATCTCGAGACGCTCATAATCCGGCGCAAGCATCGAGTCGCCACCGCGAAGCTGGTAGCCGCAGCCCACAAGCAGGGACGCCAGCACCGCGATCAGGACCAGGCGAGACAAAATCGCCATCCGGCTCAGCCCACCACGATATTCACAAGCCGACCGGGCACCACGATGATTCGCCTCAGGGTCTTTTCCTCGATGAACTTCTGCACCGCCGGGTCGGCAAGTGCCGCCTCCTCGATGGCCGGCTTGTCGGCGTCGGCCGCTACCGCGATCCGGCCACGCAGCTTGCCGTTGACCTGGACGACCAGCTCGACCGACTCGCGTACCAGCGCCGAGGTGTCGACGTCCGGCCACGGCGCATCGATCAGCGGCGTGGGCGCCTGCTCACCAGCGAGCGTGCGCAGCGCGTTCCACATCACGTGCGTGACGTGCGGCACGATGGGCGCAAGCATCCGCACCATGATCTCGAGTGCCTCCTGCATCACCGCCCGACCGGTCGGTGACTCGTCCTCGACGCGCACCAGATCGTTGAGCAGTTCCATGTTCGAGGCCACGGCGGTATTGAAGACCTGGCGCTTCTCGATGTCGTCGGTCACCTTGCGCAAGGTTTCGTGCAGCTTGCGCCGCAATGCCTTCTGATCGTCGTTCAGGCTCGCCGGATCGAGCGCCGCGGGCACCGGGCCCTGGCAATGATCGTGGACCTTTTTCCAGAAGCGACGCAGGAAGCGATTGGCTCCCTCGACACCCGTATCGGACCACTCCAGCCCCTGCTCCGGCGGCGCGGCGAACATCATGAACAACCGCACGGTGTCCGCACCATACCGTTCGATCAGCGGCTGCGGGTCCACGGTATTGCCCTTGGACTTGGACATTTTCGCCCCGTCCTTGTTGACCATGCCCTGGGTCAGCAGCCGGGTGAACGGCTCGGCCTGTTCCGGCCCGATCAGCCCTTCGTCACGCATGAGCTTGTGGAAGAAACGCGCATAAAGCAGATGCAGCACGGCATGCTCGATGCCGCCAATGTACTGGTCGACCGGCAGCCAGTAGTTCGCACGCTCGTCGAGCATGGCCTGGTCCTGGTCAGGACAGGTGTAGCGGGCGTAGTACCAGCTCGATTCGAAGAAGGTATCGAAGGTGTCCGTCTCCCGTTCGGCCGGCCCACCGCACTCCGGACAGGTCGTCTCGATGAAGTCCCGCATGCGCTTGACCGGCGACTGCGGGCCATCCATCTCCACGTCCGTGGGCAGCACCACCGGCAGCTGATCCTCGGGCACGGGAACCGCGCCGCAATGGGCGCAATTGACAACCGGAATCGGGCAGCCCCAGTAGCGCTGGCGCGAGACACCCCAGTCGCGCAGCCGGTAGTGCACCTCGCGTCCCCCGAGGCCGCGCTCGGACAGCCAGTTGGCGATGGCATCGAAGGCCTCTTCGCTGGACAGCCCGGAAAAGGCGCCGGACTCGATCAGCACGCCACGCGCCGTGTAAGCACCGTCGGACAGGTCGACCGGCTCGCCATCCGAAGGGGCGATGACCTGCCGGACGGGCAGCCCGTACTTTCGGGCAAACTCCCAGTCACGCTGGTCGTGGGCGGGAACGGCCATGACGGCACCGCTGCCGTACTCCATCAGCACGAAGTTGGCGACCCAGACCGGAACCTGCTCGCCGGTAATCGGGTGCGTCGCATCCACGCCCAGCGGCATCCCGCGCTTTTCCAGGGTGGCCATGTCGGCCTCGGCCACGCGGGTGTGGGCGCACTCCTCGAGAAACGCCGCCAGCTCCGGGTCGGACTGCGCGCAGGCACGCGCCAGGGGATGCTCCGCCGCCACCCCCAGGTACGACACGCCCATCAGCGTATCCGGGCGCGTGGTGTACACCGACAGGCTCTCGCGCCCTTCGAGCGCGAACTGCAGGGTCACGCCCTCGGAACGGCCAATCCAGTTGGCCTGCATGGTGCGCACCTGCTCGGGCCAGCCTTCGAGCAGTTCAAGGTCCTCAAGCAGCTGCTCGGCGTAGTCGGTGATGCGGATAAACCATTGCGGGATTTCCCGTCGCTCGACCAGCGCGCCCGAGCGCCAGCCCCGGCCGTCGATGACCTGCTCGTTGGCGAGCACGGTCTGATCCACGGGGTCCCAGTTGACCACGGCGGTCTTCTTGTATGCCAGGCCCTTGCGAACCAGCCGGGTGAACAGCCACTGCTCCCAGCGATAGTACTCCGGTGTGCAGGTTGCCAGCTCCCGGCTCCAGTCGTAGGCAAAGCCAAGGCGCTCGAGCTGTCCCCGCATGTAGTCCATGTTTTCGAAGGTCCACCGCCCAGGCGCGACGCCGTTCTTGAGCGCGGCGTTTTCCGCGGGCAGGCCGAAGGCATCCCAGCCCATCGGTTGCAGCACGTTGCGTCCCTTCATCCGCTGGTAGCGCGCGATCACGTCCCCGATGGTGTAGTTGCGCACATGGCCCATGTGCAACCGCCCGGAAGGGTAGGGAAACATCGAAAGGCAGTAGTACTTCTCGCGGGTGGGATCTTCCACCACCTCGAAGGCCCGGGTGTCGGCCCAGTGGGACTGCGTGCGTTCCTCGATCTCTGCGGCGTTGTATTGCTCTTGCATCTCGTTCTGAAGGCGTGTGCGAATGACCCCGGCAAGGGTTGCCGGGCGCATGGGGGTACGTGGCAAAAAACAGAGGCGAAGAATACCGAGCCGTCCCCAAAAAAGCGAACGCCTGTGCTTAACTTGAGGCTCAGGCATTGCTACAAAGGCAACGAGGTACACCATGACAGACCACGACAAACACCCCCTGACCGACGCCTACTACCACATGCTTGAGCGCGTGTACGAGCGGTTGCTTGCCGACGAGACCCGGGACTCGGCAGCGCCCAAGTTCGAAGAGGCGGTCAGCGAAGCCCGGCGGCATGCAATCGCCCAGGGTGAGCTGGACCGGGAACAGGCCGTGAAGGTCGGCGATTATCTCAAGCGGGACGTCGAGGACTTCGCGATGATGATGCTCGAAAGCGCGGACCGGGCGCGGGCGCGGATCGAGCAGGACCTCTCGGAGCTCGAGCGCGAGCTTCTGGGCAAGCTTTTGAAGATCGCCGACCAGACCACGGTCGAACTCAACGCTATCCGGGAGCAGGCCCGGCAGCGCCCGCCCCATGACTGGCAGGCCGGGGAAATCACCAGTGCGGGCATGCTCGAATGCCGGCACTGTGGCCACGCCAACCGCCATCCGCGCACCGGGCCGATCACCCGATGCCCGCACTGCGATGGCAGGCACTTCAGGCGGGGCAAGTCGGTCCACTGAACGGCCCCTGCTCCGCTCCGGCCGGGCGCCCCCGCACCGCGGCGCCCCGGGCGCGCATCCGACGCATACGGCCCCCGGCGCCGGCAACCGGGCACGGGACACCGCCCGGGGCGCCTTGAAGATCCTTGCAGAAATCCTCCGCGGACTCGCACGGCAACACGGGCCGGTACCGCTCGGCCCGCGCCTTGCGATTCACCCGCTTGTACCTTTGCACGGCAGTGCATCCTGCACCCCGCACGAGAGCCTCCGCACTCGTGCCGAGGTTTTTTTGGGGCGCGCGACCCCGAAAACGGGAGCAGACCCGCGGGCGGCAAGCCCTGGAGCACCCTGACCGCCGGGTTGCGGTTGGCTGCCCTCCGGGTATACCGCCCGATACTTGGGGGCAGGCCGGCTATCCCGGGGCGTCCTGCGCCTCGTCGACAAACTCCTGCGGCTGCGCTCTTTCGGTGACCAGCAGCAGGTGCAGGCGTCTCTTGTCTGCGCCCAGCACCTTGAACTCGTAGCGACCCATCCGGGCTATCTCTCCCCGCCGCGGCAGATGGCCCAGCTCGTGCGTTACCAGGCCACCGATGGTGCCGTACTCGCTTTCGGGAAAATCGCAGCCGAAATGCTTGTTGAACTCGTCGATCGGGGTGAGCGCCTTGACGGTATGCCGGTTCGGCGCCTGCTGCCGGATATTGATCCGTTCCTCGGTGTCGTACTCGTCGTCGATATCCCCGACGATTTCCTCAAGCACGTCCTCGATGGTAACCAGACCCGCCACGCCGCCGAACTCGTCGAGCACGATGGCCATGTGGGTTCGGGTCAGGCGAAAGTCCGCCAGAAGGGTATCCAGCCGCTTGCTTTCCGGGACGAACATCGGTGTGCGCAAATGGACCCGCAGGTCGAACTCGCTGCCTGTCTTGCCGGCGAAATGGCGCAAAAGCTCCTTGACCAGCAGGATGCCGACCACCTCGTCGCGGCTGGCCTCGATCACCGGGTAGCGCGAATGTCCCGAGTCGGTGGCCTCTTCCAGTATGTCTTCGAGCGAGGCTTCGGAGTGGATGACATCGATCTGTCCGCGCGGGATCATGACATCGCGCGCGCGCATGTCGTGAAACCCCAGCACACCCTCCATCAGGCGCACCGAACCGCTGGGGATGATTTCCCGCCGCGCGGCGGTCTGGATCTGTTCCAGGAGGTCATCGCGGCTCTGCGGTTCACTGTTGAAGGCCTGTCCCAGGCGCTCCAGCCAATTGCGGCCCGCAGTGCCGCTTCGACTTTCTGACTCGTCCATAGTGGGCGTCGTTCTTCTCTCAGGTAAGGATAAAAAATCTGCCGAGCACCACTCAGGCAGGCTCGTAGGGATCAGGATAGCCCAGAGCGGCGAGGATTTGCACTTCCAGTGCTTCCATTTGCCCGGCCTCCCCCGGTTGCTCATGATCGTGCCCGAGCAGGTGCAGGGTGCCGTGGACGCAAAGGTGCGCCCAGTGCGCCTGCAGGGACTTGCCCTGTTCTGCCGCCTCACCGGCCACGACCGGAGCGCAGATCACCAGATCCCCAAGATAGGGAATTCCGGCATGCGCCGGCAACTCGAGCGGGAAGGACAGCACATTGGTGGCCCGGTCCCGATCTCGCCACTGCGCGTTGAGCGCCCGCCCCTCGACCTCATCGACGATTCTCAGCGTCAGTTCCGCCGGCCCCTGGTGCTGCACCGCCTCGAGTGTCGCGGACACCCACCGAGCCAGGTCCTCGTCAGCCGGCATGTCTGCAGTCTTCGGCAGGGCCCACTGGACCTCGAGTTGCAGATCACCCATGCCCGCGCGGCTCCTGCCGCTCGTAGGCGCTGACAATCCGCTTGACCAGGGGGTGACGCACGACATCCCGGGCCTGGAAAAAGGTGAAGCTGACACCCTCCACGTCACGCAGCACTTCGACCGCGTTGCGCAGCCCGGAGGTCACGCCCTTGGGCAGGTCGATCTGGGTCACGTCACCCGTCACGACGGCGGTCGAGCCGAAGCCGATCCGGGTCAGGAACATCTTCATCTGCTCGATGGTGGTGTTCTGCGCCTCGTCGAGGATGATGAAGGACTCGTTCAGCGTGCGTCCGCGCATGAAGGCCAGTGGCGCGACCTCGATCACGTTGCGGTCAATCAGCTTGGCAACCTTGTCAAAGCCCATCATTTCGTAGAGCGCATCGTACATCGGGCGCAGGTAGGGATCGATCTTCTGGGCCAGGTCCCCGGGCAGAAAGCCGAGCCGCTCGCCGGCCTCGACCGCCGGGCGCACCAGCACGATGCGCCGGACCTCGTCGCGCTCCAGGGCGTCCATGGCACTGGCCACCGCCAGGTAGGTCTTGCCGGTGCCCGCCGGGCCGATCCCGAAGCTCAGGTCATGATGGCGAATGTCGGACAGATACCGCACCTGGTTGCGTCCCCGGCCACGGACCACGCCCCGCTGGGTCTGGACCAGCACCTCCTCGGGAACCAGATCCTCCAGCGAGTCCTCAAGCCCCGCCTCCTGGAGCAGCACGTTGATGCGCGCGCCGTCGAGGACCTCGGTGCCGGTCAGCTCGTAAAGCTCGCGAAGCAGATCGGCGGTGGCGCGCGCCAGCCCCCCGGGGCCGATCACGCCGAAGGCGTTGCCGCGATTGTTGATCTCCACCCCGAGCCGACGCTCGATCAGCCTCAGGTGCGTGTCGAACTGGCCGGCCAGATTGGCCAGCCGGTCGTTCTCGGCATCCTCGATGACGAACTGGTGACTTTCCACCGAGGCGTTCATGCGGCGGGAACCAGGTCCCTGGACCTGGCGCGATCGCGATCGACCTCGGCGATGCCCACCAGCTCGCCGCGCAGCGAATTGGGCAAGACCTCCACGATGCGCACGTCCACGAACAGGCCAATCAGCTCGGGCCGGGCGCCAAAGTTCACCGTGCGGTTGTTTTCGGTCTTGCCGGCCAGCTCGCGGGGGTTCTTCTTCGACGGGCCTTCCACGAGAATCGTCTGGACGGTGCCAAGCATCGATTCGCTGATTGCCCGTGCCTGCTCGCTGATCGCCGCCTGAAGTCGCTGCAGGCGCTGCTTCTTCACCGCCTCGGGGGTATCGTCCGGCAGACTGGCCGCCGGGGTGCCCGGCCGGGCACTGTAGACGAAACTGTAGGAGTGGTCGAAACCGACATCCCTGATCAGCTTCATCGTGGCCTCGAAGTCCGCCTCGGTCTCGCCGGGGAAGCCGACGATGAAATCCGAGGACAGGCTGATCTGCGGACGTGCCTCGCGCAGCCGGCGGATCTTTGACTTGTACTCGATCGCCGTGTGCCCGCGTTTCATCAGTGCCAGCACCCGATCGGAACCACTCTGGACCGGCAGGTGCAGGAACGAGGCCAGCTTGGGCTCGCTCCGGTAGGCCTCCACCAGCGAGTCGGTGAACTCCACCGGATGCGACGTCGTGAAGCGGATCCGCTCGATCCCCTCAATGGCGGCAACGTAGTGGATCAGCAGCGCCAGATCGGCCACCTGCCCGTCGTGCGTCAGCCCGCGGTAGGCGTTGACGTTCTGGCCCAGCAGGTTCACCTCGCGCACGCCCTGCCCCGCAAGTTCGGCCACCTCGGCGATCACGTCGTCGAAGGGCCGCGAGATCTCCTCACCCCGGGTGTAGGGCACCACGCAGAAGGTGCAGTACTTGGAGCAGCCCTCCATGATCGAAACATACGCCGTCGGCCCCTCGGCGCGGGACGCCGGCAGGTTGTCGAACTTCTCGATCTCGGGGAAGGAAATGTCCACCACCGGCTCGCGCGCCTCGCGGACCCTGCGGACCATCTCGGGCAGTCGATGCAGCGTCTGGGGTCCGAAGACGATATCCACAAAAGGTGCCCGCTCGCGCAGCGCTTCCCCTTCCTGGCTGGCCACACAGCCACCCACGCCGATCACAAGATCGGGGTTGCGCGCCTTCAGCGGCCGCCACTGCCCGAGCTGGGAAAAGACCTTTTCCTGGGCCTTCTCCCGAATCGAGCAGGTATTGAGCAGGATGACGTCCGCCTGTTCGGCATCGTCCGTCACCTCCACGCCATTGGAGACGCCCAGCACGTCGGCCATCTTGGCCGAGTCGTACTCGTTCATCTGGCAGCCCCAGGTCTTGATATGCAGTTTCAGCGGTCGCGGATCGGTCATGATTGGGTGATTTGGCTCGTGGTTCGATCGCGAAGGTCTGCATCAGGGCGGACCTGCGCGCGCAGCGCCGGCCGGACCGTGACCTGCCCGGTGCGTTGTCGCACGGAGCCACGGACGGCTTCGCGCCGCGTTTTTGAGAAAAATCCGTCCATTCTATCAGCAGCTTGCAGTCACGCATAGGCAAGGTGTGATGCGCCCCATGCCGCGCCGCCGGAGAACCCGGGCCAGGCCCGCATGAATGCAGGGCTGTCCGTGCAAGCGCCCGGATGCCCCGCCGCGCCCTGGTGCAAGCCGCTCCGTCGGATAGCACTCGCACAGCACATGCCCCGCAATGACCGACCGGCACGTCGCCGCCCGAGACTCTGAAGGGCCTTGAGTGCGGATTTCTAGCGCAACCACTGCAGGACGGCGTCGGCGCTCAGATTGGCCTGGGCGCGCAGGGCCCGAACCGGGGCCGCCTGGACATCCGCTGCGACCGTCTCCGCCCTGACCTGCGCCTCGCCCGGACCCGAAATGGCGGGGCCCGAACGTCCCGGCGCCTCGATCCAGTTGCGGATGGTCTCGACGGCGTCACGCACCCCGGCGCGTTGGCGACTGACTGTTTCAAGCGCGGCATCCAGTGCCCGCACCCCGTCGCGGGCCGCGTCCGGGTCGGTCACGTCAAAGCCGGACAGCCCCAGGCCTTCAGGCCGCAGGTCACCGACCTGGAACCAGGCCCGCGTGTTCTCGTCCAGGGTGAACGAGGCCGCGAAATCCCCCTCCAGCGGGCGCTGTCCGCCAAACGAGAGCGATTCCACCGTCCGCTCCAGCGAGGCATTGAGCTCCAGGATTTCTGCCTGCATGTCCCGGCGACGTTCCGGCGAGAGCGCATCGTCCGAGGAGGACATGGCCAGCTCCCGCATGCGCAACAAGGCGCCGGTCATGGACATCATGCTGCCATTGAGATTCTGTGCCAGGTTGATGCCGTCGCTCGCCGCGCGCAGCGGGCTGGAGGCATTCGCGCCGCCGACCGAAAGGGTGACCAGGTCGGCCACCGGCCGCACCCGGGCGACCGGCTCCGGGCGCGTGCCGCGTATCTGCGACGCCTGCCCGAGCGCCGCGGTTTCCCGCAGCATCTTCAGGCCCAGACTGGCCATACCCGGATTGATCGTCGTGCTCATCGAAACCGGCCCGGATTCCTTGAAGCCGCGCACCGCGGCGGCGCCGGCCGACTGGCCTCAGCGCAGCTCGCACCCCCGGCCACCTTGCGACAGCGCGCAGGGGCCCTTTGGTCATTGTAGACCGGCCGACGCGCCGGGGCGACTGCCACGCTCCCCGTTCGACGCGGGCACGCCATGCGGCCCGCGGCACTCCACGAGCGGGTCAATCCTCGATCACGATCGACGGAAAGCCTTCGTCTTCACCGCCGGCCAGGACCAGCCGGGCCGCCATCCGGCGTGCAATCTGCCGGTAGAGGCCGGCCACCTGTCCCTCGGGGTCGGCCGCCACCGTGGGATGGCCGGAGTCGGCCTGCTCGCGGATGCGGCCATCCAGCGGCAGCGCGCCCAGCAGAGGCACGTCGGACTCGGCGGCCATGCGCGCACCCCCGCCTTCACCGAAGATGTGCTCGACATGCCCGCAGTTCGAGCAGATGTGCAGCGACATGTTCTCGACAATGCCCAGCACCGGCACGTTGACCTTTTCGAACATCTTGAGCCCCTTGCGGGCATCGATCAGGGAAATGTCCTGAGGCGTGGTCACGATCACCGCGCCGGCCACCGGCACCTTCTGCGCCAGCGTCAGCTGAACGTCGCCCGTGCCCGGGGGCATGTCGACCACCAGGTAGTCCAGCCCCTGCCAGCGGGTCTCGTTGAGCAACTGCATCAACGCCGAGGTCACCATGGGCCCGCGCCAGATCATCGGGTTGTCCTCGGCCACCAGGTAACCGATTGACATGGTCTGCAACCCCAGGGCCTCGACCGGCTGCATCGACTGCCCGTCCTGCGTACTTGGCTGCGCCTGGCTGCCCACCATCCGCGGCTGGCTCGGCCCGTAGATGTCCGCGTCGAGCAGCCCCACCCGGGCCCCTTCGGCAGCGAGCGCCAGTGCCAGGTTGACGGCCGTCGTTGACTTGCCGACCCCGCCCTTGCCGGAGGCGACCGCAATGATATTGCGCACTTCCGGCATCGGCGCCTGCTTGCCCTGGACCGCGCCGATGGGCACATCGAACGCAAGCTCGACATCCACGCGCTGCACTGCCTCGACCGCCCTGAGCGCCTCGCCGATACGCGCCGTGAACTCGGCTGCCACCCCTCTGGCCGGATAGGGCAGCACCAACTCGATGGCGGCGTGCCCCTTGCGGTAATCGATCCGGGGCTCGGCACCCAGCGCGCGCAACGGCACGTCGAGACTCGGGTCAAGGACATCCAGCACGGCGGAGCGAATCTGCTCGACCACGGCGTCGTCTTTTCGGGAAAACAGGCCCATCAAGCTACCTCGACTGCTGCAAAGCGACATGGCGACATCGCACCATGGCGGGTTGGTCACCTGGCGTCTTCATTGTTCCCGCATCGACCCTGGCGGGCAACCCGGGGATCTTTGCAGAAACCCGTCGCGGATGTTCATTCCGGACGCATGTGGGGAAAGAGCAGGACGTCCCGGATCGACGGCGAATCGGTCAGCAGCATCACCAGCCGGTCAATGCCGATGCCCTCCCCGGCGGTCGGGGGCAAGCCATGTTCGAGCGCGCGGATGTAGTCGGCGTCGAAGTGCATGGCCTCCTCGTCCCCGGCGTCCTTTTCCTCGACCTGGCGGCGGAAACGCTCGGCCTGGTCCTCGGCGTCATTCAGCTCGGAAAACCCGTTGGCGATCTCGCGCCCGCCCACGAAAAACTCGAAGCGATCGGTCACGAAGGGGTTGCCGTCGGTCGGCCGCGCCAGTGGCGAGACCTCGGCCGGGTATTCGGTGATGAAGGTCGGGTCCTTCAGCCGGTGCTCGACGGTCTTCTCGAAAATCTCGATCTGCACCTTGCCCAGACCGTAGCTGTCCTTGAGCGGGATGCCCAGGCGCGTCGCGGCCGCGCGGCAACGAGCCTCGTCGTCCAGGTCCGCCGCCTCGAGATCGGGATTGAAATGCAGGATCGACTCGCGAACCGTCATGCGCGCAAACGGTTTGCCGAAGTGGTAGATCTCCCCTTGGTAGGGAACTTCCGGACTGCCGACGACATGCTCGGCCAGCTTGCGCAGCATGTCCTCGGTACGGTTCATCAGGTCGCGGTAATCCGCGTAGGCCTCGTAGAACTCGATCATCGTGAATTCCGGGTTGTGGCGTGTCGAGAGCCCCTCGTTCCGGAAGTTGCGGTTGATCTCGTAGACCTTCTCGAACCCGCCCACGACCAGGCGCTTGAGATACAGCTCCGGCGCGATGCGCAGGAACAGGTCCATCTCCAGGGTGTTGTGGTAGGTCGTGAACGGTCTGGCGGTCGCGCCGCCCGGGATGACGTGCATCATCGGGGTCTCGACCTCGAGAAAGTCATGCGCGTTCAGGTAGTCGCGGATGAACTGGATAATGCGGCTGCGGGTACGGAAGGTCTCGCGTACCGGCTCGTTCATGATCAGGTCCACGTAACGCTGCCGGTAGCGCTGCTCCGTATCCGACAGCCCCTTGAACTTGTCCGGCAGGGGACGAAGCGACTTGGTCAGCAGCCGAATGCGGTCCACGCGAATGGACAGCTCGCCCTTGTTGGTCTTGAAGAGCGCACCCTCGGCCCCGATGATGTCGCCGATGTCCCAGGTCTTGAAGTCCGCGTAGTCGTCGCTGCCGATATCGTCCCGCGCCACGTACAGCTGGATGCGCCCGGACATGTCCAGAATCGACAGGAAGCTGGCCTTGCCCATGATCCGCTTGGCCATCACGCGACCGGCCACGGCCGCACGCACGGTGTTCGATTCGAACCAGGCCTTGTCCCGCTCGCCGTACTCGGCATGCAGCTCGCCGGCCACCACGTTGCGGCGAAAGTCGCTGGGGAAGGCCACCCCCTGCTCGCGCAGCCTGGCGAGCTTCGCGCGGCGCTCGGCGATCAGGGCATTCTCGTCGACGGCTGCGGCCTCGGTGAACGGGGCTTTGTTCTCAGACATGATGGTGCATCATCCGGGTATCTTGAATGTCGGTGAAGGGTATGCCCGCCTCCGGGCCGGCCGCCAGGGCGTTCGGGATACCCGTGACGGGCAGGGCGAGGGCCGCGGGCCGGTCAGAGCCCGCTTTTGAGGCTGGCCTCGATAAAGGCGTCCAGATCGCCGTCGAGCACCGCCTGGGTGTTCCCGACCTCGACGCCGGTACGCAGATCCTTGATCCGCGACTGATCGAGCACGTAGGAGCGGATCTGGTTGCCCCAGGACACGTCGGACTTGGAATCCTCCAGCGCCTGGGTCGCCGCATTGCGCTTCTGCATTTCCTGCTCGTACAGCCGGGCCTTGAGCATCCGCATCGCCTCGGCCTTGTTCTGGTGCTGGGAGCGTCCCGCCTGACAGGCCGCGACGGTATTGGTGGGCATGTGGGTGATCCGCACGGCCGACTCGGTCCGGTTTACGTGCTGCCCGCCCGCCCCGGATGCCCGGTAGACGTCGATCCGCAGGTCGGCCGGATTGATCTCGATCTCGATGTCGTCGTCCACTTCCGGGGACACGAACACCGAGCAGAAGGAGGTATGCCGCCGCGCGTCCGAGTCGAACGGCGATTTGCGCACCAGCCGGTGAATCCCCGTCTCCGTGCGCAGCCAGCCAAAGGCGAACTCACCCTCGATGCGGACCGTGGCCGACTTGATGCCCGCCACCTCGCCCTCGGACAGCTCGACGATCTCGGCCTTGAACCCCCGCTTGTCGGCCCACCGCAGGTACATGCGCAACAGCATGTTCGCCCAGTCCTGCGCCTCGGTGCCTCCGGCCCCCGCCTGGATGTCGAGAAAGGCGTTCTGCTCATCCATCTCGCCGGAGAACATCCGCCGGAACTCCAGCTTCTCGATGTCGGCCTCGAAGCCGGCCACGTCGGACTCGACCGCCTGCACGGTATCTTCGTCCCCTTCCTCGGCGGCCATCTCCAGCAGGTCCCGCGCATCCGCCAGCCCGGCGGCCATGCGCTCCAGGCCGGAGACGACGGCGTCCAGCGACGCGCGCTCCTTGCCCAGCGCCTGGGCCCGCTCGGGATCGGACCACACGTCTGGAACCTCCAGCTCGCGGTTTACCTCCTCGAGGCGTTCTTTCTTGCCTTCGTAGTCAAAGATACCCCCTAAGCGTGCTGGCACGCTCGTCGAGATCCCGGATGCGGGCGAGTATCGGATTGGTCTCGATCATCGAAGCCTCTTGATCTGTGGCGGTTTTGGACGCGAGAGTGTACCCAAAGCATCGCGGGCACTCAAAGTCCCGCACACCCACACAACCACCAGGCGCTTTGCAGCCACGCCGGCAGTGCTATCCTGTGCGCCGCCCGAGCGTACCCACGGAAACCGAGAATTCGAGAAGCGTCCATGTCTGCTGCCCGCATCCTCCTGACCCTGCTGATCCTGACCCTCGCCGGCCCGGCGCAGGCGGGGCTGCCCCCGGAAGTCACACGCGCGCTCTCTGCCAGCAACCTCTCTTCCGACCGGCTCGGCGTCTGGGTCCAGGCGGTGGACGAGGACGAGCCCCTGCTGGCCCACAACCCGGACCAGGCGCTCAATCCCGCCTCGGTCATGAAGCTGGTGACGACCATGGCGGCGCTGGACCTGCTGGGCCCGACCCACCGATGGCCCACGGAGGTGTTCTCGGACGGCGAACCGAAGCGTGGCACGCTGGAGGGAAATCTTTACATCAAGGGCTATGGGGACCCCTGGTTCCGCACCGAGGATCTCTGGCAGGTCATCCGCCAGATCCACGAACTGGGCATTCACACCATCACCGGGCAACTGGTCCTCGACGACAGTTACTTTGCCCGCACCGAGGAAGACCCGGCGGCCTTCGACAACCGCCCGGATCGCCCGTACAACGCGCTGCCCCGGGCACTGCTGTTCGAGAACCGGGTCACGCGCTTTGTGGTGCAGCCCGACCGTGATACCGGCGCGATCCGCATCCAGAAATGGCCACCGCAGCCCGAGTCCGTGGAGCTGATCAACCAGGTTGAGCCCGATGCGGCCAGTTGCAGCGGTCGCAATGCCTGGCCGATCGTCGACATCCGCCAGGAGGACGCGGCCGCCCGCGTCCTGCTGCGCGGAAAGTACTCGCCGCAATGCGGCATCCGGGAGTTCTACCGGGTGGTCGGCAACCCCGAGGAAGCCTTCTACAACGCGTTCGTGCACCTGTTTGGCGAAAAGGGCGGCGTCATCGAGGGCGGCTACCGGGTCGGCCAGGTACCCGAGGGCGCGCGCCTGCTGCATACCTATCAGTCCCGGCCGCTGGTGGAGTACCTGTCGCCGATCAACAAGTGGTCGAACAACGTCATGGCCAGGCAACTGTTCCTGAGCCTGGGTGCCGACCAGCTGGCTCCGCCGGCCACCGAGCTCAAGGCCCGCCAGGCCGTCGACGCCTGGCTCAAGGCTCAGGACCTGGACTTTCCGCAGTTCGTGATCGACAACGGTTCGGGCCTGTCACGCACCGCCCGGATATCCGCGCGTCAGCTGGGCATCCTGCTTCACCGGGCCTGGCACAAGCCGACCATGCCCGAGTTTGTTTCCTCGATGGCCATTATCGGCGTCGATGGCACGATGCGTCGACGCCTCAAGGGAGAAACCGTCCGCGGTCAGGGGCACTTCAAGACCGGTACCCTGCGCGACGTGCGTGCCGGCGCGGGATACTTGCTGGCCGCCTCGGGCAAGCGCTACCTGATCGTGGTGCTGCACAACCAGCCCACCGTCCAGTCCGGCGGAGGTACCCGCGTTCAGGATGCCCTGATCGACTGGCTGTACCACAACGGCTGAGGCCCGCCTCCCGGGTCAGTCCGGCGGTGGTGCCGGTCGTCCGTGCAGAAAGCCCTGCTGGACAATCGCCCGATCCAGCGACCAGAGATAGTCCGCCTGCTCCTGGGTCTCTACTCCCTCGGCGACCACCAGCAGGTCCATGCGTCCGGCCACCATGATCATCGCCTCCACCAGGGCGGCGGTCTCGGAGTTTTCCAGCGCGCCCTGCACGAAGGCCCGGTCGATCTTGATCTCCTGAATCGGCAGGCGACGCAGGTAGGCCATCGACGAGTATCCCGTCCCGAAGTCATCGATGGAGAAGCGCAGACCGAGACGGGTCAGCTCCTGCATCCGATCGCACATGATCTCCGGGTTGTCGATGAACACGCCCTCGGTAATCTCGAGCATCAGGCGCTCCGGGCGCACACCGCTTTGAGCCAAGAGTTCGCGCAGCTCCTGGACGAACCCCGGCTGGCGGAACTGTCGGGGACTGACATTCACCGACAGCGACCAGTCGGCATCCGCGTTTTCCGGACGCGCAAGCAGCGCCAGCGACTGTTCGATCACCGACCGCCCGAGCGCGACGATCAGATCCGACTGCTCCGCGACCGGAATGAAGTGCCCCGGGGAGATCATGCCCCGCTCGGGATGCCGCCAGCGAAGCAGGACCTCCTGACCGACCAGCCGGCCATCGTGCGCCACCTGCGGCTGCAGGTACAGCTGGAACTGGTCGCTGCCGAGCGCCAGGCGCAGGTCACGCTCGATCCGGAACTGCTCGCTGGCCGTCTCGTCCATGCCGACCTCGAAGAACAGCACCTGATGTCCCCCGCGTTCCTTCGCGCGGTGCAGCGCGGTGTCGGCGCGCTGAATCACCTGAACGGGGGTTTCCCCGGACTGCTCGGGGAAGAGCGTCAGGCCGAGGCTGGCCCGCAGCGCGAAGGACTCGCCATCGAGCATGACATCCTCGGCCAGCATCGAGCTGATCTGCTCGGCCAGGGTCAGTGCCGCCACGCTGGCCCGACCGTCCGCCTCGCGGCCCGGCAGCAGCACGGCAAACTCGTCCGCGCCCATTCTCGCCACGGTGCAGGCAGCCGGCAGCCGCTCGACGAGCAACTGTCCGACCACACGCAGCAGCCGATCCCCGACCTCGTTGCCCCGCGCATCATTGATCAGCTTGAACCGGTCGATGTTGATCAGGATCAGCGCGTGTCGCGCCGCCCGGCCTTCCTCGCTGACCAGGCTCTGCCCGAGCCGGTCGATCAGCAAGCTCCGGTTGGGCAGTTCGGTCAGCGGGTCGAAGTAGGCCAGTTTCCGGATGCGCTCCTGCTGGGTCTTCTGCTCGGTCACATCCTGCGTGATGGCCAGGTAGTGCGTGACCACCCCATCGGCTTCCCGGACCGGCACCAGCGTCGCCGCGGCAACGTACTCTGCCCCGTCACGGCGCCGGTTGACGAACTCGCCGCGCCAGGTTTCCCCGGCATCGAGGGTCTTCCACAGGTCCTCGTACACCGCCGGATCGGTCCGCTCGGACTTGAGCACGGCAGGGGTGCGCCCGAGGATCTCATCCTCCGGATAGCCGGTCTGACGCGTGAAGGCCGCATTGACGTATTCCACGGTGCCCACCGGATCGGTGATCATGATCGAGTGGGGACTCTGGGCCACGGCGAGCCCGAGCTTGTGGACCTCCGTCGCGGAGGATTGCAGGGCGATCTGCGCGCGGTGCAGCACCCGGTTGCGCCGTCGCATGTCCGCAAGCAACCCGGCGAGCACCAGTCCGACGGACCCGAGAATGCCCAGCAGCGGCAACTGCCACTGCTGCCAGACCTCGCGGACGCTCAGTTCGCGAGGCTGGTTGAAGGGCGGGAGCCGCAATGCCCGCAGCAGGTTGTCGATATTCCGGTAATCCCCGGGAAAGGTAAACCCGACGATTTCAAGCTGCCGAGCCAGCTCGCCCTCGTGTGGCAGACTCAACAGCGCCGCGGCCACCCGTCGCTTGAGCTCCGAGGGCGGATGCGGCATCGCGACGAACGGCCATTCGGGATACAGGCGCGTCGAGGACAGGAAGGGAAAATCCGGGTGGCGCTCGGCGCCGATCAGTCGCAACTGTTGCGGGTCGAGCCTGCCGGATTCGGCCAGTCCCTCGAGCACGCCGGTCCGGACAAACCCGGCGTCCACCCGCCCCTCGAGAACCGCCTCGATCGCGTTGAACTGTGGCTGGCCGGTCACCACGTAATCCACGTCGGAACGACGCACGCCATGCTGCAACAGCTCGAAGGCCTGCATCTGGAAGGCGCCCAGCGAATTGAGCCCCGCAATCGCCACCCGGCGGCCGGCCAGATCGGCAATGGTGCTCAGGTCACTGCGGTTCGCCCGCACGAAGATCACCCCTCCGAAGCGGTCGGTCGCCTCCCCGAGCTCCCGGTTGACAACCGTCGCCAGGGGCGCGGACAGCCCCGCGTCGAAGGTCATGGCGACATAATGCGACGGCTGGGTGAACAGGAAATCCACCTCGCGGCGACGGACCGCTTCGGCCATTTCCTCCAGATGCAGTGCCTCCAGCACAAACTCGTGCCCGGGAACCTGCTCGCTCAGGTAGTCGACCAGCGGCTGCCAGCGCGCCAGCGTCGATTCGATGCTCCGGTAGGCGAGCACCGCGACAATCATCGGCCGGTCCGCCGCCGGTGCCTCCACCGACACCGGCTCGGCGGCCGGCAGGGACCAGGACCAGGCAAGCAGCCAGCCCAGCAACCCGGCCCGGAGGGACAGATGCCGGGCCTTCACTGGATCTCCACCCGGTTTCGCCCCGCGTCCTTGGCCCGGTAGAGCGCCTGGTCGGCTCGCAGCAGGACCTTGTCAACATCGCGGTCCTGGGGGCGGATGGCCGTCCCGCCGACACTCACGGTGTACTCCACGTAGCCGCCGGTGTCGGTCTCGACCGGCGACTGGATCACCTCTGCCCGCAGCCTCAATGCAATCTCCCGGGCGCGCTCGATGGAGGTGTCGGGCATCAGCAGGACGAACTCCTCGCCCCCCATGCGTGCAGCCACGTCCGTGCGGCGGCGGTTGGCCTTGAGCAACTCGGAAAACCGGATCAGCACCCGGTCACCCACCGCATGGCCGTACCCGTCGTTCACCCACTTGAAGTGATCCAGATCGAACATCAGCAGGCTGGCCTCCCGACCGCTCCGGTTGACCCGCAGGCACTCTTCCTCCAGGCGTTCAAGCAGCACCCGACGGTTTGCAAGCCCGGTCAGGGCATCCGTCGTGGCCATCCTGAGCAGGCGGTCCTCGAGCATCCGCCGCTCGGTCACGTCCTGGAAGACGACCACCGCCCCCACGCAGCGACCCGAATTGCGAAGCGGCGCCACACGCAGGTGAATCGGCAACATCGAGCCATCCTTGCGAATGAAGGTTTCCTCGCCCTCCCGAACCTGATGGTCGTGCAGCGTCTTGTGAATCGGGCACTCCGCGTGCGGATACGCGACCCCATCCTCGCGCCGGTAGTGAAACAGCGCATGCTGATCACGCCCGACCACTTCATCCCGGCTAAAACCCAGCATCTTGAGCGCCGCCGGGTTGATAAACGTACACTGCCCGGCCAGGTCGACCCCGTAGATCCCGTCCCCGGCCGACTCGAGCAGCAGCCGGTTGCGTTCGGCGAGCTGGTCACGTTCGGATTCCGCCGCCTTGCGCGCACTGACGTCGCTGAAGGCCGCCACGGCACCGACGCGACGTCCCTGCTCGATCAGGGGCGTGACGGTCAGGTCGACCGGAAAACGATGCCCGTCCGCACGGAAGAACCACTCCTCCATGTGGCGGGCCTGACCATCGGCCAGTGTCCGGGAAATGGGACAGTCCAACTCCGGGTAGGCGCGCCCATCCGGATAATGGTGATGAAAAAGCTGATGCTGATTCTCGCCAATCACATCCCGTGTCTCGACACCCAGCATTTTCCGTGCGCTGCGATTGATGAAGGTACAGCGGCCCGCCTGGTCCACACCGTAGACCCCCTGCCCAAGGGCTGCGAGCAGGCGCTCGAACCGTTGCCGCGCGCGGCTGACACGGCGCAGAAGCACGGAAAGCAGCATCACCAGCACGAGGATCAGCGCCAGGGCGACCGCCAGCAACGCCAGCATGACACCCCAGCGCGCCCAGGCATCGGACACCGTGAAATCCGGTGGCGCCTCGAAGGGCGGCAGCCGAAGCGCCCGGGCCAGCTCCTCCACCGGCAGGTAGTCGGCCGGGATGGTGAACCCATGGATTGCCGCCGCTCGTGCGGCCGGATCGTCCGGCTCGATGGCGAACAGCGCAGCCGCCACATGCCGGATCACCGGCTCGGGAACGTGGGCCAGCGCGAATACCGGCCATTCGGGATACAGGCGCGTGGAAACCTGATAAGGAAAACGCGGAAAGTACTGGGCATTCAGGAACTTCAAGGCATCTTCGGACAGCTCGCCCTCTGCAATCATGCGCTCGACCGTGCCGTCCCGCACGAAGGCCACGTCGGCCTTGCCCTCGATCACCGCCTGCACGGCCGCATTGTGCGTGCCGGTTTCAAGAAGCTGGCGGACATCGTCCGGAATCCGGATGCCCGCGCGCGCCAGTTCAAACGCCTGGGCCCGGTAGCCACCAAGGTGCAGCGTGCCGGGGGAAGCAATGACCCGGTCTGCCAGATCGTCGAGTTCGTGCAGATCGTCACGGTCGCTCAGGGTGACGATGGCGCCACCGAGTTGGTGCAGGGGTTCTCCGGCCGGCCCCGACTCGACCAGCGTCGCGATCACCCCGGTCAGCGGGTGACTCTTGCGCATCACCAGAAAATGCGTCGGGTTGGTACTGACCAGGTCCACCTCGCGCTGGTTGACCGCCCGGTAGAGCTCATCCTGTGGCAGGACGCGCAATTCGATGCGTTCGTCCTCGAGGACCGTATTCAGGTGGTCCACGATGGGCTGATACTTGGCCCGGGTTCGTTCCTCGCCCAGATAGGCGAACACCCCCAGCACCAGGACTTCACGCTCGGCGGACATGACCGGGGCGGGCAAGCCCAGCCCCAGAAGGACAAGCAGCAGGAAGCGCAGCAGCGTACCGCCACGTCCCGACCCGGGCGCAAAGCGGCAATCACGTCTGATCGCCTGGCTATAACATCTAGGGACCAACCCCTTCTCCCCGGTTGAATGGTTAGGAACTCCCTGCACGAATGCTTCAGATTTCCAATCGGGGCACGAATGCCCCGAATGGCGTCCCTGGACTTCGGCCCCAGGGCCTTCCATGGTCGAGGTCCGGCACCGCCGGAAAAGGCCTTCGAGTCACCCCTGGTGCAGGCCGGTCCATTGCACTGCACAGGCAGCGCATCCCGAGGTACGCGCCGGAGCACCCCTGGGTCCCGGCAGCGCCTGCCGAATCCGTCGGCGGCCGATGCTCCGACTACCGATAGCCTGACTATCAAGTGTACTGCGGTTTTTGTTTGCCCGCCCGACGCGCAGGCACAGCCGGCGGGTCCGGTCGGCCAAAAAGACCGCGACAGAGTCATAAATCATACTTATTAGACCGCACGAAAACCAAGTGTTTTTGATTCCGGCAAGGCCGGCAAGGGGTCCGGCGGCAACGCCACATGCTCAACGACCAGCTGACAGCGTGGCAGGCCGCGGTAATGGTTTACACCAAGCCGGTACGCCACGTGCCAGACGCGGGCGGCCGGCAGTTCCTCGGCCCGGGTGTTGAACAGCACGCCTTCCACCGGCAACGCCTCCTGTCCGGGAAACGCCAGCGCCAGGCGTTGGTGCCTTCCCTGGCCCATGGGGGTAATCTTGCGGACTTCGAACAGATTGTCGAAACAGGGTTCCGGAAAGTGCTGCCCCCAGGGCGACAGGCCCCGCAGGGACTCGGCCAGCGGCAGGTTGATGTCTTCGGGAGCCAGCGGGCCGTCGGTGAGCACCTCGCCCACCAGATCCGCCGGGGCGACCTGTTCGCGCACGACGGCACAAAACGCCTCGCGAAACGGTTTGAGGTTTTCCGGCGCCAGGGTGAGGCCCGCCGCCATGGCGTGCCCGCCGAATCGCTCGATCAGCCCCGGGCAGCGTGCGTCCACCACTTCGAGCGCATCCCGCAGATGCAGTCCGGGAATCGAACGTCCGGAGCCACGACACATGCCCTGCTCGTCCGTCGCGAACACCACGGTTGGCCGATGCCAGCGTTCCTTGATTCGTCCGGCGAGAATTCCGATTACCCCCTGGTGCCAGTCGGTGTCATGCAACACCAGGGCCGCGGGCAGCTCCCCGGACGAACTGTCGAGTCGCTCGCCCAGCCGTGCGAGCTGTTCCTGGGCCTGCTGCTGCATCGACTGCTCGATCTCGCGCCGATCCCGGTTGAGGCTGTCCAGCGCCTCGGCATGGCGGCGGGCGGTCACCGGGTCATCCGCCAGCAGGCAGTCAATGCCCAGCGACATGTCATCGAGACGACCTGCCGCGTTCAGACGAGGTCCGATCGCAAACCCCAGGTCGCTACTGACCGCGTGCCGCGGGTCCCGACCGGCGACCGCGAACAGGGCCAGCAGCCCGGGGGCGGCGCGACCGGCGCGGATGCGCTCCAGGCCCTGAGCCACGAGGATGCGATTGTTGCGATCAAGGGGGACCACGTCGGCCACGGTGCCCAAGGCGACGAGGTCAAGAAAGGTGGCCAGGTTCGGGCAGGGCCGATCGTCGAACCACCCGGTCGAACGCAACACCCGCCGGAGCACGCTCATCACGTAAAAGATCACCCCGACACCGGCCAGTGCCGGCGACGCGAAGCCGACGCCTGGCAGGTTGGGGTTGACCAGCGCATCCGCCGGGGGAAGCTGCGCCCCGGGCAGGTGGTGGTCCGTCACGACCACCTGGACTCCGGCCGCCTGGGCAGCACGGACCCCTTCCAGGGAGGTGACCCCGTTGTCGACCGTGAGGATCAGATCCGGCCGGGACTCGAGTGCCAGCTCCACAATGCCGGGACTCAGGCCGTAACCGAACTCGAAGCGGTTGGGGACCAGGTAGGAAACGCGGGTGGCACCCATCGCCCGCAGCGCACGGACCGCCAGGGCGGTACTGGTTGCCCCGTCGGCATCGAAGTCCCCGACGACCAGCACATGGCGGCCGGCCCGAATCGCCCCGGCAAGCAACTCGGCGGCCAGTTCGATATCCGGCAGGCCCTGGGGGGGCAGCAGGCCGGAAAGCTGCAGGTCCAGCGCGGAGTCGTCCGCGCCCTCGGGCAGCCGGGCGGCCAGCACCCGGCGAATGACGGGGTGCATCCGCTCCGGCAGCGCCAGCGTACCCGGGACGCGCCGCCGAATGACCTTCTCCCTCATGCGCGATCAGCGGTTACGAGGCGGGCCAGCGGACACGTCGGCTTGCGCCAGAAACGCCAGCGATGCCAGTCCCGACTGATCACGTGACCGAAGGGGCCGTGGAGCCGGATCTCGCGCGGCCGGAAGGTCTCGGCCCGCGCGAAGCGCGCCTCGACCGCTTCCAGGGCCGCCTTCCACCCGGCCAGGTTGCCCTCGAGATTGGTCCACCAGGCATCGGTCTCGATCCACAGCAAGTGCTGCCGGTCGTCGAGGATGTGCGGGCTGGCGAAGGCCGCCGCGGCACTGAGGACCGGCAGTTTCGACCAGCGGGCCAGGCCGCGCAGCAGGGGGTCGTCCGCGATCACCGCATCGAAGCGCGGACAGTGCGTGGGCTGCACGTCATCCGGCCAGGCCCCTTCGCCATGCAGCCAGACACTGTTGACCTGCGGCTGTCCCCTGGCGGCGCGCGCCGCGTTGACCGGGTGGTTGTAGAGCAGCATTTCGATCTCGGCCAGCCAGCGACGCGGCGCAAAGCGCGCATCCGGCACACCCTCCGACGCACGGGGCAGCAGGTGGGCGGCATTGCGCCGAAGCGCGATCCAGAGCGGCGTGGTATGAATCCGCGCCGGCTCGGGCAGGCGCACATACCAGCGCTCCGGCGATGCCTCGACGAAGGACCAGCCATCCGGGGCGAAGTGGGCCTTGAGTGACTCGACCAGGGCCACGGACTCGGCCTCGGTCAGCTCGTGCAGCCCATGCCCGAACACCAGGGCGTGATCGGGTTCGGCCTTGAGACTGACCGGGTCGGCGCAGAGCCAGAAGCCGGACTCCGGACCAAAGGCACGGCCATGCTGATCCGGCTCGCCCAGCAGCCTCAGACGTGCCACCGGCAGGGTCTCGTCGACCGGCCAGCCGAAGAACCGGGCCAGCCACTGCACGGTATGATCGCGCGCCTCGGGCAGTGCGCCACGACGATCTCCCCGATCAAGTCGTCTGGTCAGACGGGGCAGTACCGGCAGCTCCCCGGCCGCGGGCATTTCCGGCCAGTCTCCCGGCAACCCGGGCAACGCGATGGTCAAGGTCCGCATGCGCTCCCTCGTTCAGACCCGCAGGATGTGTTCGCGGTAATAGTTGAGTTCCGCGATCGAGGCGCGGATGTCATCCAGCGCCTGGTGACTGCTGTGCTTTTTCAGTCCGGCGGCCACATCGGGAAACCAGCGGCGGGCGATTTCCTTGATCGTGGAGACGTCCAGGTTGCGGTAGTGGAAGTAGGCCTCCAGCCGCGGCATCAGCCGGGCCATGAAACGCCGATCCTGGCAGATGCTGTTGCCGCACATCGGCGATCGGCCCTCCGGCACCCACTGACGCAGAAACTCCAGGGTTTGCCGCTCGGCGTCCTCGACAGTCAGCCGGCTGGCGCGCACCCGGGCGGTCAACCCGGATTCCCCGTGGGTGCGGGTGTTCCACTCGTCCATCGCACCGAGGACCGAATCATCCTGATGAATGGCAATCACCGGACCCTGGGCGAGCACGTTCAGGTGCTTGTCGGTCACCAGGGTGGCGACCTCGATGATCCGGTCATGATCCGGGTCCAGGCCGGTCATCTCCAGGTCGATCCAGATCAGGTTCTCTTCGGGGTTGGACATCTCGGACAGCCTTGTCGTAGTGCCCGTTCGGGCATTCGGGTCGTTGAGTTTGGGGAAGCGCCGCGTGAAAGCCCCGCCGCCCCGCTCCATCATGGCGCCGGTGGTTGCCGGCCACAACCAGCGCACCCGCAGCGCTCGGGGTGCGGGCAGAGTGCCCGCTTTCACGCTATCATGGCCCGCCGGCCGGATCGCCGGGGCCATGCACCTCCATTGTAATGGGAACCATCACGAATATGCGCATCATTGACAACCCGGATCAACAGCTGGCCCGGCTGAAGGATGGCTGGGAACTGGTCGACGAGGGACGCCGGCTTCAGCGAAACGATCGCTTCGCGGATTTTGTCAGCGCGCTGCTGTTCGTCAACGCGGTGGCGCATCAGGCCGAGGCGATGGACCATCACCCGGATATCCTCCTCGGCTACGGGCGCTGCCGGATCAGCCTGACGACCCATGACGCGGGCGGACTGACCGAGCGGGACTTCAGCCTGGCCGAGCGAATCGACGCGCTGAGGCGCGACTGACAGACAAACCGATCCTACCGACAGGCTGCCGCGGCGCGCAAATCATGGCCAACAAGCACAAGGTCCGCTACCAGGAACTGCTGCGCATCATTCACGACGTGCACGAAACGCTGCGGCGCAACCGCGTGACCGAGCAGCTGGTGCGCCGCCAGCAGGACATGCCGCAACAGGAGCTGGTGGGCAGTATCGTGCACCGGCAGAACATGGCGCGGCTCGCGCACCAGCTCGAACGCCTGCACTCGGCCGACATTGCGGTGCTGCTCGAGGCGCTTCCCCTGGCCGAACGCCTGGTGGTCTGGGAACTGGTCCAGGCCGATCAGGATGGCGAGGTCTTGCTCGAAGTCTCGGACGCCGTCCGGGAAAGCCTCATCGAGGCCATGGATCAGGACGAGATCCGGCAGGCGGCAACCGGGCTCAGCGCGGACGAGCTGGCGGACCTGGCGCCGGACATCCCCGAGCAGATCATGGAGGACGTGCTCAACGCCCTCCCCTCGGAGGAAGGCTGGCGACTGAAGCTGGCGATGTCCTGCCCCGACGACTCCGTCGGGGCGCTGATGGACTTCGACCAGATCACCGTCCGCGAGGACGTGTCCATCGAGGCTGTCCTGCGATACCTGCGCCGGTTCACGGCCTTGCCCAATCACACCGACAAGCTGTTCGTCACCGACCGCGAGGGCATCTTTCGCGGCCTGATTCACCTGAAAACCCTGCTGGTCAACAACCCGGAGACGCCGATCGCCGAGGTCATGACCCGCGAGGCCCATGCATTCCGCCCGCTGGACACCGCCCGGGATGCCTCGGACACATTCGAGCGCTACGACCTGATCAGCGCGCCGGTCATCGACGAGAACAATCGGCTGATCGGCCGGATCACGGTCGACGAGATCGTCCATCACATGCACGAATCCAGCGAGGAGGCCCACCTCTCGCGCGGCGGTCTGCGCGAGGAGGAGGACCTGTTCGCGCCGGTGCGCAAGAGTGTGCGCAACCGCGCGCCCTGGCTGGCAGTCAACCTGGTCACCGCACTGGTGGCCTCACGCGTGATCGGGCTGTTCGAGGGCTCGATCGAGCAGCTGGTGGCCCTGGCCGCCCTGATGCCGATCGTGGCCGGGATGGGCGGCAATGTCGGCAATCAGACCATCACCATGATCGTGCGGGAACTGGCCTTCAGACACCTGGAGCGGCGGGACGTGATGGTGCTGTATTTCAAGGAGCTGCGCATTGCCGCGATCAACGGCCTGATCTGGGGCGGCGTCCTGGCCCTGGTCACGTACCTGCTCTACCAGGACATGCCGCTGGGCCTGGTCATGCTCGCGGCCGTCACCCTCAACTTCCTGGTCGCCGCGCTGTTCGGGGTGACCATTCCGGTGGTCCGCGCCCACCTGGGCCGTGATCCGGCGCTGGGCAGCTCGGTACTGATCACGGCCATCACCGACTCCGGGGGATTCTTTATTTTCCTCGGACTCGCCACCGTGTTCCTGCTCTGAGCCATGGCCCGGCAACGCCTGAGTCGCAACCAGCAGCGCAATATCCGCGACAGGCAGCAGCGCGAAGCCGGACGCTGCCAACTGCGCGACGGGCTGGTCGTGGCCCACCACGGCAAGCAGCTCATGATCGAGGATGCCGAGACCCAAACCCGGCTGCGGGCCCACGCACGACGGACGCTCGGGTCGCTGGCAACGGGGGACCGCATCGGCTGGACCGAGGACGACGAGGGGGGCGCACGGATCGAGGCGCTCAAGCCTCGGGACTCGCTGCTGATCCGGCCCGACACCCACGGGCGCGAGCGGCTGATGGCGGCGAACCTCGATCAGGTCGTCATCGTGGTCGCCCCCCGACCAGCCATGAATCCGGGTGTGGTCGAGCAGGCCATGGTCGCAGCCCTCGACCTGCCCGCCCGCCCGCTGCTTGTGCGCAACAAGATCGATCTGCTGCACGAGTCACCCGGGGCAGCCGTCGCGGAGCACGCCATGGCCATCTGGCAGGATGCCGGCTTGCGCTGCCTGGACGTCAGCGTGCGATCAGGCGAGGGAGTCGAAACCCTCAGGGCGCAGCTGGCCGGTCATTGCAGCCTGCTGGTCGGACTGTCGGGCGTGGGCAAGTCATCGCTGACCCGCCTGCTCGTCCCGCAGGCCGCGGACATCGCGGTGGCGCCGCTGTCCGAACACAGCGGCGAAGGGCTGCACACCACCCGGACCAGCACGCTGTTTCACCTGCCCGGCGGCGGCATGCTGATCGACGCACCCGGCGTGCGTGACTTCACGCCACGCAGGCCCCGCCCCGAATCGGTCGACAGCGCCTTTCCGGACATCCTCGAACTGGCGGCCCACTGCCGGTTCGCCAATTGCAGTCACGATCACGAACCGCGATGCGCGGTGCGCAACGCCGTAGCCTCCGGGCAGCTTGATCCGCGGCGCCTGGAGAGCTACCGCAGCCTGCGCGCCCTCGCGCTGGCCCCGGCGGGGACGCGAGACTAGCGCGAGGGCGCAAGAATGCATTCAGACTGGCGACCGGGGACCTGGCCGCCCCGCCGCGCCCGTGCACAAGTCAGTCAGTCAGTCGCAAGGAGCGGTGCCGCAGGAGGCCACGGATGGCTCGATGCAGCAATCACCTGGCCCTGCGGCGATCGCCCGGGGCGGCAAACCGAACGCGACTGCTTCGGTCCGGAATCCTGTCTATACTCGCCGGTCTAACCCAACCGGCGGTCGGCGGACTCATGATCCGGCAACGCAACAAGCCGCCCAAAAACGTCAACCCCGCGGGGCCTCGTCGTCCGATGATCAATTGAATTTATCAATCAAAAGGATGAGAACATTCAATTAGAAAATTTATCTATACCAGATAAGATTTAAATCGTCCGGAGCAAGTACGCCCGGCAGTAACCGAAGACCCGAAAACCTGGAGGTGATCGAGATGGAAGAGCAAAACATTCAGAACGTGGTTTCCCTGCCCCGACTCAATGAGCGCGCGCCCGAGTTCGACGCGCCCACGACCCACGGACAGAAGAAGCTGTCCGACTACGAAGGCCGGTGGCTGGTCCTGTTTTCTCACCCGGCGGACTTCACGCCGGTATGTACCACCGAGTTCATGGCCTTCGCCAAGGCTGCCGACCAGTTCGATGCGATTGGCTGCGATCTGCTTGGCCTGTCCATCGACAGCCACTACTCGCACATCGCCTGGGTCCGCAACATCCAGGAGAAGTTCGGGGTGACCATTCCCTTCCCGATCATCGCCGACCTGTCCATGGACGTGGCCAAGGCCTACGGCATGGTACACCCGGGTGCTTCCGACACTTCGGCGGTCCGGGCAACCTTCGTCATCGATCCGCAGGGCATCCTTCGCGCCATGCTGTACTACCCGATGACCAACGGCCGCTCGGTTGACGAGATCCTTCGCCTGGTCAAGTCGCTGCAGACTTCCGCCGCGCATGGCGTGGCCACGCCGGAAAACTGGCAGCCGGGCGACAAGGTCATCGTTCCCCCGCCGGCCAGCGCCGAGGAAGCCCAGAAGCGGGTCGACAGCGGCGAGTACGAATGCACCGACTGGTACTTCTGCAAGAAGTCCATCTGACCGACGCCCCCGGTCACGGGGGCCGCGTCGGAAACACCCGTCGCCAGACCTGAAACGAGCAAGGCGTGCCGCAAGCGGCACGCCTTGCCTGTGTCCGGGACGATCGTGAACGGCCAGTTGCCCCGAAACGGTTTACTCCCCGCCGCACACCGGGCAGTCCGGGTCGCGTCGCAGACGCAGGACCCGCAGGTCGGCGGCAAGCGCATCGTACAGCAGCAGCCGGCCAACCAGCGGCACGCCGAGGCCCAGCAGGACCTTGACCGCCTCGACGGCCTGAAGGCTGCCGATCACGCCCACGACCGGAGAAAGCACCCCGTTTCGGACGCAGCTTCGGTCCTCCGCGCCCTCCTCACGATACAGGCAGCGATAGCAGGGACTGTCCGGCCGGGCCGGGTCATAGACCGCCACCTGCCCCTCGAACCGGATGGCGGCGCCGGAAACCAGCGGCACGCGATGTCGTCGACAGGCAGCATTGATGGCAAAGCGCACCGCGAAGTTGTCGGTGCAGTCGAGCACCACGTCGGCCCGGGCGACGGCATCCTCCAGTTCGGCGCCTTCCATTCTCGCGGCCAGCGCGACCGTCCGCACGTCCGGGTCGATGCGCGCCACGGCGTCCGCGGCCGAAGCCACCTTGCTGCGCCCCACATCGATCACCCCGTGGGCGATCTGGCGCTGCAGGTTGCTCAGGTCCACCTCGTCGTGATCGGCCAGCAGCAACTGCCCGACCCCTGCGGCCGCCAGGTACAGCGCCACCGGGGACCCCAGCCCGCCCAGACCGACCACCAGAGCGGTGGCGTCAAGCAGCTTCTGCTGACCGGCCACGTCCACCTCGGGCAACATGATCTGGCGGCTGTAGCGCAGCAGCTGTTCGTCATTCATGGGAAAAATCTCGAAGCGCGCCGGGCCCGGCGTGGTACAAGCGGCAACCCTGGCCGCCGACTGGTCCCGGCAGGCAAACCGATCAGAGGTAGTGACGCCAGTGTTCTTCCTCGCCCTCCGGCGGATGCGGAGGACGGGTCGGCTCCGTCGGCGGCGGACGATTCACGCGGACCGGCTGCGGGCAGACCTGCACGCCGAGGCAGCCGCGCTGGGCGTCCTCCGCATACTCGATCAGCGCCAGGCGGAGTTTTTCGAGCAGGGCATTGTCGAGGTGGAACCCCTCGATCTGGATATGCCGCAGGAGCATGCGAATGCAGATCTTGCGGATGTCGTAGGTCAGGTGCAGGACGGTCGAGGACAACGCACGCGCATCGAGCACACCCGGCAGGTCCGCCAGGCGGCGTGCCGCCTCGCTCGCCTGGTCGGCCAGTTCGTGGGGGCCGCGAAAGCGGATGTCCCGATGTTTGATAAGGTCTTCGCTGTCCATGAGGCGAGATTAGAAGATGCATCGACGATCCGACAACAGAAGTCACCAATAATGCATTAGTTTTGTTGATTCTCCGTGACGGCTGCCGACTCGGCCGGGGGGTCGTAACGACCCATGCCCACCCGCTCGTGACCCGCCAGATCCTGCCGCGTGGCCACTGACCGAAAGCCTGCCCCGCAAAGCAGATCGCGCACCGCGGCCCCCTGCGCCCAGCCATGCTCGAGCAGCAACCAGCCGCCGGGAAGCAACCAGCGCGGCGCGCCGGCACAGAGCCGGGCCAGATCATCCAGCCCGTCCGCGCCGGACACCAGCGCCGATCTCGGCTCGTGACGAAGATCGCCCTGAAGCAGGTGCGGGTCATCGGCCGCGACATAGGGCGGGTTGGAGAGAATCAGATCGAAGGGCGCCTGGATGCCCAGGGCCTGAAACCAGTCCCCCTCGAGAAAGCGCACGCGGTCCAGTCCCAGCGCCGCGGCGTTTTGCCGGGCTACATCCAGTGCTTCCGCGCTCCGGTCCGTGGCCACCACCGTCCAGGCCGGGCGCTCCGCGGCGATGCTCAGCGCAATCGCCCCGCTGCCGGTTCCCAGATCCAGGACCCGCAGGGGACGATCGGGCGCTCCCAGCGCCAGAGCCGCCTCGACCAGGGTCTCGGTATCCGGACGGGGAATCAGCGTCGACGGATTGACCGCCAGCGACAGGTTCCGGAAACCGCGGCGACCGACCAGATAGGCCACGGGCACCCCCCGGGATCGGCGCTCAAGCCAGTCCTCGAACCGGGACTGCTCTTGCGGGGTGAGGGTCCGGTCTTCCTGCAGGATCAGCCCCGCGTGATCGAGACCGCAACAGGCCCCAAGCAGATGCCGGGCATCCACCGCCGCCTCGTCCCCGCCCAGCAGGCGGCGCGCGTGCTGCAGCGCCTGTGCAATATTCATTGACTTGCCAGTTCCTCGAGCAGCTCCGCCTGGTGGGCCTGCTGCAATGGCGCGATCACCAGGTCGAGATCACCGGCCATCAGGCGATCGAGCTGGTACAGGGTCAGATTGATGCGATGATCGGTCACCCGGCCCTGCGGAAAGTTGTAGGTCCGGATTCGCTCGGAGCGGTCACCGCTGCCTACCAGGGCCTTGCGGGTAGCGGCCTGCTCGCTCTGCCGGCGACTGCGCTCCAGGTCCGCCAGACGCGAGGCCAGCAAACTCATGGCCCGTGCGCGATTCTTGTGCTGCGACCGCTCATCCTGACACTCGACCACCATGCCGCTGGGCAGATGGGTGATGCGGATGGCCGAATCGGTCTTGTTGACGTGCTGGCCACCGGCACCCGAGGCGCGAAAGGTATCGACCTTCAGGTCGCCCGGATCGAGCTGGACTTCCCCGGCCGCCTCCAGCTCGGGCAGAACCGCGACGGTAGCCGCGGAGGTGTGAATCCGGCCTTGGGTTTCGGTCTGAGGCACACGCTGGACGCGGTGGGCGCCCGATTCGAACTTCAGTGCCGAGTAGGCGCCGTCGCCCTGGACGCGCACGATGACTTCGCGGAATCCCCCCTGCTCGCCGGGACTGGCCGATACCGTTTCCAGGCGCCAGCCGCGCTGCTCGGCATAGCGGCCATACATCCTCAGCAGGTCGCCGGCGAACAGCGCCGCCTCGTCCCCCCCGGTCCCGGCACGGATCTCGAGAAACACGTTGCCGTCATCCGCCGGATCGCTTGGCACGAGCAGGATCCTGAGTTCGTCTTCAAGCGACGCCAGCCGCGCGTCGAGTCCAGCCAGTTCCTGTCGCGCCATCTCGGCAAGTTCCCGGTCGCTGTCGCGTGACATGACTTCGGCCTCATGGCGTGCCTTCAGGGCGTCCTGCCACTGACGACGCGCCTCCACCAGCGCCTCGAGCCGGGCGTACTCCCGGGAGAGCTGGCTGAAACGGGCCGTGTTGGCGACCACCTCCGGATCGCCGAGCAAGCGGGTCAACTCCTCGAAGCGGTCGCAGAGGGCATCGAGTTTTTCGATCAGGGCCGGTTGAAACATCGAGGCTCTTCAGTGACGGGAAATCAGGATGGGTTCACGATCGGGCGCCCCGACCCGGCAACACGCGCGCAGGCAAATGTCCCGGGTCATTCGGGCCCGCCCCGGCGCCTGCTCGATCCCGGCGGGCATCGCACAAGGCCGGCATCAGGCCCCGCCGTCGATGTCGAGCAGTTGCCTCAGGGCGTTCAGGGCCTCGGCATCGCCCTGTGCACAGGCTTCGCGCAGGCGCACGGTCGGACCGTGGATCAGCTGATTGGTCAGCGTATTGGCAAGATACTGCAGCGCCTGCTCCGGATTCTTGCCGCGGTTGAGCTGTGCCAGCGCGCGCGCGAGCACCTCGTCGCGCTGCGCGTAGGCCGACTCCCGGAAGGTCCGGATGGTCTCGCCACCGCTTTGCAGGCGCAGCCACTGCACGAACTGGCGCACCTGCTTCTCGATGATCTTCTCCGCCTGTCCTGCAGCCTCCTGACGGGATTTCTGACCCTCTTCGATCACCGATTCGAGGTCATCCACCGTGTACAGGTAGACATCCTCCATCCCGCCGACTTCCTGTTCGATGTCCCGGGGCACGGCAATGTCGACCATGAACATCGGCCGGCGCTTGCGCTTGCGAATGGCGCTTTCCACCGCCCCCTTGCCCAGTACCGGCACGGGGCTGGCCGTGGACGAGATCACGATGTCCGCCCGGTGCAGGTGCGCGGATATCTCTCCAAGGGAGATCGCCTCGCCACCGAAGGCATCGGCCAGCGTCCGTGCCCGGTCGACCGTCCGGTTGGCGACAATCACCCGTTGCAGTCCCTGGGCCGAGAGATGACGAGCCGCCAGCTCAATGGTTTCGCCGGCGCCAACCAGCAGCGCGGTCTTGTCACCGAATGCCCCGAAGATCTGGCGCGCCAGAGAAACGGCCGCAAAGGCGACGGAAACCGGGCTGGCACCGATCGCCGTATCGGTCCGCACCTGCTTGGCCACCTGGAAGGCATGCTGGAACAGGCGGTTCAGCGTCGGCCCCACCGTTCGCGCCTCGCTGGCGGTGGTGAAGGCGGTCTTGATCTGCCCGAGAATCTGCGGCTCGCCGAGCACCAGGGAATCAAGACCACAGGCGACGCGCATGAGATGGCGGATGGCCGCCTCGTCCTCGTGCGCGTACATGTACGGACGCAGGGTGTCGTCGGTCATCTCGTGATAATCGGAAAGCCAGCTGATCAGGCCTTC
>JBKHDT010000009.1:0-58809 GCA_046541195.1 Halothiobacillaceae bacterium | reverse complement strand
GTCTCGTGCAGGCGTCTCGTGCAGGCGTCTCGTGCAGGCGTCTCGTGCAGGCGTCTCGTGCAGGCGTCGCGCCGTGGCGCAAAGGTGCCAGGCGGCCAACAATCCATGCGCCGTGCGCCGCCCTCGATGCGCCTGCAAGCCCATCGCACTTGCATGGGATGCCCCATCATTCCGGCGTTTTTTGGTGCGTGCTTTGGCTCGTGCCTGCCTACCTGCGCAGGCAGCCCGACTTCCGGAAACGGGCCGGGGTGTGATCACGGCATTGATGGCCCGGGGCCTGCAATCCGGGGCTCGGGGAGCGGAGAAACCGCTGGTGACGCCAGTCGGTGGCGCGGTGGTCGGCTGCGGCCGGGTCAGCCCCTGCCGGTCAGTCCTTCGAGCCACTGGACCACCGGCATCGGGCGACTGAAATGGTAGCCCTGGTAGAGCATCTCGCCGCGATTGGCCAGGAAGCGCAGATGTTCCTCGGTTTCGACGCCCTCGGCGACGACCGCGAGCTTGAGGTGGGCACTGACGGCGAGAATGGTGTCCACCAGGGCCGCGTCGTTGTCGTCTCTGGGTGCATCGAGGATGAAGCCCTTGTCGATCTTGAGCTCGTGGAACGGCAGGCGCTTGAGGTAACTGAGCGAAGAGTAGCCGGTACCGAAATCGTCCAGCGAGAACCGCACCCCGACCGCGGCGAGCCGGTTCATTTTTTCCACCGTATCCTCGAGATTGTCGATGATCAGCCCCTCGGTGATCTCCAGGGTCAGGTCGTTCGGCTGCGCGTGACTGCTCTCGATCCGTTCCAGCACCTTGTCGACAAAGTCGGGTTGCTTGAACTGGCGCGGGCTGACGTTGACCGAAAGGTGTTGCGGATGTCCGTCGGCGCGCGCCCGCGCCAGCAATTTGCAGGACTCTTCCAGTACCCAGTCGCCGATTGGCAGGATCAGGCGGGAATCCTCCGCAACCGGGATGAAGACATCCGGCGGGATCAGTCCGTTTTCCGGGTGAATCCAGCGCAGCAGGACCTCGCCAGCAACCCAGCTTCCGTCCTCGCGAACCTGAGGTTGGACGTACAGCTCGAACTGGTTCTCCTTGAGCGCCTGGCGCAACTGACTCTCGAGGTTCAGGCGTGCCGCAACCTGCGCGCCCATTTCACTGCGGTAGAACCGCGTATTGTCCCGCCCGGCTGACTTGGCCTGATACATCGCGGTATCCGCCTCGCGGAGCAGATCCCCCGGCTGATCTTCCGAGTCGTCTCCGGCCGGGAAGAGCGTGATCCCGATACTCGCCGAGAGGTGAAAGGTTTCGCCTTCGATCAACATGGCCTCGTGGATCTTCCGGCTGATCCTGTCCGAGACCTGCATCGCCTGCTTGGCGGCGTGGTCGTGCCTTCGCCCGAGCGACGGCAAGAGCACCGCGAACTCGTCGGCGCCCAGACGGGCGAGGGTCTGGTCCTCGTCCAGCAGTTCTTCCAGCCGTTCGGCCACCAGCTGCAGCAACCGGTCGCCGATCTCGTGTCCGCGGGCATCGTTGACAGTCTTGAAATGATCCAGGTCCAGTTGCAGCAGCGCCCCGATGTGTTCGTCCCGCCGGGCCGTCTTGAGTGCGCGTGTCAGGCGATCCTGAAGCAGCAGACGGTTGGGCAGGCCGGTGAGGGCATCGTGATAGGCCAGGTGCTCCGCACGTGCGGTCGCGGCGCGCTGTTCGGTCACGTCGCGCCCGATCATCACCAGTCCCTTGCGGACGCCACCGGGGTGGAACAGTGGCACGCGGATGATGTCGAAAATCCGCTGCTGGTCCTCCTCGGTCCGGACCGTTTCCTCATGGCGGGTCATGTGGCCCGCCTGCCAAGTTGCCTCGTTGGCCAGGTCGATCTGTCGGAAGGTGTCCGCAAAGTGGGGCGAGATCTGTCCGAGTTCCTCGCCGGTCTTGCCGCTGTAACGGTCGTGGGTCAGGCCGAGCAGGCGCAGGCTGAAGAGGTTGGTCTCAAGCCAGCGGTTCTGGTCGTCCAGCAGCACGATCATGTCCGGCATGGCATCGATCAGGGTCCGCAGCTGTTCCTCCCGACGTGCCAGGCTGTCTTCCATCTGCTGGCGCTCGGTAATGTCGTGCAGGATGCAGTGACTGCGGACGAACCGGCCCCGGGCGTCATACTGCACGCGACCACTGAGCATCGCCACGAGAGCAGAGCCATCCTGGCGACGCAGGGCGAACTGGGCGGTCAGGTGGCCGTGCAGGTTGAGCGACTCAAGATGGCCCTCCTGACTCGCGATCGAGTCCTTGTCGGAAAACCTGGTGAATGGTTTGCCGATCAGCTCGTCGCGCCGATAGCCGAGCATCGAGCAGATGCGGTCGTTCACGTCGATCAGACGGGCTTGCTCATCCATTGCCAGGTAGGCCATGGGCGACTGCTCGAACATGCTGCGAAAGCGCCGCTCGCTCTCGCGCAGGGCCTCGGCGGCCTGTTCCTGTTCGGTTTGGTCAAAAAGACTCGCCACGAAGTGGGTGATCCGGCCCTGCGGGTCACGGACCGCCCGAATGGAGGTCCACTGCGGGTAAATCTCTCCGTCCTTGCGGCGATTCTGGATCAACCCTTCCCAGTAGCCTGTTTCCAGCAGGTGCCGCCACATTTCCCGGTAGAAGGCGAGATTCTGCCGACCGGACTTGAGAATCCGGGGGGTTTTCGAGCGCACGTCGCCGGCGGTGAATCCGGTCATGTGTTCGAAAGCCGCGTTGACCTTCTGGATATTGCCGTCATGGTCGGTGATCAGGGTCGCTTCGGCGCCCTCGAAGGCCACGGCGGATAGCCGTTCCCGTTCGGCGGCTTCGGCCAGTCGCATGGTCATGCGGTTGAAGCTGCGGGCCAGCTGGTACAACTCCCCGTGGCCGGTTTCCGGAACCTTGACGGTGAAGTCCCCACCCGCGACGCGGTTGCTCATCTGCTCGATTTCATTGAGCGGACGCGAAACCCGGGCATGAATCCAGATGGCGAGGAGGATTGTCAGGACGAAGCCGCCCACCACGTCCGGCAGACGGGCGTGCAGGTAACTGCGGGTCATCTGCGCCAGGGGGACGGAGAGGTCGTACTCCATGTAGAGCGCGCCCTTGTCGAGACTTCGGGCCTCGTCGGCCTTGGCCGGCGGGATGAAGGGCATGATCAGCGAGAAGCGTTCGCCGTTGCTGGTAACCTTCAGTTCCGGCTGGCGCGTGAAGCTCTGGGTGCGAAACAGCAGCTCGTGATCGCGGTCCAGCATCGCGTTGACCGAGCGGCCGACCCAGTCGGAGCGGTCCGCCATCAGGATCATGCCGTTCGGATCGATCAGCAGCGCGCGCCGGAGCGTCGGCGCGCTGGCCCGGTGGAGGAATTCGCGCTGGACCATGCTGGGGTCATTGGCCAGGCCGTGTTCGGCCAGCCGCACGATCTCCGAGGCATAAGCGACGGCCCGTTGCTGCTCCTCGACGAAGAAGCTGTGCTTGGTCGAATGCAGCGAGCTGCTGACCGAATAGAGCTGGATCAGCATGAAGGCTGCCAGGACGACCAGCGGCAGGATCCATCGAAGCGGCAGCCCCAGGTGTCGCATCAGCGATTTCCGGTTGCGATGAAGTCCGGGTTGGCCAGCCCGGTGGCTTCCGCCGCGACCGTATCGGGCAGCAGGCCGTATTCAATCAGCATCGGAATCAGCATTTCGGCGGTCCGTTCCAGGGGTGCGGGCTGACCGCTCAGCGCCTCAATGTTCTCGATGCGCCCCGGCATGGTGATGCCCCGGTAGGCCTCATTCACATCAGCGGCCGAGATCTGCAACCTTTCGGCGAGCAGGGGGGCTGCCTCCTCGGGTTTTTCCATCATGAAGTCCAGCGCATCGAAATGCGCCTGCACGAGGTGGGCAAGCGCCCGGGGCTTTTCGCGGATGGCCTCGGGGCGCACGGCCAGCACATCCACGATGACATCGGGAAAGGCCGAGCTGTCCACGAGACGCCGCCCACCCTCCTGCTGGATGCGGGTCGCGGCCGGCTCGAAGGTGACCACCGCGTCGGTCTCGCCATCCTGCCAGACTGTCACGTGCGCATCATGGGTGGCGTACCTCAGGTTCACGTCGCTTGGGGAGAGCGAGCCGAGCTTGAGTGTTTCCATCAGCGTCAGCGCCCCTACGGCGGAGTTTTCCACCACGATGGTCTTGCCGGCCAGATCCGCCGGGGTCTCGATTTCCGGGCGCACCATGACCACATCGGCGCCCGTCGAGTAGTTGAACACCAGTATTGCCTCAAGCATCAGCCCTTCGGCCCGTGCCGTCAGCGTCTCGTCGAGTGTCAGGGCGGCCGCATCGATCCGGCCGGCGTGCAGGGACTGCAGGGAATCGGTGGCGGAGGGCAGCTCCACCAGGCGAACCCGGGATTCGTCCATCCAGCCCTGCTTGCGCGCCAGAAACATCGGCTCGTAACCGAGCCAGACATGGCTGCCGACCTGCAGCAGCGACTCCTGGCGCGCGCAGCCGCCCAGCAGGGGAGCGAGGCCCATGCCGGCGAGACCAGCGAGAAATTGACGTCTTCCGATGAGTCGGTTCATGGATTGCTCCTGGCTTCTGGCCATTCTGCCGTCACGCTTCTGGCGGGCATCAGCTGCCCTGTTTGGATCTGCGGCAGACCGGGAGAAACCAGTTCATCGCCCGGATTCTATCCCGGGACCGCTGGCTAGCCTGCAATGATCGTCCGGGTCGGCCGGCAACGCAGTCAAACCCGAGGGCGCGCCAAGGCCCGCAATCCGTTAGCATAGCACTGAAATGGGCCACTCGCGCCCGCAGCGGGCACACCGGCTGCCGCCGAGGTGTGTCAACCGGCTTTGTTTGATCGTTTCCCTGGGATTGACCGCTTCATGCAGAACCCCTCCGGCCTCTTTTCACATCGCAAGTATTGGGCGGCACGTTTCGGCGTGGCGCCATTTTTGCCGATGTCCCGTGATGAAATGGACGCGCTGGGATGGGATTCCTGCGACGTGATACTGGTGACCGGTGACGCCTATGTGGATCACCCGAGCTTCGGGATGGCGGTGATTGGCCGGGTGCTTGAGGCCCAGGGATTTCGCGTGGGCATCATCGCGCAGCCGGACTGGCGTGATACCGGGGATTTCATGAGGCTCGGGCCGCCGAATCTTTATTTCGGGGTGACGGCCGGCAACATGGACTCGATGGTCAACCGCTACACGGCGGACCGCAAGGTGCGCAGCAACGATGCCTACACCCCCGGGGACGAGGGGGGCAAGCGTCCTGACCGGGCCGTGATCGTCTACACCCAGCGCTGCCGGGAGGCTTACCGCGAGGTGCCGGTCATCATCGGGGGCATCGAGGCGAGCCTGCGCCGGATCGCGCATTACGACTACTGGGACGACAAGGTGCGCCGCTCGGTACTGGTCGATTCGCAGGCTGATCTGCTGCTGTATGGCAATGCCGAGCGTGCGCTGGTGGACGTGACCCACCGGGTCGCGGCCGGCGAGCACCCCCGCGACATCACCGACCTGCGCGGAACCGCGTTTTTGCGTGATGCGGTGCCCCCGGGCTTCGTGGAGCTCGATTCCTCGGATTTCGATACGCCCGGGCCGGTACCGCCCCAGCCTGATCCCTATGCCATGACCAGCCCGGCAACCTGCGCGGCATCGAAGGAGCCGGACGAAGCGCCCACAGTGACCGTGGTGCACCGCCAGCGGGAGATTCCCCGGTCTCATCCCAGATCGCACACCGTGATCCGCCTGCCTGCCTACGAAACCGTCAGGCAGGACCGGGTGCTGTATGCCCATGCCTCCCGACTGCTGCATCTGGAGACCAACCCCGGCAATGCCCGTGCACTGGTCCAGCGTCATGGTGACAAGGAGGTGTGGCTCAATCCGCCGCCCATCCCGTTGACGATGGACGAGATGGACGCGGTGTTCGATCTGCCCTTTGCACGCGCGCCGCATCCGGCCTACGGCCAGGCCCGGATTCCGGCCTGGGAGATGATCCGCTTCTCGGTCAATATCATGCGCGGCTGCTTCGGCGGCTGCACCTTCTGCTCGATCACCGAGCACGAGGGCCGCATCATCCAGAGTCGCTCGGAGGATTCGGTGATCCGCGAGATCGAGGAGATTCGTGACCGGGTGGAAGGCTTCACCGGCGTGATCTCCGATCTTGGTGGGCCGACCGCGAACATGTATCGCCTGGCCTGCAAGGACGACCGGATCGAGGAGAACTGCCGGCGCCTTTCCTGCGTGTACCCGGAAATCTGCAAGAACCTGGACACCAACCACGGCCCGCTGATTGCCCTCTACCGGCGGGCCAGATCCCTGCCGGGCATCAAGAAGGTGCTGATCGCTTCCGGCCTGCGTTACGACCTGGCCGTCGAGTCACCAGCCTATGTCAAGGAGCTGGTGACCCATCACGTTGGCGGATATCTCAAGATCGCCCCGGAGCACACGGAGCGCGGGCCGCTGTCCAAGATGATGAAGCCCGGGATCGGCAGCTACGACCGCTTCAAGGCGATGTTCGAGAAGTTCTCCCGCGCCGCCGGCAAGGAGCAGTACCTGATCCCCTACTTCATCGCGGCGCATCCGGGGACCACCGACGAGGACATGATGCATCTGGCCCTCTGGCTGAAGCGCAACGGCTTTCGGGCCGACCAGGTGCAGGCCTTCCTGCCCAGCCCGATGGCGCTGGCTTCGGCCATGTACTACTCGGGGCGCAACCCGCTGCGCAGCGTGCGCCGCGATTGTGGCGAACAGGTCTTTTCGCCGCGCAGCCTCAAAAGGCGGCGTTTGCACAAGGCCTTCCTGCGCTACCACGATCCCAATAACTGGCCGTTGCTGCGGTCGGCACTCAAGCGCATGGGGCGCGCCGACCTGATCGGCAACGGCAAGAAACACCTGGTGCCCACCTGGCAGCCGGCAGGCACCGGCGGCAAGTCGGAAGGCGCACGGGCAGCGGGCCGAACAGCCCAACCGACTCGCCCGGCACGCCCCTTCGTGACCAAGCACACCGGGCGATCATCGTCCGGCAGGCGCCGGAGTCGCTGAGCTTCCCCCAGTGGCCCGTGCAGCCCGCGGCTCAGGCCGGCATGTCCACCCAGCCGAGCAGCACCGCGACTGCCAGTGCCCAGACGTAAAACGAGAAAACCTTGAGTTGAGCCTTGTACAGGAAGTAGACCACCACCTTCAGCGAGACGATGCCGACCAGGGCCGAAACCACGAAGACCACCAACAGGTCGTCCAGTCCGATCCCGTTCAGACCACCGAGGCCAAGTACCTCCCGGCTTTGCAGCAGGGTGGCGGCGAGAATCGTCGGGATGGCGAGGAAAAAGCTGTATTCTGCGGCCCAGCGGCGCTTGAGCCCGGTGAACAGGGCGAACACGATCGTCATCGCGCTGCGTGACAGTCCGGGCACCAGCGCGAATGCCTGGGCCACGCCGATCACCGTGGCCACCCGGGCATTGATCTGCTTGAGTCCGCGGTGCCGGGGGCCAAGCCGGTCGGTCCACCAGAGCAGCAAGCCGGTCAGCGAAAGCGTGATCGCCACCATGGCCGGCGTGGCGAAGACCAGTTCAAAGGTGGTCTTGAGTGTCAGACCGAGCACCCCGGTCACCAGTACCGAAAGCATCCCGAGCAGGAAAAGCCTCAGGTAGAGCGGCAGGCCTCGATAGCCTGCCTTGCCCGAGGCCACCTGCAGGGCACCGGCGATGGTGTTGCGGCTGAACCGGAACAGGCTGGACCAGAGCACCACCACAATCGACACCAGCGTGCCCACGTGGGCCACCAGGTCGAAAAGAATCATCTCGGGGCTTTCCGGGGGCGGCAGTTCGTGGCCCTGGGCAATGAGCCAGTGCTGGGTCAGGACCAGGTGGGCCGTGGAGCTGACCGGCAGAAACATGAAGATGCCCTGGACGACGCCCAGCAGGGCGGCAATCGCAATGGTCATGGGGGATGATTCCTCGCGCAGGGGCAGGGCCGCCTTGGGTCTGCCGGATTGTGGACAGGACGCGTTTTACTGCAAGCAGCGCCCGGCCGTCAAACCAGGTTGCTATACTGGCGCCCGCCGATGCCGGATGCCGGATGCCGTGCCCGTCACGGCCCGGAACCTCGTTGTTCAATCTGATCGTGACCAGTCGCCGACGCCATGACCCGACAGCATATCGTCCAGATCCGCTATCCGTCCCTGCGTGGCATGACCGACCGGTTCTCGGGCATGGTGCGCAAGCGTCTCTGGGCGCAGGTCCTGCTCGGCATGGCGCTGGGTATTGTGGTTGGTCTGCTGATCGGGCCGACCGGCGGGCTCCTGCCGGAACGATTGGCAGCGCAGATCACCAACTGGCTGGCGCTTCCGGGGCATGTATTCCTCGCTTTGGTGCAGATGATCGTCATTCCGCTGGTCATCGCCTCGATCATTCTGGGGATGGCCAGTTCCGACAGCATGGCCCAGTTGCGGAGCATCGGCATCCACACGGGCATGTTCTTCCTCGTGACCACCCTGGCCGCCGTGCTGATCGGCATGGGCGTCGTGCTGGTGCTTCAGCCGGGGGAGTACATCATGGATGTGGACCTGATCAGTGGCGCGGCCCAGCCTGATCCGGTCATCCCGTCGCTCTCGGAACTGCCCCTCAGGATCAGCGAGGTGATTCCGGCCAATCCCCTGAAGGCCTCGCTGGAGCAGAACATGCTGCAGGTCGTGGTCTTCGCCATGCTGGTGGGGGTGGCGCTGGTGACCATGCCGGCCCGTCAGGGACGACCGATTCTCGATCTGCTCGCCTCCGTGCAGCAACTGACCATGGTGGTGGTGCGCTGGGCGATGTTTCTTGCCCCCTTCGCGGTGTTCGGGTTGCTCGCGCAGGTCACGGCACGGACGGGTCTCGAAGCGCTGACCGGCATGGCGGCCTACGTGGCGACGGTGGTACTGGCGCTGCTGCTGGCGTTGGTCATGTATCTTGTGGTGTATCTGTTCTGGGTTCGGCGCTCGCCGCTGGGATTTCTCGTCAGGGTCCGTGATGCCTTGCTGCTGGCTTTCTCG
Source organism: Halothiobacillaceae bacterium (assembly GCA_046541195.1). GTDB lineage: Bacteria > Pseudomonadota > Gammaproteobacteria > Halothiobacillales > Halothiobacillaceae > JBKHDT01. Next base: position 49,804 of record JBKHDT010000009.1, on the reverse strand, counting down.
ACGTCCAGCTCCGCGGCCGTCATGCCCTTGACCATCCGGATCGCCGAAGAGCGGCTGGGTATCCGGCCAGCGGTATCGCGCTTCGTGATTCCGCTGGGCACGACCATCAACATGGGGGGCACGGCGCTGTATCAGGTCGTGGCCACGCTGTTTCTCGCGCAGGTGTTCATGATCGACGTGGGCCTGGTGCAGCTGTTGCTCGTGGTGCTGCTGGCGGTCGGTGCGTCCATTGGTTCCCCCGGAACACCCGGGGTCGGCATCGTGATTCTCGCGATGCTGCTGGGCAGCGTCGGCATTCCGCCGGAGGGCATTGCGCTGATTATCGGGGTTGACCGTATACTCGACATGATGCGCACGACGTTGAATGTCACCGGGGATCTGGTGGCGGCCAGCGTGATCGAGCGCGGGTACCGGGAACCCCAGCTGCCCACACCAGTGGCGGCATCCGGATGCGAAGGGGACTGAACCCGATCGCCTCGGCGCCGCCCCAGGCCGATTCTGCGCCCCAGGTTTTTGCCGTTTGTTGCCTTAGCCCATCAGGAGTAGCCCAAGCATGTTTGGACAGATCCAGAACTATTACGAGACGCTGGTCTTTGATGCCGTCCGCGAGAAGCTGGCCGATGCGCCGGACATGTCCGACGAGCTGCTTGAGGACATTGCCTGCGTCACCCTGAACAGCCTGCCGCCGCGGTACCTGCGCAACGCGGTGGACCTGGTCAGCCACATGGGCGATGTCGAGGAGCAGCAGCTGCATGCCGAGGTCGACCGGGCACTCGAGCGCGCTGTGGAGACGGTGCGCCGCCGCCACTCCGTCGACCGCTGAGGGGAAACGCTGCACGAAGCCCGCCCTGGCTTCGTGCGCCCGTGCACGGGCAGGTTTTGGGGCCGGGCAATTTTTCGGGGATTCGGGCCGGCTCCGCCGGTCTGGACGTGCTGCGCTCCCGGCAGTGCCGCGCTGAACCGGCGGTCGCGGGGTCAGCGGTCCTGTCGCCGCACGTCATGCACGTCCGGCAACTCGGCCAGGCGGGCGACCAGGGCGTTGCCGGCTGCCCGGTCGGGGACTTCGAGTTCAAGCTCCATTCGCCACAGGCCGCTGCGCCGGTCGAGCCTGCCCCGCTGGGACAGCAGCCGTGCCTTGAACTGTCCGAGTGCGAGGGCAAGATCCCGCATCAGCCCCTGTCGGGCAGCCGTGCCGTGTCCTTCGGTTCCGGGTGGTTCGCTGGTCAGCTGCAGGCGCAGGTAATGGGGCAGTGCAGCGTCTGACGGAATCTCCACGGGCAGGATCCGTTCAGGTTGCGTCTGTGCCAGGTGCCGAAGGTTGGGACAATCCGGGCGGTGCAGCTTCAGCCCGTGGGTTCTGGTCACGAAGGCGACCGCCGCATCACCCGGCCCGGGATGACAGCAGCTTGCCGGCCTGGCGAGCAGGCCGGAGAGTGTGAGCGCGCGGGTCCGGTTCGAGGCGTCGACCTGTCGAAGCAGGGGCGGCAAGTCGGATTGCTCCGGGCGCAGCAGGCTCCTGGCCTCCGAAAGCAATTGCTCACGCGTGATCCGGTGCTCGCCCAGCAGCTCGAATACCGATTCGAGGCTGCGTGCGCCCAGCCGCTCGCGGAGTGTCTCCTGCTGGGTGCGGTCCAGGCCCAGTCGTCGAACCAGTCGATCCCAGGTGGTGCGCCCGGCGGCCTGGGCCGATTCGCGCTGCCGGACCCGGAACCAGTCCCGGACTCGCTTGCGGGCGCGTCGTGTCGTCAGGTAGCCGGCATCCGGGTCGGCCCAGTCCCGTCGGGGACGTGCCTCGCTGCCGGTCAGGATTTCCACCGTGTCGGCGCTGTTCAGCACTGTCGTCAGCGGAACCAGCCGTCCGTTGACCCGGGCGCCGCGCGTTCGATGCCCCAGGTCGCTGTGCAACCGGTAGGCCAGGTCCAGCGGGGTCGCGCCGCGTGGCAGCTCGATGATTTCCTTGCGGGGTGTGAACACGTAGATCCGTGCCAGATCAAGCTCGGGCGTCTCGCCGTCTTCCATGGCCTTGCGCAGCCGTTCCATCGCTTCCTGGAACGGATCGACCCCGCCCTGACTGCCCTCCTTGTAGCGCCAGTGGGCCGCAACGCCCAGTTCGGCGCGTTCATGCATCTGCTCGGTCCGGATCTGAACTTCCAGCGTCTTGCCCTCCAGTGCCTGAACCGCGGCATGCAGTGACTGGTAGCCGTTGGGCTTGGGATTGGCGATGTAGTCGTCGTATTCGCCGGGTATCGGCAGCCAGAGTGATTGCACCACGCTGAGCGCGGCGTAGCAGTCGGCCACGCTGTCCACGTGCACCCGCAGGGCGCGCAGGTCGAACAGCCGCTCGAAGGGCAGCCGTTTTCGCTTCATCTTGTTGAATATGCTGTACAGGTGCTTGGGGCGGCCATGGATGCGCGCCTGGATGCCCGCCTCTTCGAGGGCGACCCGGAGCTGTTCGCGAACCGCCTCGATATAGGCTTCCCGGTCCGCGCGCCGCTCCTCGATGAGCTCGGCCATGTGTCGGTAGGTTTCCGGTTCCAGATGCCGGAACGCCAGATCCTCCAGTTCCCACTTGATCTGGCCGAGGCCGAGCCGGTGCGCCAGGGGCGCATACAGATCAAGGGTCTCGCGGGCCACCCGCCGACGCAGGCCGGGATCCGTGATTCGGGGCAATGCCCGCAGCCGTTCCAGTCGGTAGACCAGCTTGACCAGCAGCACTCGGGGGTCGCGGACCAGGGACATGATCAGCCGACGCAGGTTTTCCGCCTGGGTGTCGCCGTCCAGGTTGAGCTGGTTCTGGCTGAAGCGGTTGAGTGCATGCAGTTGCTCGACCAGGTCGGCGAGCGTCTCGTCGAATGCCCGGGCGATCTGCTGGCGGTCGAACTGGTCACGAAGGCGCGGATCGCCGAGGACCGCCAGGGTCAGCACCCGGCAGTCGGCACCGATTTCCCGCAACACCAGGGCCGCCCGCAGCCCGCGCGGCTGGCGCGGGTCGCCCTGATCCACGGCAACCGCCTGATCGCAGGCGGCCGGCAGTTGCGGGCAGTCCGGCGCGGCGGCCAGCAGGGCCTCGCGCAATTCGTTCGCTGGCGTATCGAGCTGATGCTTCATGGGATGGCAGTCTATCCTGAATCGTGCGGGCTGCGGGCCAGTTGCGAATCGACGAGGCCCGGGTGGCGAAACGGCAATTCGTGGCCCATGTATCCTATACTCGGGTGTTTCGGCCGGGTTTGCGATGCAGGGCGGATGCCGGAAACCAATTTCAAAGGACAAGGAGCGAATCGCCATGTTCAAGCGCGTTTTTTTGCGAATGCTCGCCGTGATGCTGTGCGCGGTCCCGATGATCGGCGTGGCTGATGACTTCTCGGGGGTTTTCGAGATCGGTGAAGACGATCAAATGACCATTCACTACCGCGACGAGGACACCATCCGCTTCGAGATGCCCGATCCGCAGGGCGGCGGCGAGGAGGCGGCCTACCTGATCATCGATGGCGGAACCTACGTGATCACCGGCAACGAGGTCATCGACATGGCGGACATGGGCGGGATGATCGGCGGGCTGGCTCAGGGCATGATGGAGGAGCTGATTGGTGAGACCGAGACGCCGGAGCCGGCCGACCTCGAGCTTGAGGCCACCGGGCGGCAGGTCGAGGTCGCCGGGCTGGAAGGCGAACTGCACACCTGGTCGGACGGGCGCTCGCAGGGCGAGCTGGTGCTCTCGGACGAGGCGGGTGCCGTCGCCCTGACGCGTGCCTGGATGCGGCTGGCCGAACGCATGGTCGAGAGCATGGGCATGGGCGACGACCCAATGATGGCGGATATGGCCCGGATGCAGGACCATCCGGACATGGCCGGACTGGGCATCCTGCGCAGCCAGAGCAACGGTCAACCCGCGGAACGCCTGGAGTTGATCGAGTTCAGCGATCAGTCCCTGCCGGATCGCGTGTTCGAGCTGCCCGCCGAGCCGGTGAAGATGCCCGCCATGCCCCTTGGGGGCGGCAACATGCCGGACATGAACGACCCGGCCGTGCAGCAGATGATGCGCGACATGGTGCAGAAGCAGATGGGTCTTTGATCGCTCATCGGGCCCAGGCGGCCGGCGGCTGTTTCAGTCGCGGCTGCCTGACTCGGTGATCTGCGCGGGGGACGAAGCGGCGCGTTGGTCCTCGCCTGCGTTGTCGCGCCGGGCCGGGTGTTCGCCGAGCATTCTCGGATCAAGTGGCGCATCCGGCATGCCGTTCGATGCTTCTTGCGGCTCCGGCGGTGTGGTGCTGCCGGCATTGGTGTGGTCGGAGACCGCCCAGGGTTCGGCCGGCTTGGTGCTCATGACCCCTTCGCGGGCGGCGAAACGCTCGTCTCCCAGCGCGCGGAGCAGGCCGGCGATCATGGCGATCACCACCAGGGAAAACGGCAGGGCGGCGGCAATTACCGCCGCCTGCAGCACTTCCAGGCCCCCGGCAATCAGCAGCACGGCGGTCAGTACCGCCAGCACCACGCCCCAGATGATCCGGTGGATGCGGGGCGGCTCCGCGTCACCACCGGACAGGATCGTGTTGATGACCAGGGTTCCGGCGTTCGCGGAAGTGATCAGATAGGTGGCGATCAGCACGATCAGCAGGGTGCCCACGAGCGGGGTGAACGATCCGATCTGCATCTCTTCGATGGTGGCGAACAGGGCCATGGAGACATCCACGGCCACGGCATCGATCACGCCCCCGCCGCCGAACAGTTCGTGATAGAGCGCCGTGCCGCCAAAGACCCCGATCCAGACCACGGTGATCAGGGTCGGTGCCAGCAGTACACCGAGCACGAATTCCCGGAAGGTCCGGCCGCGGGAAATCCGCGCGATGAACATGCCCACAAAGGGCGACCAGGCCAGCCACCAGCCCCAGAAAAATACCGTCCATTCGGCCTGCCAGTCGCTGCCGCGGGTGACGTTGGTGTGGAAGGTCATGGCCAGCAGGTTCTGCATGTAGTCGCCGGTCGCCTCGATGGTCAGGCCGATCAGGTACTGGGTTGGCCCGAACAGCAGCATGAAGCCCAGCGCCGCGATGGACAGCCAGAAATTCACCTCCGAGAGTATCCGCACGCCGCGCTGCACGCCGCTGACCACCGAGACCACGGCAATCGTCATGATGGTGGCAATCACCAGCAATTGCAGCGGGATGGAAGGCAGCAGTCCGAAAACCTGGTACAGGCCGGCATTGAGCTGCTGGACGCCTAGGCCGAGCGTGGTCGCGATCCCGAACACCGTGCCGAACACGGCCAGCGTGTCCACCATGTCACCGACATAGCCGCGCACCCGGTCACCAAGCAGCGGCGTCAGTGCCGAGCGAATGGTCAGGGGCAGGTTCTGGCGGTAGGCGAAGTAACCGAGCACCAGGCCGACGAAGCCGAAGATCGCCCAGCCGTTCAGTCCCCAGTGGAAGTAGGTGAGCCGCATGGCGATGGTGGCCGCCTCCGGGGTCAGGCCTTCGTCCACGAAGGGATTGCTCTGAAACTGGATGATCGGCTGGGCCACCGACCAGAACAGGATGCCAATGCCGGTCCCGGCGGCAAACAGCATGGCGACCCAGGAAAAGAACGTGAACTGCGGGCGCTCGTGATCGCCGCCGAGGCGCACGTTCTTGTAGCGGCCGTTGCCCAGCCAGATCATGAACAGCAGCAGGAAGGCGACCAGCGCCACGTAGAACCATTCGAGAAACGGGGTCAGCCAGCCGCGCAAGGCTTCCAGCGACCGGCCCGTCGTCTCGGTGTGCAGACCGGCAAGAAATACCGCGCTGATCACCACCAGCATGGCCGCCAGTGTCACGCGCGGGTTCATGCCCTTGAACAGTCCGGTTTGCGCCTGGTTGTACATGCATCCCCCGGTCGGGTTGTGGGCTGGGCTCAGGGCGGCGGGCCCGTGGGCAGGCTGTCTCGGGAAACCCTGCCCGCAGCCATCCATGACATTCGCGCAGCAAGGCCGCGCCGGTACGCGCGGGGCACGGGCTGTGTAATTTCGATGGCGTGCCCCGTGGCGCACCAGCGATTTCCTTGCCCTGTCCATGCCCTGGGGACCGGCTTGTGCACCGTGCGACAAAAGGCGTCAGGAGCCGGTGGCCGTGATTTGGCGTGCGTGCGTGCGTGGCAGTGGCCGGGGCAAAAGGGCAAAGGCACTCGTGAAATGGCGTCCTGTCGGCTCCGGCCCCGGGCGGATCACGTCTTCAGGTCACGCCAGGATCAGCCCCGCGACTGGAGGCCCGGCCCGGAGCACGGCTGCCGCCCGGCCTGCGGGTGGTCCGACCGCACGGCTCAACCCGTGTTGCGCATGCCTGCGGCGATGGCGTTGATCGAGCGCAGCAGCGGCGCCAGCCACTTGTCGCGTTCGCAGTCCGGCAACGCCTCGTCCCGATAGCGGCGCAGCAGCGTGATCTGGATGTGATTAAGCACGTCCAGATAGGGGTTTCGGCGGCTCATGGAGGTCCCGATGTACTCGTCGATGTCGATCAGGCTTTCGACCTGCGCCACGCGCAAAAGCTCCTCGTGCGTGCGCAGATACTCATCGCGGATCATGCCGTAGACCTCCTGGGCCGCGATCTGGTCGCTGACCAGGCTGGCGTACTCCGCGGCGATATTGATCTCGCCCTTGGTCAGTGACAGCTGGGTGTTGCGCAGCATGCTGTGGAAGAACGGCCAGTCCCGGAACATCCGGTGCAACATGTCCGGCTGATCCGGGTGCGCTTCCCGCCAGGCCTTCAGTGCCGAGCCGATACCGTACCAGGCCGGCAGGGTGTGTCGTGACTGGGCCCAGCCGAACACCCAGGCGATGGCGCGCACCGAGGACTTCGAGAGATCGTGCTTCTTGCGATGCGATGGCCTGGAGCCGATATTCAACAGGCCGATCTCGCGCACCGGCGTCGCCTCGTAGAAATACTGCAGGAAGAACGGATGTTCGTCGGTCAGCTTGCGGTAGGCCGCCTCGCCGATTTTGGCCAGTTCGCCGACCACCTGCTCGCACGCGACCGGAATCGTCTCCACCGGCTGGACCAGATGGCGACAGGCTTTCATCAGGCCGGTGGCGCCCATGGTCAGTTCGTAGATGGCCGTCTCGGTATTGCTGTACTTGGAGGAGAGTACCTCGCCCTGCTCGGTGAACTTGATCTGTCCCTCGACCGTGCCCGTGGGCAGCGACAGGATGGATTCGTGGGTTGGGCCGCCCCCGCGGGCCACCGTGCCGCCACGTCCGTGGAACAGCCGGCATTGCACACCGTTGCGTCGGGTCAGGGAGATCACGCGCTGCTGGGCCTGGTACAGGCTCCAGACCGAAGCCAGCGAACCGCCGTCCTTGCAGGAGTCCGAGTAGCCCAGCATGGCTTCCTGCAGATTGCCCGAAACCGTCAGCAGGTTGCGGTAGCTGTCGTTTTCAAGCAGGTGGCCGAGCACATCCTCGATGTGGCCAAGATCCTCGATCGTCTCGAACAGCGGCGAGACGCGGATGTCCGCGAACCACGCGCCGTCGCGCTTGCCCGCCAGCCCGGTCAGCGAGGCCAGGTACATGACCTCCATCACGTGGCTGGCCGCGTGGGTCATGGAAATGACGTAGGTGCCGAAGCAGCTGCGGCTGAGCGTATCCATGAGCTTGCGCTTGACGTTGAATACCCGCAGTGTCTCCGCCGTCGGTTCGGACAGGTCCGACAGCTGCGTCCGGTCGTGATGACCGCTCGCGATGACCTGTCCGAGATATTCCAGGCGTTCGGATTCCGCCATCTGCGCGTAGCCGCATCCGGGATCAAGCTGTTCGAGGATTTCCGTTACCGCCTGGGTATGACGGGTCGACTCCTGGCGGATATCCAGGCTGGTCAGGTGCCAGCCAAAGGTCTCCGCCAGTCGAATCAGGTCCTTGAGGTCGCCGTCCGCCAGCATCTGGTCCCCGTCGCGCACCAGGGTGTCGCGGATGCGATAGAGGTCTTCGAGGAATGCCTGCTCGTCCGGGTAGGCGTGTTCGGGCAGCTCGATGGGTGCCTCGTTCAACTGTGACTTGACGTAGTCCAGGTTCAGCGACAGCCGTCGGGCAATCGCGCGAAGCTTGAAACGGTACGGCTCTTCGACTCGGAAGGCGTCCTCCTCGCTCGCGGGTGCCGAGGTCAGCCCGAGTTCCCGGGCATCCTGCTCCAGCCGCAGACCCTCGATGTCGATGCCCGGGCAGAGGACTATCGAGTGGGTCAGCACCCGGCTCAGCGCCTGAAGTCGTTCCCGATATTCCTCGAGGATGGTCTCGGAGGCCTTGCAGACCGCATAGATGGTCACATCCGCGGTCACGTAGGGATTGCCGTCGCGGTCGCCGCCGATCCAGGAGCCGAAGCGGAATATGCTGGGCACGCGGACCGGACGGGACGGATCCTTCAGGTTGTAGTTCAGGTCGACGGCCCGCTCCAGATAGCGGTAGGCCTGGGGCACGGCCGCGAAGATCGACTGGCGGAAGTAGTACATGCCCAGCCGGATCTCGTCATGCACCTCGGGTCGGGTGGTCCGCACCTCGTTGGTCTTGAGCAGAGCCAGAATCATCGCCTTGATCTGGCTGTGCAGCCGATCTTCCTCCACGCCGGCCACGCCGGGTTGGTCGAGCTCCTCGCAGAGCAGGAAGATCCGCCGTTGCAGGTCCATGACCGTGCGGCGCTTGGCCTCGGTCGGGTGGGCGGTAAATACCGGCATGTACATCAGCCGGTCGAGCAGCTGCTGCATCTGCTCGGCAGTGAATCCGTCCTTGGCCAGTTCGCGCACGGTGTCGTAAAAGGAACCCTTCCACAGGCGCAGGCCTCGACGAACCATATTGCGGCGTCGCCGGTGGGAGAAGTCCTCCTCGGCGATATTGATCAGGTTGAAGTAGAGACCGTAGGCGCGTACCACCAGGTTGAGGGTCTCGGCATCCATGCCTCTGATCAACTGCATCAGCTTCTTGTGCAGGCCGGGATTTTCCTTCTGTCGCAGCCGGGTGAACCCGCGCCGAAGCGTCTCGACCGTTTCCAAGACTTCCTCGCCACCCTGCTCGCGCAGGACCTCGCCCAGCAGGCTCCCGAGGAGACGGACGCGGCTTCGAAGTGCCTTGTCCTTGTCGCTTCGTTGTGCAGTGTTTGGCATGGTGTCTAAACTCTTTGGGATGGATGCGGCGCCGGCGTGGCGGCGAAATCGAAAATTCAAACCGGTGGTGCATTATACCAGCAGATATGGGCATTACAGGCCGCAAGGGTGCGTTTGCCTGTATATTTTCAAGTAAAACAAGAGGTTATAAGATGAAGCTTGCGATCTATGGACTTGGCCGCATGGGAGGCAACATGGCCCGGCGCCTGGCGCGCGGAGGCATCGAGGTGGTCGGTCACAATCGCAGCGCGGCGGCAGTCGACGCGTTGCGCGAGGAGTCGGGCTTCATCCCGGCCTACACGCTTGAGGAGATGCTCGGCGCACTGGACGGCGAGTCCACCCGGGTGGTCTGGCTGATGCTGCCAGCAGGCGACGTCACCGAGCAGGCAATCGACGCGCTGTTGCCGAAACTCTCGCCGGGTGACGTGCTCATCGACGGGGGGAACAGCTGGTACCAGGATACCCTGCGGCGGTCCGCCCGGGTGCAGGCTGCCGGCGTACACTTCCTGGATGTTGGCACCTCAGGCGGGGTCTGGGGGCTGGCGAACGGCTACAGCCTGATGGTCGGTGGCAGCCGGGAGGCCTTCGCGCACATCGAGCCGGCCATTCGCGTGCTCGCGCCCGCACCGGACCGCGGCTGGGGACATGTCGGCCCGGTCGGTTCCGGCCACTTCGTGAAGATGGTCCACAATGGCATCGAGTACGGGATGATGCAGGCTTTCGCAGAAGGTCTCGCGGTACTGCGTGCCAAGGAGGAGTTCTCACTGGATCTGGCCCAGATCACCGAGCTGTGGCGTCACGGCTCGGTGGTACAGAGCTGGCTGCTTGACCTCACGGCCGAGGCACTGGCGTCCCAGGGCCAGGGGCTCGAACAGATTGCGCCGGTGGTCGCGGACTCCGGTGAGGGTCGCTGGACCGCCAAGGAAGCCATTGACCTGGGGGTTGCCGCGCCGGTGATGACGCTGGCCCTGCAGATGCGCTTTGACAGCCAGGACGCCGAGGGCTACGGCAACCGGCTGCTGGCGGTCATGCGCAATGCCTTCGGGGGGCATGCGGTGATGCAGGCCCCGAAAAAGGAGCTTGACTGATCATGGGCATGCGCAATCGCAAGAAGGCGACGGAACTCGAATGCACGGCCTGTACCTTCGTGGTGTTCGGGGTGACCGGCAACCTCGCCACGCAGAAGCTGCTGCCGGCGCTGCTCCAGCTCGAGGAGGCCGGTCAGATCGCCGAGCAGACCCGGATCGTGGGCTTCGGTCGCCGCGACTGGACCGACGAACAGTGGCGCAACGTGGTGGCGGAGCTGGCGGAGGGGAAGGCCAGTCCCGAAGCCTGCGCGCGACTGGTCGCCAGGCTGCATTTTCACCGGGGCGATCTCAACGAGGGCGAGAGCTATCGAAGCCTGTCCGAACGGCTCAGGGCGCCCGAATTTCCGGCGGCGATCGTGTTCTATTTCGCGGTCACGCCGGATGCCTTTGCCCATATCTGCAGCAATCTGGCGCAGGCCGGCTTGGTCGAGGAAACCGACGGTTGTCGCCGGGTGGTGGTCGAAAAGCCGTTCGGCTACGACATCGAAAGTGCCCATGCGCTTGACGAGCAACTGCATGACTATTTCACCGAGCGGCAGATCTTCCGGATCGATCACTATCTGGGCAAGGGCACGGTGCAGAACATCATGGTGATGCGTTTTGCCAACCTGCTGCTCGAACCGCTTTGGCACCGCAATTTCATCGACCACGTGCAGATCTCTCATGCAGAGTCCCAGGGCATCGAAAACCGGGCCGGCTACTACGACGGCGCCGGTGCCCTGCGTGACATGGTTCAGAGTCACCTGCTGCAGATGCTGGCGATGATCGCCATGGAGCCGCCGGCGGCCATGGACGCCGAGTGCGTTCGCGACGAGAAGGTCAAGGTCCTGCGCTCGATCCGGCCGATTGCCCACCGGGCCGTGCATGCCCAGTCTTTCCGGGCCCAGTACGCGCGGGGCATGGTGGACGGGGCAGGGGTCAACGGTTACCTGGACGAGCAGGGCGTGCCCGAGGACAGTACCACCGAGACCTTCGCGGCCCTCAAGCTGTATATCGACAACTGGCGCTGGCGCGGCGTGCCCTTCTACCTGCGGACCGGCAAGCGGATGCCGGAGAGCCACTCGCAGATCTCCATCCGGTTCAAGGAGACGCCACAGCACCTGTTCCGGGAAACGCCGATCGAACGCACCGAACCGAACTGGCTGCTCATCGGCATTCAGCCGCAGGAAAATTTCCGGTTCGAGCTGCAGATCAAGACCGACGGCCTGGTAATGCGCACCCGTACCGTGCAGATGGATGCGACCTATACCCGCGACTCGGAAAAGAAGCTTGATGCCTATGCCGCGTTGCTGCTGGATGTGATGCAAGGGGACCAGACCCTGTTCCTGCGCTATGACGAGGTGGCCTGGGCCTGGCGCGTGGTCGATCCCGTGCTCAAGGCCTGGTCGGTCGAGCGTGACTTCATTCACACCTATCCCGCGGGCAGCTGGGGACCGGTGGAGGCCAATCGCCTGTTCGAGAGCGACACGCACTACTGGCGCAACAACCTGGCCCCGACCGAGCGCAGTCGCTGACGCGCACTGCCGGTCACGTCGCAGGCGCGCTATGATGGCAGCGCGCGTCGCGGCATGTCCCGAACGCTCCCGTGGCCCGTCCCGGCAAGTTGAATGCCCCTCCGGCACGGGCCCGGTTACCCTATCGTCAACAGAGAACGGCTCGTCATGAAACGACTGACCCAAAGCCCGGCCTGGCAGGCACTTGAGGAACATGCCAGGCGACACCAGCGAATCCACCTGCGTGACCTGTTCGCACAAGATCCTGATCGCGCCCGGCGCTACCGGTCCGAGGTGGCCGGCCTGCACGTCGATTACGCCAAGCAGCGGATCGACGACGCGGTGCTGACCGACTTGGAGAACCTGGCCCGCGACCGGGAGGTCGAGACACTCCGTGACCGGATGTTTGCCGGCGAGCGGATCAATGTGACCGAGAACCGGGCCGTCCTGCACGTGGCGCTGCGCAATCGCGCCAACCGGCCGATCCGCGTGGCGGGACAGGACATCATGCCGGCGATCAACGCGGTGCTCGAACGGATGCGGGTATTCGCCGACCGGGTACACTCCGGAGACTGGACCGGGTTTGACGGGCAGCGGATCACCGATGTCGTCAATATCGGGATCGGCGGTTCCGACCTCGGCCCGCGCATGGTCTGCGAGGCGCTGGCGTCGCATGCCGTCCCGGGGATGTCCGCGCATTTCGTCTCCAACGTCGCGCCGAGCGAACTGGCCAATCTGCTCAAGGAACTGGACCCCGCCACCACCCTGTTCATCGTGGCATCCAAGACGTTCACCACGCAGGAAACCCTTGCCAATGCCCGGGCCGCCCGGCGCTGGCTGCTGGATGCGGCCGGGGACGAGGCCGCGGTCGCCCGGCACTTCGTGGCCGTGTCCACCAATGCCGAAGCCGTGGCCGGCTTCGGCATCGATACGGACAACATGTTCGGTTTCTGGGACTGGGTCGGGGGGCGCTACTCGCTCTGGTCGGCGATCGGACTGCCCATCATCCTGTATGTCGGCATGAGCAACTTTTTGCGGTTGCTTGAGGGCGCGCACGAGCTGGACGAGCATTTTCGTACGGCGCCCCTGGCAGACAACCTGCCGATGAGACTTGGGCTAATCGGCATCTGGAACAACAACTTCCTCGGGGCCGAAACCCTGGCCGTGCTGCCTTACGGCACCCGGATGAGAAGCTTGCCGGCCTACCTGCAACAGGCGTCCATGGAATCGAACGGCAAGCACGTGGACGTGACCGGAGCAGTCATCGGGGTCGATACCGGCGCGGTGCTCTGGGGTGGGCCGGGTACCAACGGTCAGCATGCCTACTACCAGCTGATTCACCAGGGCACACGCCTGATCCCCTGTGATTTCATCGCCTCGGTCCGAACCCATACGCCTCTTGGGGCGCAGCAGGACATGCTGCTGGCCAACCTGCTGGCGCAGAGCCGGGCGCTGATGCTTGGACGAAGCCGCGACGAGATCGCGGCGCAGATGCGTCGCCAGGGCGCGGACGAGGAGCAGATCGCGCGGCTGGCACCACATCGTGAATGCCTGGGCAACCGGCCGAGCACCACCATCCTGTTCCCGGCCATGACGCCCAGGGCACTCGGCGCCCTGGTGGCACTCTACGAGCACCGCATCTTCGTTGAGGGAGCCGTCTGGGGGCTGGATTCCTTTGACCAGTGGGGCGTCGAACTGGGCAAGCAGATGGCGGGCGAGCTGTTGCCCGACATCGGTGCGATGCCGGCGCCCGGCAAGTACGACGGCTCGACCGAAAACCTGCTGAGCTTCATCCAGACGCACCACGGGAAGTGCGGTCCGTGAGGCTGCTGGCCCTGGAGACCGCGACGGAAGGCTGTTCGGCCGCCCTGTCGATCGACGGGGCGGTGAGCGCACGTTTCGAACTGGCACCGCGGCGGCACACTCAGCTGTTGCTGCCGATGGTCGAGGAACTGCTAGCCGAGGCCGACATGACCGTGAGCGGCCTGGATGCGATCGCCTTCGGTCGGGGGCCGGGTTCCTTCACCGGCGTGCGAATCGCGGCAGCGGTTGCCCAGGGGCTGGCCTTCGGGGCCGACCTGCCGCTGGTCCCGGTGTCCACCCTGGCGGCGCTGGCGGCCGGTGCCTTGCCCGAGGGGCGCGCAGGTACGGTCCTGGCATTGATCGATGCGCGAATGGACGAGGTCTATGCCGGCCTGTTTTCGGTTGAGACCAGCGGGCGACTGAACCCTGTCTGGCCCGAACGGGTCTGCCCGCCGGCTGAGGTTCCGTCACCGCTGGCGGCGGACTGGATCGCCACGGGCTCGGGATGGGATCGCTACGGAGCCGGGATCATCGACCGGCTGTCGGTGCCGCCGGCCCGGGTAGAGGCCGGTGCGCTGCCGCTTGCGGCAAGCACGGTGCGCCTGGCCGCTTTCGAATTCGCCCAGGGCGGCGGTCTGGCGCCCGAGGACGCGCTGCCGGTCTACCTGCGCGATCAGGTGGCCACCCCGCCGGCCATGCCGGGGCGGTGAGGACCGGCACGGCGGTGGTGCATTCGATGAATCTGCTCTCGGAGCGCCTTGTGCCCCGACTGGGCCTCGCCCTCGCGGCGGGGATGAGCCTGCCGCTGGCCTTTGCGCCCTTCGGCCTGTATCCGCTGGCGCTGCTTGCGCCCGCGCTGCTGTTCTGGCTCTGGATGGGCCAGGGCCCACGTGTCGCCTTCTGGCTGGGATATGCTTTCGGGATCGGTCAGTTCGCGGTCGGTGTCAGCTGGCTCTACCACAGTTTCACGCTGTTCGGGGCGGCCATCGCGCCGGTGGCGGCGCTGGTAACTGCGGCCTTCGTGGCGGTCGCCGCGCTCTACCCGGCGCTGGCCGGCTACCTGGTCGCCCGTCTGGGCCGTGGTGAGCCCGGCTCGGCGCTGTGGCTCGCCCCGTTCGTGTGGGTCGCCGTGGAGTGGGTGCGTGGCTGGCTGTTTGGGGGCTTCCCCTGGCTCAATCTGGGTGCGGCATTCACGGACGCGCCCCTGGGTGGAATCATTCCGGTCCTCGGCGAGTACGGCGCGAGTCTCTGGGCCGCGCTGCTTGCGGCACTGCTGGTGGCGGTGGTGCGCGCACGGCGGGCGCGGCTGCGCTGGCTGGCCGTGGCACTGGTGGTCGGCAGCCTGATCCTGGGGCAGTTCCTGCGGGGCGTGGACTGGGTCGAGCCGGCAGGCTCGCCGCTGCGGGTCGGGGTGGCCCAGGCCAATATCCCGCAGATGCGCAAATTTGATCCGCAGATCCTGCATCTCACGCTGCAGCGGTACCTTTCGCTGACCGAGGAGCTCCCCGAGGTCGACCTGGTGGTCTGGCCGGAGACGGCCATCCCGGAGTTCATCGGGTCGCTGCCGGATTTTCACGAGGCCCTGGCCGAGCGGGCCCGCCGCGAGAACTACGTGATGCTGGTCGGTGCATTCGATGCAGACCAGGCGGGACGGTACTTCAACACCATGCAGGGCATTCCGCCTCGGCTCGGCAGTTATGCCAAGCGACACCTGGTTCCGTTTGGGGAGTACCTGCCGCTTCGGGGGGCCCTGGAGGCCTTCCAGGGGCTGATCGAGGTGCCGATGGCGGATCTGTCCTCGGGACCTGCCCGACAGGATCTGCCGCTGGTGCGCGGCCGCGCCGTTGGCGTGTCGATCTGCTACGAGGCGGCACTCTCGCGGGAAATACGCCGCGCCGTGCCCGAGGCGGCCCTGCTGGTCAATGCCAGCAATGACAGCTGGTTCGGGGACTCGCTTGCGCCGGATCAGCACTTGCAGATTGCGCGGGTGCGCAGCATGGAGTTCGGTCGTCCCATGGCGCGGGCGACCAATACCGGGATTTCGGCCTTTGTTGACCACCGGGGGCGCCTGCTGCAGACCACGCGGTTCGACGAGATCGCGTCGCTGGCGCAGGAACTGCAGCCCATGGCGGGTATCACGCCGTTTGCCCGATGGGCCAACTGGCCGCTGTATCTGCTGGTCGCAGCGGTGATCGGGTCACTTGCCTGGCAGGCCAGGCGCCGGGTCCGGCGCGCCGAGCCGGTGACCTGATCGGTCGGGATGGTGACGATTCGGCCGGTCATCCGCTGCGGAGCAAACGCCGGCGCCCCCGACCGAGGACGGAGCGCGCGCAGGATTCGTGATGTCCGGCTCTGGCGTGGACGCGCAGTGGCGGGTTTCGGCTTGGGTGGTTTTTTTGGCCGCGATGGATTGAGACGGGCTGCTGGCCGGTTGGCCCGCCGGGTCATCCGCCGGCATGCCACTCGATGATTTGGCCCAGGCTGAGGCCGGCGTCGTTGCAGGGAACCTGCCGGTGCAGCACGGGCTCGAGCCCGCGCGATTCCAGCTGTCGGCAGCAAGCCTCGGTCAGCCGGCGATTCTGGAACACGCCCCCGGTGAGGCCGACGTGGCGAACCGCGTGACTGCCTGCAAGCTCGCCGGCCAGTTCGCCGACCGCGCGCGCGAGGCTGTGATGAAACAGGCTCGACTTTTCGCCTGCGTCCCGGTCCGGATCAATCAGCCAGTCCAGCAGCGGCGACCAGTCCAGCTGCCGGGTCGGGCCCTTGTCGATCCAGGGCAGCTCAATGGTCGTGGCGTCATTGGTTGCCTGGGATTCGAGCCACATGGCCGCCTGGCCCTCGTGGCTGCACTCCCTGGAGAATCCGCAGAAAAACGCCACGGCATCAAACAGCCGTCCCACCGAGTGCGTGATTGGGCAATTCAAGTCCGCGCGGCAGGCCTGTTCAAGCAGGGTGCGTGTCTCGATCGACTGCGTCGCAGGTCGCCAGGGATGTCCGGACGCCAAAGCAAGCCCGAGTGCGCAGCGCCAGGGGGCCCGGGCAGCGAGTGCGCCGCCGGGCAGGGGGAACGGGGCGAGCGTGGCCACCCGAACCCAGTTTCCCGGCCGGCCGAGCAAGACCTCTCCGCCCCAGAGCCTGGCCGCGCTTGAGGAGCTGTCATCCGGATCACCCAGCCCCGAGCCATCCCAGGTGAAAACCAGCATCGGCTCGTTGATTCCGGCATCGCCCCACAGCGCGCTGGCATGGGCGCGGTGATGCGCGATCCGCGCAAGCGGCTGCCCCGAGGATTGCGCCCATCGTGTGCTGACATAGTCCGGGTGCCGGTCGCAGAGCAGCCGCGCGGCCCGGACGCCGCAGCGGGCCTGCATGGCCTCGATCTGCGTCACGAACTGCGCCAGCGCGGCGGGGTTTTCCAGATCGCCCAACTGCGGAGAAATCACGACCCGGTCTGTCCAGGCCAGGGCGAGCGTGACCTTTTGCTGTCCGCCCAGCGCCAGGACGGGCTCGGGCACCGGGTCGGCCAGACGAAGCTCAAGCGGCGCGTTGCCGCGTCCCGGACGCAGCGGGCGCGGGGTCGCGTCGATGACCCGCACGACGGGATCGTCCACGGCATTGACGATGGGCCGATCATGGTCGAGTACCCCGTCGATGCCCGGCAGGACTCGCGCGAGGTGTTCTCTGTCAGTAATCATCGGTTCGCCCGAGCGATTGGCCGAGGTCATCACCAGCGGCCCGCCGAAATCGGTCAGCAACAGTACCTGAAGCGGGCTGTTGGGCAGCATGACGCCGATGCTGTCCAGTCCGGGGGCGAGTCGGTCGGGCAGGGTGCAGCGACTCGTTCGTGACAGGGGCACCACCGGCCGGGCGGAGGACAGCAGGGCTTCGACTGACGCCGGCTCCAGGGCCAGCCCGGCCTCCCCGACCGCCTCGGCAGTCGCGAACAGCACCGCCAGTGGCTTGTCGGGCCGGTGCTTGATCTGTCGCAGCCGGGCCACCGCGGTTTCATCGGTTGCATCGGCCGCCAGCTGGTAGCCGCCGACGGCACGCACGGCGATGATCCCTCCGGCGCGCAGCCGGTCAAGTGCCGACTGCCAGACCGGGCCACGAGTCTGGCGGACCGGGTCGGCACTGACCCTGTCCGCTGGGAACGCGGGGTCAGAATCACCCGCCGGCGACAGCGGAGCGGACAGCCAGCGCAGCTGGGGTCCACAGTTCGGGCAGCACAAAGGCTGCGCATGAAAGCGCCGGTCCCCGGGGTCCTGGTATTCCCGAACGCAGTCCGGGCAGAGGGCGAAGCTGGCCATGGCGGTGTTTGGCCGGTCATACGGCAGCGCGGTGATCAGGCTGTAGCGTGGACCGCATTGCGTGCAGCTGATGAAGGGGTGACGGTAACGCCGGTCGTTCGGGTCGAACAGTTCGGCGAGGCAGTCGGGGCAGGGGGGCAGGTCGACCGGCATCTGGGCGCCCGCCGCCGGCTCGCTGTTCCGGATCACGAAGCATTCATGGTCCGCCGGTTGCGTCGGCCGGCTCGATTCCAGGACTGCCATGGCGCGTGACGGGGCTTCCGTGAGCAGACGGTTCTCGAACTGCAACAGGGTTGCCGCGTCTCCTTCGACATGGATGGTCACGCCGCGCGAATCGTTGCGGACCCAGCCCGGAAGATCCAGGGATGTGGCCAGCCGGTATACATGCGGGCGAAAGCCCACGCCCTGGACCCGCCCGCGGACCCGGATCAGGCGCGCCGCGCGTTCAGGCCGGGGCATGACGGACCGGTTCACGAGGGGCCGGCGCTTCCGTGGAATCGGGCAGCCTGGGGAAACCCGGCACCAGGCCACTCAGGGCCGCGCGCAGCAACGCACCGGGCATCGTGCGCCCGGCCTGTGCTGCGTGACGGACCGGCTCTCGCCATGGCGCGGCAGTGATTCCCTTGTCAGGCAACCGGGCAGGCAACCGGTCAGGAGCCGGCATGTCCGTCTGACCTCATCCGGCCGCCCGGCTCAGGGCGGCATGCCACTCGTCCAGGAGCGCCGGAGCAGTCGCGCAGACCGCGGAGCGCGGGATCAGGTCCAGCCCCGGCGGCACATCCGCTTGCAGAGTCGTGTGCGCGCCACCGGCTTCCTCCAGGATCAGCCGCCCGGCCGCGTAATCCCAGAGTTTCTGCTTGCCATGCACATACACATCGAACCGGCCAGCCGCGACCCAGCACCAGTCCAGCGCGACCGATCCGATCGAACGCTGGGAGGCGTAAGGCGGATTCGTGGCCAGCTGGCAGGCCATCCGGGCTGGCAGGCGCTTGAAGTCCACCGCCGCGATGGCCTGGTCGAGCCTTCGTGCCGGCTGGTTGTTCCGGATCATGCAGGCCCCATTGCAGTAGGCCCCCGTGCCCCGCTGCGCGTGAAACATCTCGTCCCGGCAGGGATCGTAAACCAGACCAAAGGTGACCGCGCCGCGCTCGATCAGGGCCAGTGTCGTGGAGTAGACCGGCAGGCCCACCCGAAAATTGCTGGTCCCGTCCAGCGGGTCGAGGACCCAAAGACGCTCACCCTGCGTCAGGGCCTGTTCCTGCTCGTGGGCCGGCATCTCCTCGCCGAGAAACCCGATGTCCGGAAATTGACGCTCCAGCCACGCCCGGACCCGGGTCTGGATTGCTGTGTCAGTCCGGGTGACCCAGGAGCCGTCAGCCTTGCGCTGATCCGGCGCCGTCGGGCCTGTCCGGGTGGTTTCTTCGCGCGCGATGGTTCGTACCCGGTCAAGGATGGAGTCGAATTGGTCGATCATTGGTGGCGGCACAACGGTAATGGGCGAGTCGGGCAAGCCTGCCCAATCTGCGAGTCCTGATCAAGCAGCGAATGGTCGTGGTGGCGCTTCCGTTATGCGATTGGGGAGGTCACCACCAAAGAAGTTCGGCCCGAGCATTGCTGCATGAGGCCATGGATGGCTTCATGCAGATTTTCCTTGTTGAAACCAGGGCCTTGGAGGGTGCTGATCCGTCGGTTGTTACAGGCACTGAATTGCGGCGGCTCAACAAGGCTCAAGAACGAGCACGAGCCTGCCGATGTCTATCGCCAGCAACTGGAGCGGTCGTCCGTGTTGTCTTCTAGATCCTTCTTGCCCGTGTTGTCGAGAATGAATGTGCCACACGCATCCGATCGCACCGGCGTAGCGTGCAGTTCATAGCTGTTTCGTTCCACTGATTCGAGGCTGATGTTGTACTTGGCGTCACCATCCTCAGGAGACTGCTGGAGGTTGGCTGGCAGTGCCACGTCCTCGCCATCCACATCCTCGTCGTAGCGGTTGTTCGTGGTGTACCAGCGTTCCATGAACTGCGCAGCTTCCAGGAGAGTGGCCTGGGCGTCGGCACGTTCGGCCTTGCGGACGTACTCCTGATAGCTGGGGTAGGCGATTGCCGTGAGGATTGCGATCACCACCACCACGATCATCAGCTCGATCAGGGTGAAGCCTGAGTTAATACGTTGCACATTGGGTCGGCGGGGATGAAAAATCATCGTACTCACCTAAATGGTTACGTCGAGTGGTTGCCTGAAACTGACCGGCGGCGGCCGCCGGTCATCTAAGCTGTCGCCAGTTCTGCCGGCCAGTCGACATACCGGTATTCTCGACCTGCTCCAGCTCGCGGTTCTCTTCCAAGGCACCGGGCAGGATGAAAACATCTCCTGCCTCGTCCATGACCATGGTCGCGTACTCCCCGGCACTGTCCAGACCCTTGAGGCGGTTCACCACCATGTCGTCGATCCGGTCGTCGTCGTTGATGTCCCCGTCCTGGTTGATATCGAACACCGAGGTGGCCGAGCGGGCACCGTTGCCGATCATGAGGTCGGTATAGCGGCCTAGGACGCCGCCGACACATGGATCCTCGTCTGGGACCATCGAGGTGAAGATCACCCGATCTCGGTTGGCACCCGGGATGACTGCAGGCCGGCTGATGACGCGCTCGCCTTCGGCTTCGCCGTCTACAGTGACCAGATCCAGGTACCAGCCTTTGCCGGAGCCTTCCGGATAGTCATGCTCGGTAGTCGACTCGTAGCCATCCTGCGTCCAGGTGATTTCCTGCCTGAGCAGATCCTCCCGACCGCCAATCTCTTCGTCGAGGTCCAGTATCCCGTAGAGTGTTTGCGTTTGGTAGTCGGTCCCCGTGGAATCTTGGTTCCGGAAGAAACTTCCCGTGCCAAAGAGCAGCATCATGCGGCGCGAGTCGGTCGGGTCGAGTGTAGCGAGCAGCTGAGAGGTAATTGGTTGCGGGTTGCCCAACGGGTCCCGGGCCTGGAACAGACGAGTTGTAGTGACCTTACCGGAATTCTTCCCTTTTCCTCCGCTGCCCTTCTCGTCGAACGTGAACTTCCAGACGTTACCCAAAAGATCCCCAGCGTAAGCGATCCGGGTACTCAGATCATAGTCTGACCAGTCGGAGAGTACGGGGGTAGCCAGACCGTTGGGCGTTGAGGATTCGCCGATACCGGTTTCAATTTTATGGATGAGCGTGCCGTCGCTGAGTCGGACGACGAACAGCACCGCCTCGTGATTGGCGCTGTTGTAGCCGTTTCCAAATATCGCGACCCATTCTCCGTCTGCGAGTCGACCGATTTGCGCCGCGCTGACACCATACCCGAGGTCTGGATCCGTGAACTCCCAAAGCACGTTCCCGGCGTCAAAGGACTCCGGGTTGGTGACGTCTAGGGCAAATACTGTGCGGCCTCCGGCACCCATTGAGCCGACCAGAACTGATTTCCACTCCCCGTCGATGTAGGCGTCGCCAACGGTCGGCGTGCCGTCGTTGAAGTAACGGTGATTATCCTCCGTGTAGTCCTGATTCATCAGCTGATTGACGGCAGCAGGTGCCCCGCTGACGCCATTTTCGGGCATCAGCAGTTCGCCCGGCATGTATCCGAAAAGCTCCTTGCCACCGTTGACGGCATCGTCGCTGGCATTGAAAGCATGAAGAAGGCCGTCATTTGCCGCCACGAAGATTACGTCGGGTCGTTCACTGTAGGCATCGCTCATGCGGAAGCTACGATAAGCCTCACCTTCTTCTCCTTCCAGTTGTGCGTAGCCGAAATCACGCTTGTCCATGAAGTACGGATCGGCATTGACGATATCGCCCAAAAGGCGCGACGCGCCGCCAACTTCCCGTGATCGGAAAGTGTCGTGCGCGGCATCGTCGCCTCTGATCCATGCCAGACGTTCCTCGCCGAGACCGTCGGAATCTCCTTGCGAAAAGCGGTCTAATGCTTCCTTCTGCTGCGGGTCCAGAGCGTCATAGTCGAGCAGGACACCCTGACCCTCCACGGCTCCGGTTCCTAGTTCCTTGCGTTTCGTCGTGTAAAGCTTCCGGGACGGGCTTGGCGTCTCCGCCAAGCGTGTCTCCGCATCCCAAACCATTTCACCCACCGATCCGTCCGTTTCCAGTGCAAAAGCCTGTAACTTGCCGGACCAGTCGTCAGGCCGGAAGCCGGCCGAATAAGCCAGCGTCCCGGTACGCAGGCCGCCCGAGCTGACCGCGGCAGAGGTTGCGGCAGTCTCGCCGAGCATGAGGATGGCTTCGAACGCGTTTTCCAGTTGAGCTTGGAGGGTTCCAGCGTTGGTCACGAGGAAGAAGTTTGGTGAGGGCTCTCCAGGATCGAGATCTTCGTTCCCGCTCGAACCATACTTGGCGGCATACCATAGCGGGGTTTTGAGCAGTCCGGCAGCTTCCACATCAGGATCAGGCGTGAATGTCCGGTCTGAATAAAGAGGAAGATCTTCTTTGCAGGCTGCTGGCGGATTGCCTTGATCACAGCCGCCGGGAGCGATGCCCGGTGGCGTGTCAAGGTAGTAATCCGTAACCTTGCTAGGGTTGTTGCCACGACAGACGCTCGGGTCAATCCCGACGTTCTCGGGAACGCCGTTGCCATTTTTATTCCCTGTATCGCAATCGCGCACGACGAGATACATGCCATCCTCCTTTGTCCCTGAGATGACGTAACCCATGTGCTGCTCAATGCTGCCCGCGGCGTATTCCGAGCGGACCTGGACGTTCAAATGCCCGTCTGCGGTCACGCGCAATTCGTAGTTCGCGATTGCGTCCATGTCGTGGTCCGCGCCCTGTTCCACGTCTTCGAAGTTAATGCGCAGACGGATGAAGGGCCTGCCGCCGTTCACGCTGGGATCGGCGTCCGCACCCTTGGGATCGGTATTTGCAAACTCCTGAACAAAGAAACTGACAATCGTATTTGTAGGTTGGAACTGTCCCTTGCCCGACTTGATACTGTATCCGCCAACGGACTTCGCGAACGGGACTAGTGTCACGCGGCCATCGCCCACCGGTATGTCGAACTCCGGCAGGGGGGACGCCAGCGCGACAGAGAAGGTTTCGATATTCTGACTTCCCTGTACATCGTCCCGAATATCGGTCTCATAGGCGTACTTGGCAATGCCGGCGCTGTAAAACCCGCCAAGCTTGGTTGGTTCCGCAGGGGAAAGACCCCGAATGTCACTCAGGCCGGTGACCCATTTTGGTGTCGGGTTGCCATCTTCTTGGTTACCTGACTCACCGATGTACATCTTGCGAGTGTCGCCGTATTCTCTGGTCCAGATCTGGTCAGCCTCGCTGCCGGCTTCAAGTCCCGGAATATCGCCCGTGAAGCTAGAGAAATGGCTTCCCGGGATACTGTCCGTGTCATAGGAAGTGTTGACGTCACTGATTACCAGCTGGGCTGATGGAGTACACCAGAGTCGATCTTCGTATGGGTCATCCCAGTCGGCTACCGGCAGGTAGAGATCATCTCCTTTGCGGACAGTCACATGCTCCTTGTCGTTATTGTTAACCGGTACGAGGAAGTCGGGGGTGGGGTTCTTCTTGCCCGAAAAATACCGGAGTGACTCGTACATCATTTCGCTGACAGGATTGCCCCAGTCCGGGAACTTGCCCTGCTCCATTGGCTTAGTGGTTAGCCAGCCGCCCTCATATTGATAATTATTCCGAAAGTCGACGATCTGAAACTGGTCGATCGTGTTGATAATGCCGTCTGCGTCTGAAAGGAAAACACCGGTGGCGCTGTCGATTTCGTCATTGATGCTCCCGACGGGCTTGCGCAGGACCCCGCCGGAGATGTTCTTCTTGTAGCTGCCCGAGATTAGTCCGAACAGCATCCGCTCGTTGACGCCATAGTCTTGGAGCAGCCCCGTGGGCTTGAAGTTGCCGTTCGGGTATTCCCTGCAGTTTTCTTCGAGCAGCCCATCCTTACATACCTCGACGCGGACCAAGTAATCCGTTCTCTTGGCTCCGCCCTCGGTACACCAAGGTCCATTGCCGCCATGCATGCACCTGTTTCCGGCCACGGGACGTTCAATGGCTACCCACTCCCAGACCCGGAACTTGGAGTCGGTCAGTACTCTCAGGCGGGGTTTGTCCTGTGAGCCAAGCAGGCTGGTATTGGCGAAAAGGTGGTAGCGACCTGCCGTTGGCAATTCTAGGGGCGTGTAGTTGCGGATGTCATAGCCGTCGCGTTCGATGCCCTGATATTCCTTGCCCCAGCTGTGGGCATCCTGCGGGATATAAGAACGTTCCAGAACGGTCAGGGATTCGGTATCTGTTCCTCGCTTGCCCCCGTAAAGCACCTTGCGTAGCGCATCGATACGGGCGGTGGTGACATAGTTCAGAAAGTCACCGCTCCAAGCGTTGTTGCAAGTCTTGTCGCTGGTTTTCGATTTTGGCACGAAACGGCCATCGTCGTAGTCGTAGCACTTGTATGAATCGAAGTATCCGAAGTAGTCAAGTTGATCCGGTTGATAACCCACGTTAAGCACGCCGTCACCGGTTAGGTCGGACGCATCATTATAAGCAGCATAATACAGGGTGTGATCGCGTCCCATCACGAGCATGTTCATGGGCGGGACGTCTTCGCCACGTACACTCAGCGGGACATCCGAGATGTCGACACTCGCCTGTGCTGAGGCCATGCCGGTCAGTGCGGCAGCCGCGAGAAATGCGGCGCGCCTGGCTTGATGGAGAACGGGTCGGATGATTTGCGGCCAGACACATGATTGCTTGCGCATGGCGAATACCTCTCAATGCATTCGGGGGCAGCTGCGACGGGTGGCCATGTTAACGGTCGATCAGTCGCAGGGGCTTTGTTTGTAGAGCGTTTCGAGGATGACAACGGTCGTTTCCCTACCTCCCCAGCCGATGGCGGTCACAGGGAACGCGCAGTCGAAGTCCGCCGGTAACTCGCCGGGGTTTATTCGTACGAGTTCCTCGGGACCGATGTGATACCTCGGTTGGCGAGAAAGCTGGTCATCAAGCAGGGTGGTCACCACCGTTCCGTCTTCTCCGTTCCAGTCCTGCGGGGCAACGGGCAGCTCCTGCATGCTTCCGAGAAGTGTGGGCCAATCGCTGGCAATCACTGCCTCGGCTTCACGCAGTGCAGCCTCGGCTGCCTGAAAAGCTGCGTGGCGATCCTTCATGTTGCCGGCCATCCGCTCCTGAAGCGTGGTCGACTGCATGGCGGTGATCCCGAGTATCGTCATCACCAGCAGCAGGATCAGACTGATGATCAGTGCACTGCCAGCCTGTTGTCTGGTCCTGAGCTCCATCTGGTTCTCCTCGGCACTTCGTGCCGCGTCCAGTGTTTGGGGTCGAGCCCTCACGGCAGCTGGTTTCGTATGGCGATTGTCGTGGTGAACACTTGGTATAAGCGCCGGTCGCCAGCGGGTGCCTCAAAGGTTCCTCCGTCGAATGCCAGCTTGACCGGTTTGTCCATGATGTGGTCTTCCGCGCCCCGAGCGAGCAAGGACAAGCGTACCGACCGCACGGTGCTCCAGTCCGTTATCACGTCCGCGCGCTCGTATTCGTTAATTCGGAAATCACCGTTCGTGTCGACGCCGTAGCGGATCTGCATGTCCAGTATTCCTGGGGCGAGGATCTCGGGAGTCAACTCGCTGTCTCCGGAGCCGAGCGCGTAGCTCAAGCGGAACAGGGCCGTGTTTCCGTCGTCACGTTCACCCAAATAATAGACAGTTGAGGACAGAGTGCGAATATGCAGGTCGCCTGAATACGACTTGCTGAAATTCACGTCACCCGCTTTCTTGTTTCCCGGTTTCTTGTTTCCCGGTGCTCCCCGGTTGAGGTTCTGTGCGTTGGCGTTGGACGCGTTCTGAAACAGATCGCAGCCTTCGGCATCACCGATCACGATTAGGGTCCCCTGCGGAATTCCGCTCGCATGCGCGAGATTGATGTTCGCCGCATTTGCCGGCGTGTTGCCGCTTGCTGTGACGCCTGCGTCGCTGGCGGCATGCTTGACAATCAGTACATCGGTTCCCGGGACGTAGCTGTCCAACTGGTCCGCCAGGTCGCCGGCCGTATCATCCCAACCGACCAGCGGCCGGTTGAGGTCAAATACCAGCTCGTCGTAGCTGTCTTCTGTCTCGTCCAAGATGATATTCAAGGGTACATCACGCCCACAACCTCCCTTGTACCCAGCCTGACGGATGTCACGGCTCATGACTTCGAGAGCGTAGCGCCCGGTTTCCTGGACTTGCGACATCGACTCCTGCAGCCGGTAAGCCTGCTTGCTTGACAAGAACAGTTGAATTACCCCGGCCACGATGATCAAGCCAAGCACCAGGGCAATCATCAGCTCAACCAAGGTCAGCCCCGCTTGCCTGTTCCAATTCAACTGGTGACTGCGCAGGCCCAATAGTCTGGTGTCGTCAAGACGTTTCATAGCTCGGTCACCGTTCTGAATTCAGTGAGCCCGTCTTCGTCCACCGTGCGTCGTGAATCGTTCCAGCGCACGAAGATCGTGAAGACGTCATCGTCCCGTTCAATCGCCCCCTGGCCGCTGGGCAGGGTGATTTCCAGTGCCTCCAGCCACTCATCCAAGTCTTCGGCAGAGACGGTGCCGTTGTTTTCGACTGTGTCGCCGAAGGCCAAGTCATAGTCTCCGTCAAGTGCGGCCTCACGATTGGCGCGCATCCGGTCACTGATGTCGTAGGCGAGGTTGGTGGCTTGGCTGCGCAGGTAGGCGCTGTGGTTCATGCTGACGGCGCTGCTCTGGAGCGCGGCCATGCCGAGCAGGCCGATCGACAGGACTACTATGGCGATCAGCACTTCGATCATTGTCACGCCCCCTTGTCTGGGGCGGGTCCTGATCGGGGTGGGGTGGGTATTCCGGCTGTCCATATTCCTGTTGCCTCCGAGTCAGGGGCAGTCGCGCTTGGAGACCGAGGGCGAGCCGAGGGCTTCAATCGTGATTTCCCGAACATGTTGACCACTGCAACCTTCCTGGTAGGCCTCAAGTACCACCGCCCCGGATTCCAGGTTGCCCAGCGGGCCGAACTCGATCGGTGTGCTCCCTGTGGTGACGTTGATTTGCGTACCTGTGCGGGGCGCGTCCCAGACGCGGCTGGGAGCATCGTCAGAGTCGGCAATGGCAATCCAGCCGTCGGTCCACGTCCCCCCGCAGTCATTACCGTCGTTGCTGGAGCACAGGGTTACGTTCTCCCCACGACGAATCGCTTCGCTGCGCGCAAAAGTTATGGCAGTCGTCAGGTCGTTGGCCAAGGTTGTGGCCCGATTGCTCTGGACCAGAAAACTGAAGGAGGGCACCGCAATCGCCAGTACGATCGCGAGGACGGCGATGGTGATCATCAGTTCGATCAGCGAAAAGCCTGTCGTCTTTTCCATGCCGGGCTTTCCTCTCGAGAGGGGGCTGCAGCGGGTCAGTTCCGGTGGTGCCAGTCGCTTCAGAGTGCATCTGACCCGGTGTTGGCATCCCTGACTTCCTTATAGTCGCAAGCGCGCCGTATTGCAATGCCCTTCATGGAAAAGGCCATTTTTTTGACGAGGGATTCATATTGGTTGGTCACGGCAACCAGTTGGCCGCGCATGATGTGCCTGGGCGCTGACGTACCTGGGTGCTCCGGTCCGCGCCCCGAAGCGGGCGGGCAAGGGGGGCGCAGGGGGCCGCGGATTGGCCCAGTGATGGCACGATTCCGAGCTGCGCCGCTTTGGGACGGGCACGAAAAAGCCCCTCGATCCTCAGCAGATGCAGGGGCTTGGGGATGGGGTCGGCTGCAGGGTCGTTCAGGGTGCCTTGGCGCTGATGCTGAAGGCGCCGCGAATGTCACCTTCCTTGAATCCCATGGCCTGGTCTTCGGGGTAGAGCTTGACGATCTTGTCCTTGAGCTTGGCGTCGACATCGGTCCCGTGACAGGCCAGGCAGACTTTGTCCGTGCCGATTGCTTTCATGAAGCGCAGCTCGTCGGTGCCGTCGACCTTGACGACCTCGTGGTAGGCGATGTCCGCGACCGGCTTGCCGGCGGCCTTTTGTTCTTCGAACTTTTCAAGGACCTGGGTCTCCCAGGCATCGGGCGCGTGGGCTCGGGGCTTGAGACTGGTGCGGCTGACGGTCACGCCGTGCTTGTCGGAGACCTGTGCGGCGATCTCGGGGGCGCGGGTGTGGCAGACATCGATGGCTGCCGGCGGGCCGCCTTCCTTCATGGCGGCCTGCAGCTCGCCGCGCAGTTGCTTGCCAAAGTCCATCATGGCGGCCTTGTACTGGTTGATCTGCTGATCGATGGCGTCACTGGCCTGGACGGCGGTGGTGGTGCCCAGCGCAAGCGCGAGGGCGATGGCGGTCTTCTTCATGGCTGTAGCCTCTTCGGTTGGGTCGGTGCATGTGAACGGGTTCAAGGCGGTGTCCTGCGACAGGCCTGCTCAGAACGGGTTCGCACTTGCCTCACGGGTGAAGTGCGTGTAGCCGATTGATGCGCCCAAGCGCATCCCGACGCCGACGCGGATCGGGGCGATCACGATGTCCTCGGCCTTCTGGTAATTCATGCCCACGCCACCGACGAAGTATGCGCTCCCGGCCACGCCGGCAAAGCGCTGGTAGATCGCGTCAGTCTCGGGGAGGTTGTAGACCAGGATGAACACCCGGCCGCCATCGGCCCCGAAGTCGAAACCGAGGGACGGCCCCTGCCAGAAGATCTCGCGGCGATCGCCGCTCTTGGTGACCAGCTCCCCGCGGCCGTAACGCAGGCCAACGGCAAAGGCACCGCCGCCTTCCTCACCTGCAATGTAGGCGTTGGGGGAGCCGTAATCCTTGAATGCCCTGTCGATCAGCACGGCGATACGTTCCGCCGAGCCGCCGAGAAAATCATGAGCGCTCTTGACGGTTGCGTGCTGATCAAACTCGCCCTCCACCTCGGATGTTTCCCCCGAGGACTGTGGCGTGTTCCCGGTGGCGCAACCAGAAAGCGAAAAGACGAGCATCATCGCGGCAAGCGACAGGACAATGGAGTGTGGCATCACGGCGACGTCCGTTGGGCAAATCAGGAATCTTTATGCAGTCATGTTAGCACAGGCTCGCACCAGGTCAGTCACAATGCCGCGGGCGCCGGGCCGGCGGACCTTGCGTTTTCCTGCCCGGGTTGGCGGTGCAGTCCGCTTGACAGCGATTTTCGGGATGGTTAAAAGGAGCGACTTGCCGCGGCACATCGCGCTGCGCAAGTCTTTTTTCATGTCAAGGGGCGCCCAGGCGGATGAGCATCAAGTCGGACAAGTGGATACGGCGCATGGCGCGGGAACAGGGCATGATCGAGCCTTTTGAAGCCGACCAGGTGCGCGAGTCCGACGGGCATCGCATTGTTTCCTACGGGACCTCGAGCTACGGCTACGATGTGCGTTGCGCTGATGAGTTCAAGATCTTCACGAATATCAACTCATCGATTGTCGATCCCAAGGCGTTTGATGCCGGCAGCTTCGTGGATCTCAAGTCCGATGTCTGCATCATCCCGCCGAATTCCTTCGCGTTGGCGCGGACGGTGGAGTATTTCCGGATCCCGCGCAGCGTGCTGACGATCTGTCTGGGCAAGTCCACCTACGCGCGCTGCGGCATCATTGTCAATGTCACGCCGCTCGAACCGGAGTGGGAAGGGCATGTGACCCTGGAGTTTTCCAACACCACGCCGCTGCCTGCCAAGATCTACGCCAACGAGGGCGTTGCCCAGATGCTCTTTTTGGAGTCGGACGAGATCTGCGACACCTCCTACGCTGATCGAGGGGGCAAGTACCAGGGCCAGCGGGGCGTCACCCTGCCTTGCACCTGAACGCGTCGCAGATCATTCCGCGCCGGCAAGGGGGAGCGTGGACCGGTGTGACCGCCTGGATGCGCCCCGAGGGCGCTGCGCCGGGGTTTGCGGGGGCGCCGCTGGACGGAAGTTTGTCTTTCAGTCTTCGCGAAGCGAGATGATTGGCCAGCCGCGCCGGTTCGCGTGCTCGCGCAGGTGGGGGTCGGGATCGACCGCGAAAGGATTGTCCACGCGTTCGAGCAGCGGGATGTCGTTGCGCGAGTCCGAGTAGAACCAGGTGGTTTCGGGCATTGCCGAGTGTGCGGCCAGCCACTCATCGAGCGCGGCGATCTTGCCGGACTGGAAGGTGGGGGTGCCCAGGTAGTTGCCCGTGTAGCGACCGTCCACCATTTCCGGCTCGGTGGCGAGCAGGTGCTCGATCTCGAACCGCTCGGCGATCGGGCGGGTGACAAAGGCGTTGGTCGCCGTGATGATCATCAGGGTATGCCCCTTGTCCCGGTGATGCGCCACCAGCCGGTGCGCCGCCGGGGTAATCATCGGATCGATCACGCGCGTCAGGAACTGCTCGTGCCATGCCTGCAACTGTTCCGGCTCATGCCGGGCCAGGGGCGCCAGCGAGAACTTCAGGAAGGCATCGATGTCGAGTGTCCCGGCCATGTAATCCTCGTAAAAGGCCCGGTTGTGTGCCTCGTATTCGTCCCGGTCCACCGCCCCCACTTCGGCCATGAACTGGCCCCAGGCGTAGTCGCTGTCGCCCGCGAGCAGGGTGTTGTCGAGATCAAAAATCGCCAGCTTCATCATTTTTCTGTCATGATGTGTGAAATTCCGGGGGAGCATGCGCGATGGCCGCGGCAGACGCAAGGGGCGGATGATTCCGGCCTCTGAAGCCTGGCCCTGCGCCCCGCGGACCGGGCGGGGCGCGTGTCCCGCACTAGGCATTTACACTCCCGTCGTCGATCCCGGGTTGACGATGGTTCATGTTTGAATGAAATCGTGATTGATCGTGACGGATTCCGCCCCAATGTGGGCATCATCTTGTGCAACGAGGAAGGCCGGGTGTTCTGGGGGCGGCGTACGGGGCATGATTCCTGGCAGTTCCCGCAGGGGGGCATCCATCGAAACGAGCATCCGCGCGAGGCCATGTATCGCGAGTTGTACGAGGAAGTCGGGCTGGCGCGGGATCATGTGGAAATCGTGGGCTGGACCCGGGGCTGGCTGCGCTATCGTCTGCCGCGTGGCATGGTGCGCCGCCAGGTGCGTCCCGTCTGCATCGGACAGAAGCAGAAGTGGTTCCTGCTGCGCATGGTCGCCCCGGATGACGCGGTCAACCTGACCTGCGGGCCCAAGCCCGAGTTCGACGACTGGTGCTGGCGCGAGTACTGGTCGGTGCTGTCTGACGTGGTGTATTTCAAGCGGGCGGTCTATCGCAGCGCGCTCAGTCAACTGGCACCGCTGATCTTCGAGGGGGCGCAGGCGCAATTGCCCGAGCGTTACGAGAACAAGAACCGGCACCAACACAGCGAGTGACCACCGAGGATGCTGGAGCATTTGCGCAAGATTGTCACCGAGGTCGGCAAGTCGCCCGATCTCGCCACGGCCCTTGAGGTCATCGCCCGGCGCGTGCGTGACGTGCTGGACGTGGCGGTGTGCTCGGTGTACCTCGCAGACCCGGATGTCTCGCCGGATGCCCAGCCCCGCTTGCTGCTCCAGGCCACCGAAGGCCTTTACAAGCAGAGCATCGGCAAGGTCCGGCTCGGACTTGACGAGGGTCTGGTGGGTCTGGTGGCGCGTCGTGCCGAGCCGATCAACCTCGAGAATGCACAGCAGCATCCGCGCTACAAGTTCATCGAGAACATCGGCGAGGAGCCTTATCACGCCTTTCTGGGGGTGCCGATTGTCCAGCGCGGCGAGATGCTCGGTGTCCTGGTGGTGCAGGATCGGTCATCCCGCCGGTTTTCTGACGATCAGGAATCCTTTCTCGTCACGCTGGCCGCCCAGCTCGCGTCGGCCATTCGCCACGCCCAGGCCAGCGGTGAGCTGGATCGTCTGAGTCAGCCGGGCCGGGACGCCCCGCTCGACTCCGCCTATACCGCCCAGGGCTTGCCCGGCTCGCCCGGTGTTGCCTTCGGGACCGCGGTGGTGGTGATGAAGGGCACCACGCTCGACGAAGTGCCCGATCGGCCGGTCGAGGATGTCGAGGCCGAGCTGGCGCACTTGCAGACAGCAGTCGCCGCCGTGCAGGACGAGTTTCGCCAGCTCAAGGAAGACTTTGCCCGCGCCAGCCAGGCCGGGGACGAGGACGTGCTGTTCGACGCCTTCATCATGATGCTCGGCGGCGGGTCGTTCCTGGATGCGATTCAGGAGCGCATCAGGCAAGGGAGCTGGGCGCCGGCAGCCCTGCGCGATACGGTCCGCGAGCATGCCTCGGTCTTTGACCAGATGAACGATGCCTACCTGCGCGAACGGGCGCAGGATGTGCGCGACCTGGGTGCCCGGGTGCTGGAAAAGCTGACCCTGGAGACCTGCGCGCGTCCGGAACTTCCCGAGCGGATCATCCTGGTTGGTCAGGATCTGTCGGCTTCCCATCTCGCCGAAATCCCCACCGAGAATCTCGTGGGCATCGTGGCCACTCGGGGCTCGGGCTCCTCGCACCTGGCGATTCTCGCCCGGGCGCTGGGGGTGCCGGCGGTCATGGGCGCAGGCGGCCTGCCGATCAACCGGGTCGACGGTCAGGAGGTGGTGGTCGACGGCTACCGGGGCGTGGCGATCATCCGGCCCGGTGGCGCGCTGCGTGACGAGCTTTCCCGGCTGGCGAGGGAAGAGGAGGACCTCTCTGCAGAGCTCAATGCCCTGCGGGACGAGCCGGCCCAGACGCCCGACGGGGTGCGTGTGTCGATGCTGGTCAATATCGGTCTGCTGTCGGACATGGCGCCCTCGGTGCATGTCGGGGCCGAGGGGATCGGGCTTTACCGGACCGAGGTGCCCTTCCAGATCCGCAAGCAGTTTCCGGGCGAGGATGAGCAGATGCGGATCTACCGCGAGGCGCTGGAGACCTTCGCGCCGCACCCGGTGGTCCTGCGTACGCTGGATGTGGGTGGGGACAAGCCGCTGTCGTACTTCCCGATCAACGAGGACAACCCGTTTCTCGGCTGGCGGGGCATTCGCCTGGTGCTGGACCACCCGGAAATCTTCCTGACCCAGCTGCGCGCCATGCTGCGGGCAGACATCGGGTACGGCAATCTCAGCGTGCTGCTGCCGATGATCAGTGCCGTCCACGAGCTCGAGGATGCGCTCTATTACCTGGAGCAGGCGTTCGAAGAACTCGTCGAGGAGGGCCTGCCGGTCACCTGGCCTGCGGTGGGGGTGATGGTCGAGGTCCCCTCGGTAGTGTTCCAGATGGATGCCATTGCGCGCCGTGTGGATTTCATCTCGATCGGCACCAACGACCTGACCCAGTACCTGCTGGCCGTCGATCGCAACAACGAGCGGGTCGCCAGTCTTTACGACGCGCTGCATCCCTCGGTGATCGCGGCCATACGCGAAGTGGTCGCCGCGGCACGGCGCCAGGGAAAGCCGGTCAGTGTCTGCGGCGAACTGGCCGGTGATCCGATGGGTGCGCTGCTGCTGCTGGGGATGGGCATTCATTCGCTGTCCATGAGCGCGGGCAGCCTGCCGCGGATCAAGTGGGTCATCCGCAGCTTCGCCTACGATGAGGCGCAGCAGATGCTCAAGCGTTGCCTGCGTTGCGAGGGGCCGGCCGAGGTTCGGGCCCTGTTGAGCGAGGCGCTGGAGCAGCGGGGGCTCGGCGGGCTGGTGCGTGCCGGGCGTTGAGGCCCTGCACCGGCGGTGCGTGGTATGATGCGCCTCCTGTTTTTTCGACGACCAAGGCTGTCTGACCTTTCCCATGAGTTTCCACGGCATTGACGAGATCCTCGCCGACCTGCGCGCCGGGCGCATGGTCATTATTGTTGATGACGAGGATCGGGAGAACGAGGGCGACCTGCTGATGCTCGCCGAAAACGCGCGCGCCGAGGACATCAACTTCATGGCGCGATACGGGCGGGGGCTGATTTGCCTGACGCTCACCCCGGAGCGTTGCGCGCGGCTCAAGCTGCCGCTGATGGTGCAGGGCGGCGAGGAAGCCTTTTCCACCGCGTTTACCGTATCGATCGAGGCGGCGGAGGGAGTGACGACCGGCATTTCCGCCGCAGACCGGGCGCGCACCATTCAGGCGGCCGTCGCGCCGGATGCCGGGCCGCAGGATATCGTTCAGCCCGGGCACATCTTTCCCCTGATGGCGCGGCCCGGCGGGGTGCTTACCCGTGCCGGCCACACGGAAGCAGGTTGCGATCTGGCCCGGCTGGCCGGCGCCCGGGAGCCTGCGGCGGTGATCGTCGAGATTCTCAACGAGGACGGCACCATGGCTCGTCGTCCCGACCTGGAGCGGTTTGCCGCCGAGCACGGGCTCAAGATCGGCTCGATCGAGGCGCTGATTCGCTATCGGATGGAAAACGAGCGCAGCATCGAACGGGTCGCCGAGACGCCCGTGGAAACCTCCAGTGGCGACTTCAGGATGATCGTCTACCACGACACCGGGACGGGCGAGGTGCACTTCGCCGCGGTCAAGGGGCAGCCGGAACCGGACACGCCCACGGTGGTGCGGGTGCATGTGCATGATCCGTTGTGTGACTTGCTCTCGGTGCGCTCGGAGGCCTGCGGCTGGCCGCTGGCCGACGCGCTGGGCAGGCTGGCCGACTTTGATGCCGGCGTGCTGGTCCTGCTGCGCCCCGCGACAGACGAGCGGGCGCTGGTGCGCCGGGTCCGGGCCTGGTCGGTGGGGTTGCCGCGCCAGGAAGGCGAGGCGGCCGACGACCTGCGGACCTACGGGGTCGGGGCGCAGATTCTTCAGGACCTCGGCGTCCGGCGCATGCGCGTGATGAGCGCGCCAAAACGTTTTCACGGTCTGGCCGGTTTCGGGCTGGAAGTGGTCGACTACATTCACGACTGAGGCGGAGCGAGGGCTGAAACCATGTCTTCTATGCGGGTAATTGAAGGGAACTTGACGGAATCCTCGGCGCGATACGCCATCCTGGCGACTCGCTGGAACGAGCTGGTGGTGGACGTGCTGGTCAAGGGCGCGGTGGATGCCCTGAAAAGGCACGGCGTGAGTGAGGAGGCGATCACCATTATCCGGGTGCCCGGTGCCTACGAACTGCCGCTGGTGGCACAGCGAGCCGCTGCGACCGAAGACTATGACGCGATCATCTGCCTCGGCGCGGTGATCCGCGGCGCCACGCCGCACTTCGACTATGTGGCGGGTGAGGCGGCCAAGGGCATTGCCAGCGTCTCGATGGACTACGAGTTGCCGGTCATCTTCGGCGTGCTGACCACCGAGAACCTGGAGCAGGCATTCGAGCGCGCCGGCACCAAGGCCGGCAACAAGGGTGCCGAGGCCGCGACCGTTGCCATCGAGATGGTCAGCCTCCTGCGCAAGCTGGACGTGCGCGAATGACCGGCGAGCCGGAGACTGCCGTCAGCCCGCGAAAGCCGACGCCCAAGCAGCGCCGGCAAGCGCGGGAGCGGGCGCTTCAGGCGCTCTACCAGCAATTGATCAACCGCACGCCGGTCGATGTGCTCGAGGCGCAGTTCATGGAAAGCCCGGCCATGCTGAAGCTGGACCTGGAACATTTTCGCCGCGTGGTCCGGGGTGTGAGCGCGGACGGGGAGGCGCTGGACGCGCTGTTTGCGCCGGTACTCAGCCGCCCCGTGGTGGAGCTTGATCCGGTCGAACGCGCGATTCTGCGTCTGGGTGTGTTCGAGTTGCGCGATTGCCCGGACATTCCCTGGCCGGTGATCCTCAACGAGTGCATCGAGCTGGCCAAGGTGTTCGGCGCCACCGATGGGCACCGGTTCGTCAACGGCGTGCTGGACCGGATGGCCCAGCAGTTGCGTCCCGGGGAAACCCGCGAGATGCAGGGCAAGCGCCGCCGCGGTTGACGGCACGCGCCGCGCGGGCGATCGTCCGGCCGATTGCCTGCACGCGCCTGGTGCGCAGCATGGGGTCCGCGCCCGCTGGGCCCCGATCTTCTAAGGTGGGCACTGGTCAAGGCGGAGCTCATCGGTCTTTGGGCTGTCCTTCCCAAACAGGCGCACCCGAATTGCCTCGAGGGCGACCTGGGCCGGTGTGCGCACGGCGTACCCGGCTGGAAGCGTCAGCAGGCATTGATCGAGGGCGTCCCGTTCGGTCACGTCGCTGACGCGAAACGTCACCTTTCCCTTTGCGTTGGCCCGCTCCACCGGCAGCCCCGCCGTCACCAGCTGGGGCAGGGCATCCAGTTCGGCGCGCACGCAACTGCTGATCAGGCCGCCGGCGAGTGGACCGAGCGCCGGAAGGATCTCGCGGGGCGAGACGGCCAGGCGGGACAGGAATTGCCCGGTTTGCCGAAGGCGTTCGTCCCGGGCCGGCAGCGACGGGGAAACCAGGTAGCTGGCACAGTGCCGGCCGTCCATGTCGCGTACCGAAAACCGGCGCGTTCCGGCATCCAGTCGTTCAGGGCCCTCGCCTTCGTCGACCACGCTCAAAGGAACGTGGGTTCCGGAGAACAACAACGCCTGCCCGGAAGTGACCTGCCGTCTGCCCATGTCCACCATCCAGGCTTCCGGCCGCTTCAGATCCAGAAGCAGGTAGTGTGCATGATGCCTGTCCAGCTCCACCCGGCTCAGTCCCTTGCCGTTCAGGAACAGGCGTCCTTTTTCGCCCTTGGCATTCTCGAAGGTTACCGCCAGAACCGGTTTGTCCCCGGCATCGGCCGACGCCGGCGCAGCACCCGAAAACATGAGCGCCAGACAGAGAAGGAATGGCCATGCCCGCCGGAACATCCAAAAACGCGGGGTGTTCACGGAGGTCGTGCCCAGGCCGGGGCAGCAGGTGCAGGCGGTCCGGTGCCGCCGGAAAATGCCCGCGCAGGCGGCCCGGCGCCCTGTCGGGCGTGGGGCTGCACCGGCCGGCCGCGCAAGGGTTGCCTGGGTTGTGCGGTGGGATCTGGGTATGGTCATCTCGAATCGTGGCCTTGAACTGTTATGATCGGGCGTCATCCCCGCCCCGCCGCTTTTGGGGCTTTCAGGCAGGAACAGGGTTCTGTGAACGAGTTTTCGCTGATCGAGCGTTATTTTTCCCGCCCCTGCGCGCGGGCAGACGTGTCCCTTTCCGTGGGGGATGATGCAGCGGTACTCGTCCCGCCACCGGGTGAACGGCTGGTCGTCAGCTGCGACACGTCAATCGGCGGTCGACATTTTTTGGCGGATGCAGACCCCAGGTCGATCGGTCACAAGGTGCTGGCCGTCAATCTCTCTGACCTGGCCGCAATGGGTTCGGTGCCGCGCTGGGTGACGCTGGCGCTCTCCCTCCCGCAGGTCGACACCGCCTGGCTGGACGAGTTCTCCGAGGGATTCTACACCCTGGCCGAACAGGCATCGGTTTGTCTGGTCGGCGGGGACACGACCCGGGGTGATCTGTCGATCACCGTGACTGCCATGGGGACGGCTGCGCCCGGTTCGATATTGCGGCGTGACGGGGCGCGGCCGGGGGACCTGCTGGCGGTGACCGGCACCCTCGGCGATGCCGGAATGGGCCTGGCGATCTGTACGGGCAGCCTGGAGCCGGTGGACGAGGCGGTGCGGCAACACGCCCTGGTCCGCATGAACCGGCCGACGCCCCGAATCGAAGAAGGAATCCTGCTGCGTGACTTTGCCACGGCGGCCATCGATGTGTCCGATGGCCTGGCGGCGGACCTGGGGCACCTGCTGGCGCGAAGCGGAACCGGGGCGCGTGTCTATCTGGCCGACCTGCCGATATCCGACGCGATGATTCGCCAGTTTGGTCCGACGACCCGGTGGCGCGACCGCCAGTGGGCGCTGCCCGTGTCCTCCGGAGACGACTACGAGCTGCTGTTCACCCTGCCACCCGCGCGCGTGGAGGCACTGCGCACGCGGCTGGACTTCAAGGTGATCGGCACGATCACCGGGGAACCTGGCCTGGAATTGCTGCGTCACGACATGCACCCGCTGACTCTGGAGCGCGCCGGGCATGACCATTTCGCCTAGATCGCCCGCGGGTTCGCCCGATGCCGGTACCGCGGGACGGGTGCTGCGCGATCCGGTGCTGTTTTTTGCCTTCGGGTTCGGCACCGGCCTGTCGCCGCGGGCACCGGGCACGGTTGGTACCCTGGCCGGACTGCCCTTTGTGCTCCTGCTCGCGCCGTTTTCGCCCTGGCTTGCCCTGCTGGCCGTGACGCTGTTTTTCGCGGTCGGCGTGTGGCTTTGTGGCCGGGCCTCGGAAAAACTCGGTGTCCATGACCACGGCGGGATCGTCTGGGACGAGATCGTGGGGGTGATGATCACTTTTCTCTGGGTGCCGGTCACGCCCTGGACGCTGCTGGCGGGCTTTCTGCTGTTTCGGTTTTTCGACATTCTCAAGCCCTGGCCGATTCGCTGGCTGGACCGCCACGTCGACGGGGGCTTCGGGATCATGATCGATGACGTGCTGGCGGGGATTCTTGCCCTGGCGGTGCTCCAGGGCGCGCTGGCACTGCTCGCCTGAACTTGAAAACGGCGCGCTCAGGTCCCAATCTCGGTCCATGGCCCGTCTCCGGTTGACCCGACCGGGCATCGAGCCATGGGTTCGGGCAGTCCATTGACAGGCCGTGCCGGGTGCGCCGGTGCTCAGGAGGGCAGCGCCGTGTTCCCGTGCGGCCGGGCAAGGGCTTGCCGCGTTCTGCACAGACCATAGAAGGAGGCTAGCTAAGTCATGAAAATCCGATCAGTCGTGTTTTTCGCAGCGATGGCGCTGAGCGTGTCGCTGGCACATGCCGACGAAGCACAACCCTGGCAGTCACCCGACTGGGAGCCGATCGCTGAAGCCGAGCGGCAGCCCGCCACCGAGGCGGAGATTGAACAGGTCACGCTTGCCGCAAAGAGCACCGATGAGGGCATGAGCTACCTGACAGGCGGATTCGGGGTGGCCGAGCGCGCCTGGCTGGCCGAAGCGGGTGCCGACTTTCCATTGCGGCTGGAATTTTCCCGCGGCGCCCGGGGCGAATTCGTGTCGGACGTACAGGTTCGTCTGACGCACTCCGCCGGAGAACCGGTGTTCCAGGCCGGCAGTGATGGCCCCCTGATGTACGTGGACCTTCCAGACGGCCGGTATGCCGGCGAGGCAAGTTTTCGCGGCGAGACGCGCAGCTTCTCGGTCGACGTGCCCGCGCGCGGCCAGGTGCACGCCCATGTCAATTTCCCCTGAGTACCGGATGGGCAGCTCGTCCATGCGCGGTCGGTGACCGTCAGTGCGGCGTTTGCGGCGGATGCTGCCGGGTATCGTGTTGCTGCTGCTGGTCTGGGCCATCCTGGTCGCGGGCCGCGGTGGTGATCCGGTCGTGGCCTGGAGCATCGGCGCTTTCGCGGCGGTTCTGGCCGCGGGGTGGTTCACCCGGCACAAGGCAGCCGCCGGGACACGGATGCGCCTGAGGGCCTTGCCGGCGTTCCTGCTGCATTTTTTCGGACGTTCGATCCTGGCGGGAATCGACGTGGCCGGCCGGGCGCTATGGCCTGGCCAGCGGGTCCGGCCCGGATTCCTGGACTACCACACCCGGCTGCCCGAAGGGCCGTGGCGTACGCTGTTCATTGCCTGTATCGGGCTGTTGCCCGGCACGCTGGTCGTCGGCGTCAAAGGAAAGAACCTGCGTGTCCACCTGCTTGATTTCGGGCTTGCGGCCCACTCGGACATCGCGGCGCTCGAATCGAGAATTGCGGCCCTGGTCAGGAAGGACTCGTGAACGCCTGGTTGCTTGCCTGTGTTCTGGTGCTGGTGGTCACGATTCTTGTGGGGCTCTGGCGCGTTGCCGTCGGGCCGCGCCAGGCTGACCGGATGCTTGCAGCCCAGCTGATGGGGACCACCGGGGTCGCCATCCTTCTCCTGCTCGGGCAGGTTTCCGGCAATCGGGCGCTTCAGGACGTGGCCCTGGTGCTCGCGCTCGTGTCGATGGTGGCCAGTGTGGCCTTTGTCCGTCAGCGCGGGCTTTCCGGCTCAAGAGGCGAGGGAAGACGCGGATGATCGCCGAAGCAGTCGCCCTGGTTCTGATCAGTGCCGGCGTGCTGTTCTTTGTGGCCGGCACCGTGGGCCTGCTGCGTTTTCCCGATACGCTCTCCCGGCTGCATGCCCTGACCAAGGCGGACAATCTCGGACTGGGGCTGGTGGTCATCGGGCTCATGTTTCTGGCACCGTCGGTCGCCGAGGTGTTGCGCCTGCTCCTGATCTGGCTGCTGGTGCTGGTCGCCGGTGCCACGGCCAGCCATGTGATCGGCCAGCGTGCCGATCAGGAGCGGGAACCGTGAACGGCCTGTGGATCATGCTCGATTTGTTGCTTTGTCTGGGCATGGTGGCGCTGGCGTGGCGGTTGCTGAGCGTGGCCGACCTGTTCCAGGCAGTCGTGCTGTTCATCGTGTTTGGAATTCTGGTGGCCCTGGCCTGGGTTCGGCTGGCCGCGCCCGACGTGGCACTGGCGGAAGTCGCCATTGGTTCGGGACTCACGGGCGCCCTGTTTCTGGCCGCACTCGCGCACCTGCGTCGGCGGTCGAGGGGCGGCGGCGCGCCGCCGGGCCGGTCTTCGGCATCGCGACGGCCGGTTTGGCAGGTTCCCCATGCGGCCTTGCTCGTGTTCTGGCTGCTTGCGCCCGCCCTGCTGCTTGCGGTCCTCGCCTTGCCGAGCATCGAGTCCGGCCTTGCGCCCGAGGTTCTGGCGAACCTCGATCAAACCGGCGTGACGCATCCGGTCACGGCGGTGCTGCTGAACTATCGGGCCTGGGACACCTTGCTGGAACTGGCCGTGGTGATGCTGGTGGTTGCCGCAGCACTCTCTTTGCCGGATGAGTCGAACCTGCCGATGAAGTCGGTGCAAGGCCCGGTTCTGGCGGGCAGCATCGGGCTGCTGGTGCCGTTGCTGGTGCTGGTCGCGGGCTATCTTTTGTGGCTCGGTGCCCACGCCCCCGGCGGTGCCTTCCAGGCCGGCGCGGTACTGGCCGCGGCGCTGGTGCTGTTGCGGCTGTCCGGTCGGGATCCGCTCGCTGGCGTTGCGATGGCCGCGCGGCGCTGGCTGGCAGTCATCGGGGTGCTCGGCTTCCTGCTGCTTGGCCTCGCGGTCACCCTCGCGGGCCTGCCGTTTCTCGGATGGCCGACTGCCTGGGCCGGTGTGATCATTCTGCTGATCGAGGTCCTGGCCTCGCTGTCCATCGCTGTGGCCCTGGCGGCCCTGTTCGGCGGTTCGGGGGTGCTGCGGACATGACTGCGTCTGTTGTCCTCTACCTGTTGACCGGGGCGCTGCTGTTTGTCTCGGGGCTGGTGGCGCTGGGCAGTGCCGGTCACCTGCTGCGTCAGGTTTTGGCCTTGAATGTCATGGGGGCCGGCGTGTTCATGGTTCTGCTCGCCCTTGCGGCGCGTTCGGAGCCGGCGGACCCCGTGCCGCAGGCCATGGTGCTGACCGGCATCGTGGTTGCCGTCAGCGCAACGGCCTTTGCGCTGGCCTTGTTGCGCCGGGTGGCTGCAGCGACCGGCAGGGCTTCGGTGGATGACGAGCCGGGAGAGCACATGCGGTGAGTCCTGTCTGGCTGGCTGCCTTGCCCCTGCTTGCTGCGGTCTTTTCGTTTGCGGATCGTCCGCGGCGTCGGCTGTGGGGCGTCCTGGGCACCCTGGTTACCCTGGCTGCTGCGCTGCTCATGCCCGCAAGCGTCGGATGGCATCAACCGCTGGGGGGCTGGTCGGCGCCTCTGGGCATCGTGCTGTCGATGGACCGCTTGTCGCTGGTCATGATCTTGATGACCGCCGTGGTGGGGGCGGCCATCAGCGTGTATGCCTCGGCGGATCGGGCGCTGTCAAAGGGCGCGTTCTGGCCGGTCTGGATGATGTTGTGGGCGGGCATGAACGCCCTCTACCTGTCGGACGACCTGTTCAACCTCTACGTGGGGCTGGAGATCATCGGGCTGTCGGCGGTGGCCCTGGTGACGCTCTCGGGCAAGGCGGCCGCCTTGCAGGGTGCGATGCGCTACCTGCTGGTCAGTCTCATGGGGTCGCTGGGCTACCTGATGGGTGTGGCGATCGTGTACGGGTTGCAGGGCACGCTGGACATGGCCCTGCTCGCGACCAGCCTGCGTGCGGACTGGGCCACGGCCATTGCCCTGGCGCTGATGACGGCCGGACTCATGGCCAAGACGGCGCTGTTTCCCCTGCATTCGTGGTTGCCGCCCGCGCATGGTGCGGCACCGGCGGCGGTCAGCGCGTTGCTGTCGGCGCTGGTCGTCAAGGCGTCCTTCTACCTGCTGTTGAGGCTTTTTGGTGAAGTGTTCGCGAACCTGCCGCTGGAGCGCGTGGGTGTGCTTTTCCTCCTGGCCGGCGCGGCCGCCGTGTTCTGGGGTGGATTGCAGGCGCTGACGACACCGCGGCTCAAGTTGCTCGTGGCTTGGTCCACCGTGGCGCAGCTTGGTTATCTGGGGCTGCTGCTGGGCCTGTTGGCCGCCCATGCAGACAATCCGGCGATCTGGTCTGCCATGGTGCTGTTCCTGCTGGCTCATGCCGCGGCCAAGGCGACGATGTTCCTGGCCGCGGGCAATTTCCAGCGCGGTGCCGGCGGCGAGGACGGGATCGCCGCGCTAGGGCCGGTGATGGATCGTGACCGGATGAGTCTTTTCGCGTTCGGCATTGCCGGGGCGAGTCTCGCGGGGCTGCCAATCACCGGAGGATTTCTTGCCAAGTGGCTGATGCTCGAAAACGCGATGGCCCTTGATGCATGGTCGGTGGCGGTCGTGGTGCTCCTGGGCGGGCTTCTTGCGGCGGCCTATACGTTCAGGGTGCTGGCGACGGGGTTTTCGGCAAGGGAGCAGGACCCGGCGCCGGGTGCCATCCTGCCGGTCCCGGCCCTCATGCGTTGGGCCACGCTGGCTTTGGCCCTGCTGACCGTGGCCCTCGGCCTGGGTGCCGGGACCGGGCTGGCCGGAATCGATCCGGACGCGGGGACTTATGACTGAGTGGCTTCCCCTGCTGATCCTCGGCATTTCACTGGCCACGGCCGTGGTGATCTTCCTGCTGTCCGAGTCCCGGATGATTGCGCGCACCGCGCTGAACCTCGGTGGCGCGGCGCTGAAGCTGATTCTGGTGATTCACCTGGTCTGGCAGGTGCGCGATGGCATGGATTATCGTTTTGCCTGGGCGGTCCTGCCGGGGCTGGAGCTTGTACTGGTCGTCGATGAGCTTGCCCTGCTGTTTCTGACCCTCTCGGCGCTGCTCTGGCTGGTCACGACCATTTATGCGATCGGCTACCTTGAGCACGCGCCGGACCGAAGTCGGTTCTTCGGGTTCTTCAGCCTTTGTGTCAGCGCCACGGCCGGCATCGCCATGGCCGGCAACCTGTTCACGTTTGTGCTGTTCTACGAGCTGCTGACGCTCGCGACCTGGCCGCTGGTGGTCCATCGCGGCACGCCAGCCGCGCTGGCGGGCGGTCGGATCTACCTGGCGTATACGCTGGCGGGGGGGGCGCTGCTGTTGCCGGCAGCGGTCGCGCTGCACCTGCTGGCAGGTAGTCCCGATTTCCTGCCGGGCGGATACCTTCAGGGTGCGGGGCTGCCTGATGGCCTGCTGGTCGGGATTTTCGTGCTGCTGCTTGCGGGCATGGGGGTCAAGGCCGCCCTGGTTCCGCTGCATTCCTGGCTGCCTTGCGCGATGGTGGCGCCGGCTCCGGTTTCTGCCCTGCTGCATGCAGTCGCGGTGGTCAAGGCCGGCGCCTACGGAATCATTCGGGTGGTCTACGAGGTGTTCGGCATCGAGCTGACGGTCCGGTTGGGCATGGATCGGCTGTTGCTGGCCCTGGCGGTGCTGACCATCATCTACGGCTCGGTCCGGGCGCTGACGAGCTCCGGCATCAAGCAGCGGCTGGCGTATTCGACCGTAAGCCAGGTCTCGTACATTATCCTGGGCGTGGCCCTGGCCGGTCCGGTCGCCGCGGTCGGCGGGCTGGTCCACCTGGTCCATCAGGGCCTGATGAAAATCACGCTGTTCTTCGCGGCCGGGATCATGGCTGAACGGCTCGGCGTGCATCGGGTGGAGCA
Organism: Halothiobacillaceae bacterium; assembly: GCA_046541195.1. GTDB lineage: Bacteria > Pseudomonadota > Gammaproteobacteria > Halothiobacillales > Halothiobacillaceae > JBKHDT01. The sequence continues at coordinate 6,066 of JBKHDT010000009.1, read as the reverse complement.
AATGCGCGGGATCGGGCGGGTGATGCCGGGCACCATGCTCGCGTTCACCGTGGCCGCGATGGGGATGATCGGCCTGCCGCCGCTGGCTGGATTCATGAGCAAGTGGTACCTGGGCACGGGTGCCGTGGAGGTCGGGGCCGACTGGGTTCTCGGGGTTCTGGTGCTCTCGAGCCTGCTCAACGCGGCCTACTTCCTGCCCATGGTCTATGCCGGCTGGTTTGGCGAGCGCCCGGCGCAATGGCCGCAACCGCGCCGATTGTGCTGGCCCCTGGCGCTGGTCATGCCGATGTTCCTGACCGCACTGGCGTCTTTGCTGACCGGGCTGTTTGCCGGCACCGCATTCAGTCCGCAGGAATGGGTTCGACTGATCGTCCAACGGGAGTTCTGGCCATGAGCCTGATTCTGGTGGTGATCTGGCCGTTGCTGCTGGCCATGCTGCTGGCGCTGCCGAACCTGCGTGCCCGCGCCGGCTGGCTGGCTCCGGCCGGCATTCTGCCCGCGCTGTTGCTTTGGCTGGCCGGCCCGCAGGACGCTTCGATTGCGCTGCCGGGCGTGCTGACCGGCGTGACGCTCGCGCTGGATTCGGCAGGGCGCGTCCTGCTCGCCCTGACGTCACTGGCCTGGTTGGTCGCTTCGGTGTTTGTCTGGCGTGACGGGTCCAGATCCCAGGCCCGGGGTGCGCAACGGGTGCTGTTCTGGCTGCTCACGATGACCGGCAACCTGCTGTGGGTGCTCGCCGGCGATGCGGTGAGCTTCTATCTCGGCTTCACCCTGATGAGCCTTGCCGCCTGGGGGCTGGTCGTGGATTCGGGCAAGCCGGAAGCCCTGCGCGCCGGACGGGTGTACCTCGTGATGGCACTCGCCGGCGAGATGGCCATACTCGCGGGTCTGATCAGGCGTGTGGCCGATGCCGGCGCTGCGGATTTTGGCACCCTGGCGGGGACGCCGGTCGATGCCGCGACCGTTGTGTTGCTGTTTGTCGGGTTCGGCATCAAGGTCGGGGTGCCCATGCTGCACATGTGGTTGCCGCTGGCGCATCCTGCTGCGCCGGTCCCGGCCAGCGCGGTCCTTTCCGGGGTGATGCTCAAGGCAGGGGTGCTCGGCTGGCTGAGATTTCTGCCCGGCGAGCTGCCCATGCCCGAATGGGGCATGGCGTTTGTTGCCGCGGGCGTGTTCGCGATGTTCTTCGGGGTCGTGGTTGGGCTCGCGCAGTCCAGACCAAAGACGATCCTGGCCTACTCGAGCATCAGCCAGATGGGTTGGCTGACTGCCGGGGTCGGGCTCTGGCTGGCCGCAGATGGCGGGGCCGGAATGCTGCTGATGGCCATCCTCCTTTTTGCGCTGCATCACGGGCTGGCAAAGAGCGCCCTGTTTTTGGGGGTCGGATTGAGCATGCACACCCGGCACCCGGTTTTACTGCGCGGGTTGCTGTGGTTGCCGGCGCTGGCGCTGGCTGCCATGCCGATGACCAGCGGCATGTTGGCCAAGTCCGTGCTCAAGGAACAGTTGTTCGTTGGCGGCCCGTGGCTTGAGCTCTTGCTGATCGTCGCCGGCATGGGCACATTCTGGCTGATGCTGCACTTTTTCCGTCAACTGCCCCGGCCGATCCCTGCGGCGGCGCGGGATGATCCCTGGACGCTCGGCAGCTGGGCAATGCTGATACTGCTGGGTCAGGGGCTGCTCTGGTGGTGGCCAAAGCCGGATCTTGTCTGGGGCCAGCTGGAGCCAGGCAAGTTGCTGCAATCGCTCTGGCCGGCTGCCCTTGCACTGCTGGTCTACCTGGTCCTCCACCGCCTTCGACGTCTGCCGGTCCATTGGCTTCCTGCCTGGCCGGAGGGCGACGTGCTGGTGGTTTTCGACCGCGTCTGGCACGTGCTCGGACGCATTTTTGCCAGCCTCGGCCAGCGGTTCGACACCGGGCAGGCCCGGCTTTGGAATGCCGTTCGTGATTGCACCCGATGGCTTTGCGCGTGGATGCACCGGCTGCTCGCCCAGGAAGGCCGACTCAGGCTCTGGCGTCATTTCGTGGTGCTTTGGGCCGGCATGGTCCTGCTGCTTGCCGTGCTGATCTGGAGCGGCTGAACCGGTCTCTTCGCTCCGCGCAACAAGTCAGACGAAAAGACCCCGCCATTTGGCGGGGTCCAGGTTTGATCTTCAGCCCGGAGCGGCGATCAGCGATCCGAGCGGTAGATCTTGTCCGGGTTCATTTTCATGCTCCACGGCAAGTCGCTGTTCTGCCAGCCGTTCTTGACCCGGAAGCCCGCGTGCTCGCCTTCCTTGACGGTCCCGCCCTGGAACCCGTTGATCACGAACTTGGCATTGGGGAAGCCGTTCTCGCGCAGGAACCTGGCCGACGGTTCACCGCGCTCGCTACCCGAGCGGCACATGGTCACAATGACCGCATCCTTCGTCAGACCACGCGCTTCAAGAGCGGCCTCGACTTCCTTCACGAAGTTCGGGTTGCGCTCCGGGTCAAAGCGGTTCTTTTCCGAATCCCACTTGTTCCGGTTTACGATCAGGAAGGGAATATTGGTGTGAACGGCGTCGGTGTTGCCCACGAACATGATCTCGACCGGGTCACGCACGTCAATGAAGAGGAACTCGTCCCCCTTTTCCTGGACCATTTCCCAGACTTCCTGGGGCGTCACGCCCATGTCCTCGGCGTACACGGGGGAGAGCAGGGACAGACCCAGAATTGCCGTCAGTATCAGCTTGCGCATCGTTTCATCTCCGTCTATCAGAAAATTCGATGATTCTGATTTTCAGCTAATGGATCGATTTTTTCAAGCCATGGATCACTTCCTGTTATGCCTTAGGCCCTCGGCCAGCGGGCAAGGCAACCTGCTGCGACGCATGCCTGACAAGGCAAACCCGCATCAGGCACTGGCTGATCGCCCGTCGAGACGGCCACCTGCAACAACGGCGCGGCAAGGGTCGGATCGGGTGGTGGGCGGGGCACCTGAGCGACGATTCGGACAGGTAAACCCGGTTTGTGCCGTTCGACGGATCAGTTGAACGAGAACAGCGGGATCAGTTTGTACCCCTGCGTCTGCCAGCCGATCAGGGACACGAACCCGTCGCGGGTGATTTCCAGGCCCGCATGCAGTTCATCGTTGTCGACACCAAAGACCTCGGTCGCAACCGCACAGACCTCCATCCGGACCCCAAGCCGGTCCAGTTCCCGGATCTCGTCTCCAATCCTTGACAGCGCATCAGTGTGATCGAATGCGAGATCGTCGTCGGGATTTGTGGTCAGAAACTTGACGGTTGGCCCGATGAATACCAGCACCAGTTCGGGATCAAGTCCCTGGTCGACAAAATTGGCATGGGTGCCCCGGATGATGTTGAGATAAAAGGCGGTGGTTTCCGGGTCGGTGAAATCGATCAGGAAAACCCCCCGGGCCTCATCGACACCCTGCAGGGCCGCTGCGTCATCGTACGCGGGCTTCTCGGCCGCCTGGACTGGTCCGCCAAGGATCGAAAACACGCCAAGGCTTGCGAAGAGAAAAAGGGCGCGGGCGTTCATTGTGTTGCTCCTTCAATGTGGGTCATGCCGGTGGCGACCGGCCATCGGGCCGGTTGCGTTGCGTCCGACCGAAGCGGGGCAGCTTCGTACCCGGGCCGGTCGGACGCATCCTGATTGTTAGCTGGCTAACAAAGTGTCTCCGACGGCATGCCGGCTGTTAAATGAAAGATTGTTTCGGGCGATCAATCAGGTTCATGACCAACACCGACCCCGAAGAATTTCCAGACCAGCCGTGCGGTCTGCCGCTGGTTGCGGACGATGGTCGTTCGGTCAACCGCTTGTCCGGCAAAACTGACCGCTTGACGGCTTGCCTTGTCTGTCCGCGCGCCCGGAGCCCCTGGTTGTCGTATGGTTAAGTAGCCAGGCTCTCTGCGCGAGGCAGAACCCCGGACCCGGTCCGGCAGCCTGGATGACGTGCCGACCCATTAAACAGAACAGGAGCGACCGAACCGTGGTACCCCGCAACCGATCCAGAGGTTTTACGCTGATCGAGCTCATGATCGTTGTCGTGATCGTTGGCATCCTGGCGGCCATCGCCCTGCCGGCCTACAACGAGTACATGCGCAAGACCCACCGGGCCGATGCCAAGGCCAAAATGCTGGAGCTCGCCCAGGAAATGGAACGGTGCTACATCCAGGACAGCAGCTACGAGGACTGCGGAACGGCGGAGGATACCGATCGCTACGACATCACGCTGCAGGAAACGGCGAACAGTTACACGATTACCGCGACCCCGAACGCCGTCGGCGGCCAGGACGACGATACCTGCGGAACGATGACCTACAGTCATCTCGGGTTGGGCACACCGGAAACGCCGGCCGAGTGCTGGAACTGATGGACGGGTCACACCGATGACAGGGCAAGGCAATTTTTTCAGAGGCTGCCAGAAGGGTCTGACCCTGCTGGAGCTGATGTTCACCATCGCGGTACTGGTCGTGTTGCTTGGTGTCGGCGTCCCGAGTTTTTTGGGCACGATCCAGGAAAACCGGGCGGTCAGCACCGCCAATGATTTGCTCTATCACCTGAAGATGACCCGAAGCGCTGCGGTCGAGAAGGCCCGGGTATTCAGGTTCTGCCCCCGAGACCCGGACCACGCGACCGACTGTGGCTCCGACTGGGCCGACGGCTGGCAGATCCTGGACGTCGACGATGACGAGCTTGTCGCCGAGGTCAACGCCCCCTCCAACGTGACCGTGTCGGTACTTGATTCCGGGGGGAGCGCCATCACGCAGATCGATTTTACCGCCACCGGGACGGTGGATGGTGGCGCGATATCTCTCGAGGTCCAGTCGGGCGACAAGTCCCGCTGGGTCTGCGTGCGTGGCGTCGGTAATTCGCGCGTCGAGGAGGAAGCATGCAGTTGAATCGTTTACGCAAGACCCCTGTTTTGGTCCCGCAGCAGCGCGGCTTCAGCCTGCTTGAGGCGATGATTTCGGTGGTCATCCTGTCGTTTGGTTTGCTCTCGATTGCCGCATTGCAGGTCAAGTCCCTGCAGTACTCGCACAATAGCTACCAGCGCAGCGTGGCGATCAACCAGGCCAACGATGCCGTCGAGCGGCTCTGGGCCGGGGTCTGCGGTCTTTCGGATTCCGGTGTTCTGGCTGATATCGAGGAGGACTGGCGTGCAGCGCACCTGGACAATACCGTCGGGATGGCCGAGTGGAACGGCACCATCGAGGAAGTGTCCGGAAGCGCGCCGCCGGAATACGAGATCGTAATTGAATGGGAAGATCCACGTCTTGACCTTGATGCGGATGGCAACCCGGTCAAGACCGAGTTTGTCTACACGACCATCATTCCCGAAATCGAGTGCGGTTCAGGGTCGTGACCGTGGTTGATTATGGTGCGTTATTGAAAAGCCAGAGGAATTGTCTGATGACAGCCAGGTATCACAATCCGCGGCAAACAGGCGTCACGCTGATCGAGCTGATGATCGGCATGGTGCTTGGGTTGTTTATCGTGGGCGGGGTGATCGGAATCTTTGTAGCCAACCAGCAGTCGGCCGCCGAGAAGCGACAGCTGGACAATACGCAGGAAGCGTTCCGGTATTCCGCTCACACCATATCCAGGGTTCTTCGCAATACCATCCAGATCGAGGACGCGAGCACGGATGACAGTTTGGAGATAACCGTGCAGCGGGATGCGGATACCCCCGACTGCCTGGGAAATACAACGCCGGGGACGGTGACCAACCGCTTTTATTTCGACCTCGAGGAGGTGGATGGGGAGGAAGTTGGTGTGCTGCGTTGCGAAAACGACAGCAATGACGAGATCCTCACCGAAGGCTTCAACCTGGATAACACCGGTTTTGAGTATGGTTCGGTCAATGCCTCCGGCTGGGTTGGTGAAAGTGATTACGAGCCGGCTGCCTCGGTTGCCGACTGGGACGACGTGGTATCAGTCCGGGTCAACATGCGCACCGAGCCGGGCTTGTCTTCTGTATTTACCGCCACATCCCGTGCGCTGATCCTGGCCTCTGCGGGGCACGGCACCGGTGGAAATGGCGGTGGAAACAACGGAGGGGGCGAGCCGGAACCGGA